>JAXGTH010000110.1:0-9226 GCA_040775045.1 Bacteroidales bacterium
ACAGGATCTTTGGGAACGATCAGTTTGTCCTTATCGGGAAAGTATTTGGCGATGAAATAGTACAACATGTCCTTGGCCAGTGCATCGTAATGCGGGTAAAGGGTCACCTTGCCAAAGAGGTACTTGATGTCGGGGTTGTCGATCACGATGGCGCCCAGCCCGTCCCAGATGTTGTCGAGCGAGTACATCCCGCGGCGCAGGTTCACCGTGGGCTGGTAGAAAGTCTGTACGAAGCTCCTGCCCAGTTCAACGGTGACCGGCAGGTATTCCCTGATGAATTTCTCTGAAAAGCTGAACAGCTTGCCCGTAGGAGTCCTCAGGGTGCCATCCTCGTTGATCCTGATATCCTTGCCATGGATGAAACGGTAACCTCCGATGATCTCGCGCTCGTCGGGGTCCCATACGATCAATTGCTTGAAAGGCACCTCGTCGGTGTCGTACTGGTCGATATCGATCGATTTTCCCGTACCTCCGCCGGCATCACGGAAGGTCATCTCCCTGAGCCTGCCGATCTCCCTCATGGTGTTGGGCGAATCGTGATGAGTGATCACAAAGATCTTGTTGTGGGCATTGTTGGTATCCCTGATGAACCTGTCGTTGTTCAGTTCTTTTTCGATCAGGGCACGGTCGACCGGGGGAATGATCGTTTCCATAACTACAGATTGTTTTTCTCTTTGAGTTTATATACTTCTTCCCTGACCATGGCAGCCCATTCCAGGTCCGGCCTGCTCTTGTCGAAAGTTTCCCAGGAAATGGGCTCCCCAACCACGATGTGGATGGTCTTGTTCAACTGCTTGTAGGTTTCATCCACAAGGTAAAGCATCTCGATGTTGGCCTTGATGCCGAGGCGTGTCCTGAGGTTTGCCAGGTTGTAGAAAAAATTCGTGTTCCTGCCATCCATGTACACCGGAATGATATCGCGCTTATGCTGCCTGGCCTTGGTGATAATGGTCTTTTTCCACTCAAGGTCGCTGATGATCCCTTTTTTCTTGCGCGAAACCAGTCCCGCAGGGAAATACAACAACAGCATGTCGGAGGCAAAGGTCTCGTTGAAAAGCCTGATGTTCTCGGCATTGCTGCCATGCTTGTTGATCGGGATGAAGAATTCGGCAAGGTTGTCGATGTTGAGCAGGATATCGTTGACCGGGAACACAAAATCCTTTCTCACATTCGACACCGCCTTCATGAAAGCGATGCCGTCGAGCCCGCCAAGCGGATGGTTGGAGGCCAGGATGTACCGCCCGGTGACAGGGATGTTTTCCTGCCCTATGATGACCAGCCTTGCCCCGAACTCCTCCAGGATGGCGTCCACAAAGCCGAGGCCCTTCCTGTGACCGTGCCTTGCAAGGAAATCGTTGATCTGGTCCACGTGGATGATCCTCTTCAGGTAATTCAGCACAAACCATGGAAGCAACCGGGCCAGCCTGGGGCTTTTGTTCCTGATCACCTCTTTGAGGTCGATGAATTTTTTATCTGTTCCCGGGGCGGGAGTTGTCTGCTTAACTTCACTCACTTGATACAACGGCTTTGTTTCCAACAAAAATACGACTATTTAACATGCTTTCAACATGACCCGAAACACCTTTTCATGACATGTCACAATAAGCTGAATATTTGCATTTTACACCACTCCTCCCCGGAATGTCGCGCCCGGCACCGTTTTAACATATTAACAAATTGTTGATAAAATACGTAACAAGAATTGAAAAAAAGTGGTAAAAAGTGGTAAAAAGTGGTAAATCATTTCATATTTTTACCCAAAATTGAATTTTCGTGTCGAATATCATCGGGACATACGAGTGCAAGGTTGATGTAAAAGGGAGGCTGATGTTTCCGGTTGCATTCAAGAACCAACTGGAGGCAAGTCTCGAAAAAGGCTTCGTGATCAAGCGAAGCATTTTTCGTAAATGCCTGGAACTCTACCCTATGGAGGAATGGGACCTTGAAAGCAGGCGCATCAACAGGCTCAACCGCTTCGTGAAGAAGAATGTTGATTTCATCCGAAAATTCATGGCCGGGGTAAAAACTGTCGAACTTGATTCCACCGGGAGGTTACTAATCCCGAAGGACCTCATCAACTACGCCAACATCAGGAAAGAGATCGTGCTTGCCTCAGTCGTGAATAAGATCGAAATCTGGGACAAAGCGGAATACGAGAAAGCGGTTGACTACGACCCCGATGAATTCGCCGACCTGGCTGAAGAAGTCATGGGTGACAAGGAAACCGAACCGATCGACTGATGTACCATAAACCTGTCATGTTAAAAGAATGCATCGAGGGCCTCATGCTGAGGGAGGGCGGCATATATGTGGATGTCACCTTTGGCGGGGGCGGGCATTCGCGCGAGATACTAAAACAGATGGACGGGGGGCGGCTCATTGCATTCGACCGGGATCCCGACGCCATCGGCAACATCATTGACGACGACCGCTTCCTGCTCATCAATGCCGACTACCGTCATATCCGCAATTACCTGAGGCTCCACGATGCCATTCCCTGCGACGGCATACTGGCCGACCTTGGGATATCGTCGCACCAGATCGACGTTTCGGAAAGGGGCTTTTCAACAAGGCAGGACGGCACACTCGACATGCGGATGGACCACCGTACCGCGCTCACCGCCGCCCGTGTCGTGAACAGCTATCCCGAAGAGGAGCTGGCGGGGATATTCCGTGAATATGGTGAGATCCGCCATGCTTCACGCCTGGCCAGGGCCATCGTAAAGGCAAGGGCCGCGGGCCCGATCGATACCACGGCAGCCCTCAGGGGGGTGGTCATCGGCCAGGCCCCCCGCGGGCAGGAGAACAAATTCCTGGCCCAGGTATTCCAGGCCATCAGGATAGAAGTGAACCGGGAACTGAAGTCGCTGGAAACATTACTCGAAAGCAGCCTCGACGTGTTGCGGCCGGGAGGCAGGATGGTGGTGATCTCGTACCATTCGCTCGAAGACAGGATGGTGAAGAACTTTTTCAGGACCGGCAATATAAACGGCAGCCAGGAGCAGGACTTTTACGGCAACATCAAGGCCGCGGTAAAAGCGGTCACGAAAAAGCCCCTGCTTGCCGGCCGGCAGGAATTAGGAGCAAATCCCAGGGCAAGAAGCGCAAAACTAAGGATAGGAGAAAAAACATAACATGGTTAAACCGGTAAACAGGATCAGGGAGGCAGAGGGCCCGGCCCGAAAAGGCGGAAGGGGCATGAAAGGCTTTGTCAAGGCTTTCAGGGATGTGCTGGGCGGAAAGTTCCTGACGCGCGAGAAAGCCGTCAGGCTGCTGCCCTATTTCCTCTTCCTGGCCGTGCTCACCATGTTCTATATCGGCAACACCTATTATGCGGAGAAGCAGGAGCGTGAGATACAGGACCTGAGAGATACGCTTGAAGAGCTTCGATATGAGTTCATCACCACCCGCTCGGAGCTGATGAACCAGAGCCAGCAGTCGGAAGTTGCCCGCAGGCTCGACGACATTGGGATCAAGGAATCCCGCGTGCCGCCGGTAAAAGTGATCAGGAAAAAAGACAACGGCCATGACTGAGGATATCAAGAAAGACATATTGTGGCGCGTTTACCTGGTTTACCTGGGGATCTTCCTCATGGCACTCGCCATCATCGGCAAGGCTGCATACATACAGTTTGCCGAAGGCAAGGAACTCATTGCCCTTGCCCAGGAGCAGGAGCTGGAGTTCTTCGGTATCGAAGCCAACCGGGGCAACATCTACGATGCAAACGGCAACCTGCTGGCCACCAGCATCCCGGTTTTCGAGATCAGGATGGATGTGGCCTCCGACCTTATTCCCGACCAGCTCTTCAGGGATAAGGTCGATTCCCTCGCCCTTTGCCTGAGCAAGCTCTTTGGCGACCGTTCGAAATACCAGTACAGGAAAGGGCTGGAGGACGCACGTAAAGCGGGCAACCGCTATTACCTGCTGAAAAGGAAGGTTACCTATGCCCAGTTAAAGAAACTTCGCGACTTCCCGATCCTCCGCAGGGGTAAATACAAGGGGGGGCTGATCGTGATCAAGCAGACCAAGAGGGAAATGCCATTCGACGATCTGGCCATGCGCACGATAGGGTATGAAAACAAGGAACAAAAACTCTTTGTCGGCCTTGAAGGGGCATATAACGAAGTGCTGGAAGGGATCGACGGGCAGCAGCTCAGGCGCCGGATCAGCAATGGCGACTGGATACCCGTTTACGGCAAGGATGAGATCAAGCCTTCCGACGGAAGGGACATCATCACCACCATCGACATCAACCTGCAGGATGTGGCCGAAAGTGCGCTGCACCAGCACCTTATCGAACACCAGGCATACCAGGGCTGCGCCATACTCATGGAAACGGCTACGGGCCAGATCAAGGCCATTGCCAACCTGCGCAGGGATAAGGAAACCGGTGAGTACGTAGAGTCCTTCAACATTGCCATCGCCGAAACCATTGAGCCCGGATCCACTTTCAAGCTTGCCACCATGCTTGCCCTCATGGAAGACGGAAAGGTTGACCTGCGCGACACTATCGATACCGGCGACGGATGGATCGTATACCACGGGCACACCATGCGCGATGTTAAAAAGGTACGCGACGGCAGGATCACCGTCAGGGAAGCCTTCGAGAAATCGTCGAATGTGGGCATCTCGATGATCACCATGGAGGCCTACAGGAACGACCAGGCCGGGTATATTGACCGGCTTTACAGCATGGGGATCAACAAGCCCCTCGGTCTTGAGATCCCGGGCGAGGGCAAACCGGGGATCAAGCACCCCGACAGCACCAAATACTGGTATGGCACCAGTCTTCCGTGGATGTCGATCGGCTACGAGCTCACCATTACGCCCATGCAAACCCTGGCCTTATACAATGCCATCGCCAATAACGGCATCATGGTGAAGCCCATACTGGTGAAGGAGGTCAGGCAGGCCGGCAGGATCATCGAAACCTTTGAAACAGAGGTCCTGAACAGGAAGATCTGTTCACAGGCCACCATCGACTCTGCAAGATCGCTGCTTGAAGGGGTTGTGGAGAGGGGTACGGCCGAAAACCTGAAGAACCCGCATTACAAGGTGGCCGGCAAGACCGGTACGGCACAGATCGCGAGGGAAAACAGCGGATACGACAAGAAAACGTACAATGCTTCCTTTGTGGGGTACTTCCCTGCCGATAATCCCAGGTACTCCTGTATCGTGGTGGTGAGCAACCCCGCACAGGGAAAATATTATGGAGGTTCTGTGGCGGCACCGGTATTCAGGGAGATCGCCGACAAGGTCTATGCCACCCACCTCGACATCTACCAGGAAACTGAAACCGATGAGGAAGCGAAGAACCTTCCCCCGATGATGTATGGCTACCACGAGGAGCTCGATATGCTGTGCAGGGACCTTGGCATACCGGTATCGGCACAAAGCGACATCTCGGAGTGGGTGGTCTGCTTCAGTGAAGACGAAGGGATCAGGTTCGGGCCAAGGGCCATAAACGAAGATGTGGTGCCCAATGTTACGGGGATGTCGGCACGCGATGCGGTATACATTCTTGAAAAGCTTGGCATGAAAGCCAGCGTGAAAGGCTACGGGCGGGTGAGCAGCCAGTCGGTACCGCCGGGCAGCAGGGTTGAGCAGGGACGGGAGATAAACCTCAAACTTTCAGATAAGGGATGATGACATGGAAAGGAAGCTGAAAGACATATTGTATAAGGTCACGGTGAGGGAGGTCCATGGTTCCACCGACATTGGGGTCAGGGAACTCTGCATCGACTCCAGGCTGGCAGGGCCGGGATCCCTTTTCGTGGCCCGCAAAGGAGTGTCGGTCGACGCCCATGCTTTCATCCATGAGGTTGTCGACAAGGGTGCCACGGCAGTCATCTGCCAGGAACTCCCGGCGGATATCATGGATGATGTGACCTACGTGGTGGTGAACGACAGCGACGAAGCCCTGGGCATCGCGGCTTCGAACTATTATTCGAACCCTTCATCGGCACTGGCGCTGTGCGGGGTTACGGGCACCAACGGCAAGACCACGGTGGCCACCCTGCTGTACCAGCTTTTCATGGAGCTGGGCTATGGCACCGGGCTGATCTCCACGGTAAGGAATATGATCAACGGGCTCGAGGTGGCCGCCACCCATACCACCCCTGATGCCATACAGATGAACCGGCTGCTGAAGGAGATGGCCGATGCCGGCTGCTCCTACTGCTTCATGGAGGTGAGTTCCCATGCCATCGTGCAGAAGCGTATTTCCGGTCTTGATTTCCGGGGCGGGATATTCACCAACATCACACACGACCATCTCGATTACCACGGTGATTTCAGGAGCTACCTGAATGCCAAGAAAACCTTTTTCGATCAGCTGCCTTCCGGGGCCTTTGCCCTTTCCAATGCCGACGACCGTAACGGCAAGGTCATGCTGCAGAATACCGCAGCGGCAAAGAAAACTTACGGGCTCAAAACCTTAGCCGACTTCAAGGGCAAGGTGGTGGAAAACCTTCTCGACGGGCTGCTGCTCAACATAGGCGGGCAGGAAGTCTGGATCAGGCTTATCGGCGAGTTTAACGCTTACAACATGATGGCGGTTTACGGAACAGCCATGCTGTTGGGACAGGACCGTGCAAGGGTGCTGACACTCCTTAGCAGGCTGAACACTGCCGAAGGGCGGTTTGAATACAGCAGGTCGGAAAATGGCATCACGGCCATCGTCGATTATGCACACACGCCCGATGCCCTGCAGAATGTGCTCACCACGATCAACGCGATCAGGACAGGCAACGAGGAGCTGATCACGGTGGTGGGGGCCGGGGGCGACAGGGACAGGACCAAGCGCCCGCTGATGGGTAAGATCGCTGCAAGGATGAGCACAAAGGTGATCCTCACTTCCGACAACCCGCGATCGGAAGACCCCTCGGAGATCATCAGGCAGATGGAAGAAGGAGTGGAGGTGGTCGACCGCAGGAAGGTGCTGGTAATCACCGGCAGGAAAGAAGCCATCGGGGCAGCATGTGCGATGGCCGGGCCCGGCGACATCATCCTGGTGGCCGGTAAGGGACATGAAAAGTACCAGGAGATCAAAGGGGTGCGCTACCCCTTCGACGACAAGAAGATCATTGAAGAAATTCTGATAAAAACAACATAGGCAAGATGTTTTATTATCTGTTCGATTACCTTGAGCAATGCTGTGATTTCCCGGGTGCGGGACTGTTCCAGTATATCTCTTTCAGGGCGGCAGGGGCCGTGATCACCTCCCTGGTCATCAGCCTGCTGTTCGGAAAGCGTTGGATCCGTTACCTGAACAGAAGGCAGGTGGGTGAGACCATACGCGACCTGGGCCTGGAGGGCCAGATGGCCAAGGAAGGCACCCCTACCATGGGCGGACTGATCATCCTCACCGCCGTGGTGATCCCGACCCTGCTCTTCGCCAAACTCCATAACATCTACATCATCCTGATGCTCTTCACCACACTGTGGCTGGGGATGATCGGTTTCGCCGACGATTACATCAAGGTATTCAGGAAAAGCAAGAAGGGCCTCCCCGGCAGGTACAAGGTCATGGGGCAGATCATCCTGGGGCTGGTGGTCGGCCTCACCATGTATTTCAACGAAAATATCGTGATCCGTGAAAAGATCACCGATCCGGTGTCCATCGAGGAGATGAAGGCCCAGGGCAAGCCCTTGGCCCTCTTCCACGAAGAGCCGGTGAAATCGCAAAAGACCACTATTCCCTTTTTCAAGAATAACGAGCTTGACTACAAGATCTTTATTTCATGGATCGGCAGGGGGGCGGGCGACTGGGCCTGGCTCATCTTCGTCCCCATCGTCATCCTGATCATCACGGCAGTGTCGAACGGTGCCAACCTCACCGATGGCATGGACGGCCTGGCTACGGGTACCTCCGCCATCATCGGGGCCACCCTTGCCGTGCTGGCATGGGTATCGGGCAACATCATCTTTGCCGACTACCTCAACATCATGTATATCCCCGACACCGGGGAGCTCACCATCTTTATCAGCGCCTTTGTGGGAGCATGTATCGGTTTCCTCTGGTACAACTCCTACCCTGCCCAGGTATTTATGGGCGATACGGGAAGCCTCGCCATAGGCGGGATCATTGCAGTATTTGCCATCCTGATCAGGAAAGAGCTGCTCATACCCATCCTTTGCGGGATATTCCTGGTGGAGAGCCTGTCGGTGATCATGCAGGTGGGATATTTCAAATACACCAGGAAGAAATTCGGTGCCGGAAGGCGCATCTTCAGAATGTCGCCCCTGCACCACCATTACCAGATGAAAGGATATGCCGAACCGAAGATCGTCCAGCGGTTCATGATCGTGGGGATCATGCTGGCCATATTCACGATCATCACCCTAAAACTTAGATAATTTGAATGGGAACCGGAAACATCATCATCCTCGGAGGGGGGGAAAGCGGAGTGGGAGCGGCAGTGCTCGCCAGGACGAAGGGCTATGATGTTTTCGTATCCGACAATAACAGGATAAAAGACAAATACAAAGACGTTCTTTCACAGTTTGACATTGATTATGAAGAAGGGAAGCATTCCGTCCGGCGCATATTAAGGGCACAGGAGGTGATCAAAAGCCCCGGTATACCTGAGGATGCACCGCTGGTCGCGGAACTCAGGGGAAAAGGGGTACCGGTGATCTCAGAGATCGAGTTCGCATGGAGGCACAGCCGGGCCAAAATGGTCTGCATCACGGGATCTAACGGAAAGACCACCACCACCCTGCTCACCCACCACATCCTGGCAACCGCAGGACTCGACGTAGCGGTGGCCGGCAATGTGGGGAACAGTTTTGCATGGGAACTGGCGAAACAGGACCACGATTATTTCGTGCTTGAGATCAGCAGTTTCCAGCTCGACGGGATGTTCGACTTCAGGGCCGACATCGCCGTATTGCTGAACATCACCCCCGACCATCTCGACCGCTACGGGAACTCCTTCGAAGCCTATGCCGGGTCAAAGTTCAGGATCATCCGGAACATGAGGAGCGATGATGCCCTGGTGTACTGCGCCGACGACCCTGTCATCGCTGACCGTCTGGGCAGGGAAACCACGGTCCCGAAGCTCATCCCCTTCTCCATAAAAACGATGATCGACGGTGAGGGGGCATATCTTGAAAACAACGACATCATTATAAATATTCAATCAATACCACAGCAAATGACTCTTGAAAGTTTAGCATTACAGGGAAAGCACAATATTTATAATTCCATGGCCGCCGCCATCA
>JAXGTH010000111.1:0-9131 GCA_040775045.1 Bacteroidales bacterium
CCTCGTAAGTGCGTTGCTCGTTGAGGAAGAAGCTGCAGGGTTCCGTGCCTCCGAGCAGGGCGGCAGCGTACACAAAAGGCTTGAAGGTGGAGCCGGCCTGTCGCTTCGACAACACATGGTCGTAGGGCAGGTACTGGAAGCTGATGCCACCTGTCCAGGCGAGGATGGCACCGGTTTTGGCATCAATGGCGATGAACCCGGTATTCAGCATCTTCAGGTAGTGCTTCAGGCTGTCGATGCTGCTGATCTCCATGACCTGCTCCCCGCCGGGTATGAGGATCTGCCTCTTATGCGGGACGGAGAGGCTGTCGAGGATCTGACTGTTTGATAAGCCTTTTGCAGCGTATTTTTGATATACACCGGAGTTTCTCAGCACCTGTTCATAAGTTCCGGGCTGCCCTTCCCAGGGTTCCCGCCCTTTCCAGTGCCGGTCGAACTCCTTCTGCAGCGACTGCATGTGCCGGGCGATGGCTTCGTCGGCGTAGGATTGGAGATCGGCATCGATGGTGGTGTATATGCGCAGGCCGCCGGATTCAAGGTCGTAGCGGTCACCCAGGATCCGAAGGATCTCCTGCCGGATATGCTGCCTGAAATAGGGGGCGATGCCACTGCTGGCATCCATCAGCTGGTATTTCAGCCTTATGGGTTCGCTGCTGAAGCGCCCGGCCTGGTCCTGGCTGATGAATCCCTGCGTGTGCATGCGCGAAAGCACCGTATTCCTCCTTTTCATCGCCTTTTCAGGGTTCAGTCGCGGGTTGTAGAGGGTGTTGGCGGCCAGCATGCCGATAAGTGTGGCTGACTCGGGAATGCTCAGGTCGGCCGAGGGTTTGCTGAAAAATCTTCGGGCTGCAGCCTCAATGCCATAAACATTCTCTCCGAACGACACCGTGTTGAGGTACATGTTGAGGATCTCCTCCTTGCTGTATACATCTTCGAGCCGCTTGGCGATGAACATCTCCCTGAGTTTGTTCACCGGCAGGCTGAGGAAGCCATGGTCCTTGCGTCCATACAGGTTTTTGGCCAGTTGCTGGCTGATGGTGCTGCCACCGCCCTGGTCCCTGTCGCCCATCAGCATGGATTTCACGAACACCCTGGCCAGGCTCATCACATCCACCCCGTGGTGTTCAAAGAAACGGTTGTCCTCGGTGGCGATGAGCGCCTGCCTGACATAAGGGGAGATGGCCTCATTGGTGATGCTCTCCCGGTTCACCCGGTAATACTTGCCCATGAGCGTGCCGTCGGAGGAAAATACGAGGGAAGCATTGCTTTGCTTCACATCCTTCAGTTCGGCTTCTTCAGGGAGCCGGCCAAAGGCCCCCAGCCATACCAGCAGTACAAGCATGGATGCAAGGAATATCCCGACACCGAACAACCAAAGAACCAGGATTAGAAGTCTTCGTCTGATGCCCGGGCATTTCCTTTTTCCCCTGCCTTTCCGGCTTCGGGAGCTTTTCCTGCCCCCGTGACTTGTCTTTTTCTTTTTCGTGGCCATGCGATGCAAAGATATAAAGCGAAGCGATTGATATGGATAATAACGGCCTGCTTTGACGGTTGGTATGATTTTAATATTTTTACCGAAAAACCTGCACATGCAAAATATAAGCCTGCAGACCGTTGCCCACCGGGGTGCCGGGGAGAAGATCCATCAGGATGCCGTTGCACAAATGAAGACGGATCATGGGATTGCTTCCGTTCTCACGGAGGAACACCCGCGCATCATCTTCTTCCTGACGGGAGGCTCGGAGGCGGCCGCCCTGCGCCTGCTCGATGCTTCGAAGTTCCAGTTGCTGGTCGCCCACGGCAGATCGAACGCCTTCGCCTCAGCCATGGAGGTTAAAGCGTACAGCCTGCAGCAGGGTTACCGCAATGTGCTGCTGTCGCTGGATGATGAGCATGATAATATCTTGTTTGGGAAATACCTTTCCATCATCCGGGGCCTTGACAGGCTCAGGGGAAAGAGGCTGGGCCTGCTGGGGGAGGTTTCGGACTGGCTGGTGGCCTCGACCATCGATGGCGCCCTGCTGAAGGAAAAACTTGGCATAGCACTGATAGGGATCCCCTGGCAGGATGCAGGCAACTACAGAGATCATGAACCTGAACAGGACTTTCTGCGCAAATACAGTCAGGGTGCGAAACTTAATGTTGCGGATGCAGGCAGGGTTGAAAGCATGCTGAAGGCCCTGCTACAGCGGCAACGCCTGGATGCGATCACGGTTGAATGTTTCTCCCTGGTGCAGGACCACGGGGTCACGGCCTGCCTGGGCCTCTCGTACTTCAACGACCTGGGTATCCCTGCGGGTTGTGAAGGGGATCTGTGCAGCATCGTCGGGATGATGCTTGCGCAGGAGGTTATGGGTGCCATTCCCTGGATGGCCAATGTGGCGGGGATTAAGGGCAAAGAGGTCCTGCTTGCGCACTGTACGGCCCCGGCAAATATACTTAAGGGATATGAGGTGGATACCCATTATGAAACGGGGCAGGGAACTGCGGTGAAGGGCAGCCTTGATGCTTCAGAGGTCACTATTTTCAGGCTGGGCAACAGGCTCGATAAACTTTTTTATGCAAACGGCAGGGTTGTGGAAGGACCATATGAGCGAGAGGCATGCCGAACACAGCTTCGTATTGTCATGGAAGATAAAGCCCTGGAAGAGCTGAAATCGCGCCCCCTGGGCAACCATCACCTGGTCCTGCCCGGGGACCGGATGGAAGAACTGAAATTATTGTCCGATCTGCTTTTCTGAATCCCTTTCTTTAATTCATACACTTACTGTACGATCCCCAATGGCTTGGTTTCCTTCCATACCCCACGGGTGAAGTCCGGCACTTTTACCGAATTGCTCCTGTCCCTTGCCGATATTTCGCTCAGTTCCACAATCGACGACCATGCTGCTGCATCGTACACATCCTGGTCGAGGGGCAACCCTTCGCGCAGGCACTGGATGAGCCGCCAGTCCATGATGAAGTCCATACCCCCGTGGCCGCCCACCTCGCGGGCTTTCTCCCCGACTTTCCTGGCCAGCGGGTGCTCGTATTCGTTGATCAGACTGTCGAACTCAGCAGCATCGAGCCATGAGTGGGCATCGGGTTCCAGCGCAATACGCCTGTCGGGCCATTTCTGTGCAATGCCCCTGGTGCCGCTGAGCAGGTGGATGCGGCTGTATGGTCGCGGGCTGGTGGTATCGTGCTGCACCATGATGGTCTTGCCATTATTTGTTCGGATGAGCGTGGTGCTCATGTCGCCCAGCTCATAATGCTGCCTCGCCTGCGGCGAATCCTTTCCGAAGGTTTTCTCAGCATACAGCGTCATCCCCTCCTGGTCGGTCGACATCGAGGTCAGGTAATCGAAGTTGTCGCCCCTGTTGATGCCCATGATCTGTGCCACCGGGCCCAGGCCGTGGGTAGGATAGAGGTTACCGGTATGGGTCTTGCTCCATTGCAGGCGCCACATGCCCTGGTACCCGTTCTCCTTTTCGAATTTCAGCCAGCGCAGGTCGTGGATGTAGGCGCATTCCGCGTGCATGATGTCGCCGAAGATGCCGTTCCTGGCCATGTTGAGGGTGGCGAGTTCAAAGAAATCATAGCAGCAGTTCTCGAGCATCATGCAGTGGCGTTGTGTTTGCTCTGCCGTATCGACCAGTTGCCAGCATTCGTCGATGGTCATGGCTGCAGGCACCTCGATGGCTGCATGCTTGCCCTGCTGCATGGCATATACGGCATTAGGCGTATGGTAACGCCAGGGTGTGCAGGCATAAACCAGGTCAACGTCGTCGCGTTCACACAATTCCTTCCAGTCGTCTTCCGTGTCTCCGTAACCTGCCGGTTCGGGTCTCCCGGCAGCGCTTACGATCTGCCGTGCCTTGCTGACGCGGTCGGGCAGGATGTCGCAGACGGCGGTGATCTGCACACCTTCGACCTGTAAGAGCCTTTCCACGGCACCCATGCCGCGCATGCCGAGCCCGATTAGACCGATGCGGACGGTTTCCAGGGGCTCGGTGCGCAGGCCCATCACGCTTTTCTGCCCGGGTTTTGGAACAGGTGTCGACAGGTGGGATTCGATCTCTTTGCCGATGCTGGCCAGGCCCGGAAGGGCGATGCCGAGCCCTGCCAGTCCGGCTGCGGCACCTTTTAGGAAGTTTCTGCGGTTTGTCATAGGTGGTATTTTGATTGCTGGATAAAATTAAGAAAAAATCAGGGTTGCCAACCCTAATAAGGTTGGCAACCCTCCTAAACCTTCTTCATCTTCCACCTCCCACGCCTGAACAACATCACCGCAAGGATCGTCATCACCGTTTCGGCGCTGAGGATGGCGAAATACACGCCATACTCCCTGAAGCCCATGGCCAGCGCCAGGGTATAGGCCAGAGGCGTTTCCAGGAGCCAGAAAGCAAAGAAGTTGATCCAGGTAGGCGTACTGGTGTCGCCGGCACCATTGAAGGCTTGTATCATCACCATCCCCAGTCCGTAGGCGATGAACCCGAAGCTGATGATGCGGAGGCCGACGGCCCCGGAAGAGATCACCCCATGATCGGTAATGAAAAGGCCGATGAAGTATTCCGGCCAGATCACAAAGATGGTACCCAGGCTGCCTAAAAGTACCATGTTGACCAGGGCAGTGACCCATACCGAGCGCTCGGCCCTGTCAGGCTGGTCGGCGCCCAGGTTCTGTCCCACCAGCGTCGCAGCAGCGTTGCTTATCCCCCATGAAGGCAGCAGGGTGAAGACCACGATGCGTATGGCGATGGTATAACCGGCCAGCACTTCGTTGCCGAAGACCGAGAGTATCCTGACCATCCATATCCAGCTGGCAGTGGCGATTAGGTTTTGCATAAAGCCGCCGGCCGAGATGCGAAGGATATCCCTGACCACCCTGATGTTCAGCTTAAGGCTTTTCCTGTCCAACCCGATGCGGTGCCTGCGCCCGAAAAGCAGGTATACCTGGTAGACCACGGCGATACCCCTTCCGATGTTGGTGGCCACCGCCGCACCCGTCACACCGAGTTCTGGGAAAGGGCCCAGCCCGAAGATCAGGCATGGATCGAGGATGATATTCAGTGTGTTGGCGATGATCAGCACCCGCATGGAGATGGCGGCATCGCCGGCACTCCTGAATACGGCATTGATGATGAACAACAGCATGATCACCGTGTTGCCTCCCAGCATCCATGCCGTATAACCCGACATCTCGGCAGCAACATCGGCCGATAAGCCCATGAGCATCAGCAGGTCGGTGGCAAAGAACCATCCTGTCCAGGCAATCAACAGGGAAATACCAAAACCTGTGGCCATCGCCTGGAAGGCCGCTTCTGCCGCCTTATCCGGTTTCTTTTCGCCTATCCTTCGGGAAACGAGTGCCGTTGTGGCCATACTCAGCCCGATTCCTATGGCATAAACTACGGTGATCAGCGATTCGGTGATCCCCACCGTGGCAACGGCATCGGGCCCCAGCCTGGAAACAAAGAAGATGTCGACCACCGCAAAGATCGATTCCATAAGCATTTCCAATACCATGGGCACGGAAAGCAAAAGGATGGCCCTTCCCAGCTTACCGGTGGTGAAGTCCATTTCGGTGCCGCTGACCGATTCCCAGATATCGCGAAAAAGTTGTTTCAACTCACTGGTCTTGGAATTGTTTTGCGAAGATAGATATGTAGGGGTATAAATTTGCTTATTCATATGGTTTTCGTTTGAAATGTTGAACCCTCAGTTTATTTCTGTTCCTGACCGGTGACCCGGCAAACGGGAAAAGGGCGGTGGAGATTGGCACCGCACAGAGAATGGTGATCCTTTTTGTTTTCATGTTATTAATGGTTTAATGAAAAAATAAATACACAGGAATAGCTCCTGTTGTGATCTGTCATAAGGGGAATTGATTCGGGTTCAGGAAGAATATCCGGACATTACCCCTGGCAGGGCACGATGGTGATATTGAAGAGAATTCTTGCCATAAGGCTTCCTGTTTTGAATCGGAGCAAATATAACGGATTTCTATATATTGTTCGCGAATCAATGTAATTTAATAAAATTTAGAATCGTTCCGGATAACAGGGGATGCAGTATTCCGGTGATTTTCAATGAGGATGGTCAGGCGGGAAGTTTTTTTTCGTAAACTTGCAGGGCCATAAACTTTTGATGGCCTCAGTTGTTAAACAACTGTAAACATACTCTTACGCAATGACAGAAGAACAAAAGATCACTTTTTTCAGGAAATGGTGGATATCCCTGCGGCCATTTTCTTTCCCGGCCTCGACCATGCCCGTGGTGTTCGGTACCGTGCTGGCCTATGTATACGGGGGCGGGGTGTTCAACATATGGTATTTCCTGCTGGCATTCTTCGGCATGGTCTTCCTGCATGCCGGGGCGAACGTTTTAAACGACATCATCGACTATAAGAAAGGCCTCGACAAGGTTCCTGCTCCGGTCAGCGGAGGGGTTGTCAGGAGGCTGATCTCCATAAGGGAGGCAAGGATTGCGAGCAGTATCCTCTTTATCGTGGGCACTGCCTTCGGTTTCCTGCTGGCATTCCTGACCGATCCCATGCTTCTGCTCATAGGTGTCCCGGGTGTCATCATCGGCATCATTTATTCGCTTGGCGGGAAAGTGGCATTGAAATATCATGCCCTTGGCGACCTGGCGGTATTCCTGAATTTCGGTACCCTCGGAGCCCTTGGGGCATGGTTCGTACAGACAGGGACCTTCTCGTGGATCCCCGTGATATGGGCACTGCCCATGTCGATGCTGGTGATCGGTATCCTCCATGCCAACAACTGGCGCGACATCAAATCCGACCGTGAAGGCAATATACATACCATAGCCTCCATGCTTGGCGACAGGGCTTCGCTGCGGTATTACGGCTACCTGATCTTCGGGCCTTTTTTCGTGATCCTGGCCCTGATCCTCATTCCGTACTTCGCCTTTCCTGAGCTAACCTTCATGCCCTTCACATTTGCGATCGTGATCCTTTCACTCCCCATGGCCCTGAAACTCTGGCAGAAAGCCCTCAACCGGAAAGAACCTAAAAATCCCATCGATTTTGTTGCCCTCGACGGTGCAACGGCCCAGTTCAACCTGGTGTTCGGGCTGCTCTGTACCATCGCCCTCGTGCTTGAGGCTGTGATCAGGATCTGGATATGACAAATAACTTTTCAAAAGAAAAAACTAAGGGTAGCCAACTGTGGTGGGTTACCCTTTTTGCTTTGGCCCTGTTTACCGTGATGTTCATCTTCAAGCAGGCCGGGGGATTCGACTTCTGGTACTGGATGAGCAGCAACCTCCTCGTCCTGCTTTTCCTGGTCTTCATCCTCGACAGGGAGAATGCCCGGGAGATCCGAAGGGACCTCGGGGAACATGTCCCGCGTAAACTGCTGATCGGCATTCTGGCGGCGGTAGTCCTGTTCCTGGTATTCTATCTTGGCAATATTTTTATCAGGTTTCTGTTTGAAAGGGCCGGTGAGGGCATTCAGAATGTGTATTCCTTCAGGCAGGATGCTCATCCATTACGTATCGGGCTGCTCATGCTGCTGATCATCGGCCCCGGCGAAGAACTTTTCTGGCGGGGGTACCTGCAACGTAAGCTGGGCGACCGGTACGGAAAATGGACCGGATTTGTCGTGGCAACCGTACTGTATACCGTCGTGCACATCGCCACCGGCAATATGGTACTGGTCCTTGCTGCCCTGGTTTGCGGGATCTTCTGGGGATGGCTTTACCTGCGTTACCGCAGCATGCTCATCAACGTGGTGAGCCATACGGTATGGGATATCGGGGTGTTCCTGCTCCTGCCTTTCTCCTACTGAAGTTGAGCAATGGATGGTGACCTTTTATTGTTTCAGGATGAGTGTACCCTCAGAGTGCCCGGTGGCAGGATCGCTCAGGCGCAGTAAATACTGCCCGGCGGGGATGGATGAAAGGTCGATCCTGCCTGTTTCCGTTGTCTTCCCGCTGAGCAGTAAACGCCCGTACATATCGATCAGGTGATATGTTGCGGAACCGCCATCTACCGGGAATTCAATAAAGATATGATCATTTGCCGGTACGGGATAGGCCTTCAAGCTACGCTCAGGGGCGCTGTATGCTGTTGTCCCGGTTACTGTTCCTGTAGCCATTCCCGCAAGGAAGTTGCTGTAATTCTGTGCACTGGTGATGGTGTCGCTGCCAAATGCAAGCTCGAACTGGAACATGCCCGAGATGAAAAGTTGGTCGTCGGCATTCTTGCACATGCTTTCAACCATGCCCCTTTCGCCCGAGACCTGTTCACCCCAGTCGGGAGTGCCATCTTCCGTATAATGGACAATGAATATTTCTGTGGAGCCGCAACAGAGGGTGTATTGCAGCGTCAGGTCGCTGAAATGGATATCATCGAGATAATGCCCGGTGATGTAAAGATCGTTGAGCGGCCCGACCGACATCGAGATCAGCTGGTCGCTGCCTGCTCCCTGTCCGTGATCGGCCCAGAGTAATGTCCCTGCTCCTGAATATTTGGTTACGAAAACATCCACATTGAATGCCCCGGCATCAAAGCTGTAAGGGCCAAAATTGGCCTGCCCGGCAAAATTCCCCGTAAAATAGATATTGCCCTGTCCGTCGAAAGCTGCAAAGGATTCAGCACTGAGTTCATTGCCATCGACTTGCATTGCATATTGTAACATCCCTTCATGATCAAGTTTTGCCATGAACACCCCGGTGGGATTGTCGGTGGTCAGCAAAGTATCGCCGATCATGATATCGAAAAAGTAAGAACCGGTAAAAACAATGTTGCCGTCCGTGTCGCAGGATATGCTGTATGACAGGTCGCTCGACGAGCCACCGGCCTGGCGGATCCACATACGGTTACCGGATGCATCGTACTTGGCCAGGAAGATGTCGGAGCCACCGGCAGCATAAAGCATGGTATCACCGAAAGATATGGAATCATAATAATGCCCCGTGATGATCATATTGCCAAAAGGATCGGTATCCACGGCATTGATGTAATCAGTCTTCGGACTGCCGATATGCTTTGCCCAGAGAAAGTTCCCTTCGGTGCCGTAACGGGCCACATAGATGTCCTTGCTGCCCATGCTGCTATAGGTTTCCGTTCCCATGACCGTATTCCCGTAAAAGGTTCCGATCGTGAAGATCCCGTCGTCGTTAAC
>JAXGTH010000112.1:0-9018 GCA_040775045.1 Bacteroidales bacterium
GGCGACGACAGGTGGACATGGTTGCATGTCCATATGCCCAGCTCGGTGGCCAGCATGGCCTGCCTGGCATCATCAGGGTGATACAGGGCCCAGCGCACCGGTATGTCGGGCAGGTTCCCCTCGATGTCGGACCAGGTGGTTCCCCCGTCGTAGGTCTGCCAGACCGATGTCACCCCGTAGTTCGAAAAGGTGACCAGCAGGGTATCTTCCGAGCCCCCGATAGCCACGCACGAGATAGAGGCTGCCGGGAAATCATCACCCGTGATCTCGGTCACCACGGGTGTTGCCTGGGCATTTTCAACCCTGAAGAGCCGGCCGGTCTGTCCGCCGACAAACAGGGTTGTGGTCCCTTCCGGTGACCATGGCGAATATTTTACATGCGTAAAGGGTGTTTGAGAGCCGGTACCCAGGGATATATAGGTCTCCCACGGATTGTTAGGAATGGACGATACCCTCAGCAGCTGGTCGGCCCGGTATCCGAAGAAGCTGCAGGCGTTGGCATACAGCTTATTCAGCTTATAATCGTAATCGGCCGGGCAGACAAAAGTACCGCTGTATTCTCCTGCACTCTGGTAAGGATAACCATTCACGAAGACCGTATACCTGTTGTAATATATAGAAGTGATGAAGATCTCCGGTTCGTTTGCATCCCAGAAGCATGCTGCCCCGTCGCCCCCGTCAATCATGTCATTGATGTCGAGCGGTGAACCCTGGTAGTAGAGCGTACCGTTATCCTGCAGGCCGCCGATATAGCGGTCGTCGCCCGGCAACGGTGAAATGGCACAGGTATAGAACTGAAGGGTGCTGAAATTACGGTTCTTCTCCTCGAATACCGGGTTGGAGGAGGATGCATTGGCCGTATAGAAAATACCGCCATCGCTGCCAAAGAGCATTTCCTCATCCGAGCCTTCCTTGTACAGTTGCACATGCTGGTCGGCATGCACATAGTCGTCGCCGCCACCATAGTACATCAATGCCCAGTCCGACTGATGAATCCAGGAATTCCCGGAGTTGAAGGTCGACCAGACGTCGAGCCCGCCCACATACAGGTGGTCGGGATCCGAAGGATCCACGGCACCCGTGAGCGCATGCCAGGCCAGGGTGGCATAATCCCAGTCGGGAAGGTTTATGGCCTCCCATGTCTGTCCATGGTCGCTGGTCTTATAGATATATCGTCCCTTGTAATAGACAAATCCGTCGTCGTAACCAACGGCGAAGAGGGCATACACCACCGCCGTGTCTGAAGGGGCTATGGCCAGGATCACCCTGCCGGGGATATTTTCGGTGGTTTGTGCCTCAATGAGCAGCTTCACCTCCTCGTAAACGGTCCATGATCCCGTGGTACCTTCATCAGAATAGAGTATGGTCCCTCCGCCTTGCAGCTCTGGGGTTTCCATGCTGCCCACATAAATGCGCCCGTCGCCCTGAATTCTGATGTCGGACACGGCATAGGGTTCATCCAGGCCCGGTATGTCAGGCAGTACCTGTTCCCAGTTCAGCCCGCCATCTGCAGACCTGAAAAGCCCGTTGCCGGGCTGGCTGCCCTGGTTAACTCCTTTGTAGAATCCGGAGGCAACTCCGGCATAGATCACGCTGATGCCGTTTTCGTCACGAACCTGGATATCAGTCACATATTTAAATCCTTCCGTTGCCGGCAGAAAATCCCAGCTGGCTCCCCCATCGGCCGATTTCAGGATTCCCATTCCCACACCGGAGGATTCCCGGTAGATGACCCTGGCCGTTTCGGCCTCTCCGGTGCCTGCATAAAAAACCTGGGGGTTGTTCGGATCGCTGACGATACAGCTCACCGACAGGTTCGGCATAAGATCATCGACGGGAACCCAGGGGTTCATATCATCGGTGATGTCGTCGTTGACCCACAGGCCGCCTGTGACAGCCCCGGCCCATACCCTGTTTCCCGAAGCATCGTTGGGATCGTACATGATGGCCCTCGTCCTTCCGCCCATGTTCGATCCGGCGGTCGACCAGAACAGTCCATTGCCTTCCCTGAGCATGCTTGCTTCCATCATGCGACTCTGTTCCCAGGCAACCCTGAGCCGCCCGGTAGGCACTGCCCCGAGGGCCGGATCCATGATACTGATAAAATTCTGCATTGCGGCAAGATCCGGCCTGTCGGGACGGTTCTTCCCATCGGCTTCCTGCACAATGTCTTCGGGAATCTCGTCGAATTTCTGTAGCAGATACTGCTCATAGGCATTACGCGGATTATCGACGGGAGCATCCATGGTAAGCAATGCAAGGATAATGGCCGGCAAAAGCAGGCCCGTGGAAAGGATGATATTCCTGGATTTCATGGTCACGGTATTGATGATTAGGATGACAAAAATACAGATGTGGTCGTTACCCGCCAAGATAATACCTCTTTTTCATTGAAGGAAAGGTGTATCAACAAAACAACCGGATGGATCAACATCCGGTTGTTCTTTCCTGATTCAACATATGCATGACCGTTCCCATTCACGGAAACGGAACCTTTTAAGCCGTTAAATCAGGTGTTACTCCTTTTTACCAGCGGCAATGATAAAGACTGAGCAACAAATGGCAAGCAGTGTAAAGGGTATGGATGCATACAGGTAATTCCAGAAGTTAGCCACATTAAGGAATGCCGACCCGTTGAAATACCAGAGGATATACCCGATCACGCCGAGCAGTACCAGCACGGCGGCTATGGTCCCGAGGACCATGCCGGCAAATTTTGCCAGCTTCACACAGATCTTCATGGTATTACTTTTTTAGCAATTTGCTGGTGACCATACCCTGGCCGGTTTTCACCTTTACGATATACATGCCCGGTGTGAGGCTGCCCAGGTCCATCCTGACGCCCGGCTTGTTCACTTCTTCATGGCGTACCAGTTGCCCCTGGTTGTTGTAGATCGATACTTCTTCCATTATGTCGATCATGCCGATCTCTACGAATTCGGATACAGGGTTTGGCCTGATGACCAGTTCAACATCCCCTGTGTTCATTTCGCTCACACCAGTAGGGCCGTAAATCAACCAGTCGAGAATGCGGTCGAGAAATACATTCCTGGCAATGGTATCTTTGATAGCGGCAATATCGATGGTGGAGAATACCGACCTGAAGGCAGCCGTTTCATACTGAATGGCTGCAGGGCCCGGTGAGTTATAGGGCTGCTGGATCGAGAGCAGGTTCTGGCCCATGTGCTGGGCAATGCTGTCGCCATAGAGCCCCTCGTCCTCATCTATCGTAAAGATGTCAATAACCGGGAAGACCAGGCCTTCGGCCAGCGACCCCGGAGATCCGTAGAACTGTGCAGAGTCGGCAATGGCACTTGGGTCTTCCGGCTCAATGTGGTAAACATCCTGAACAACTTCAATGATGCCAAGGTTGTCGTAAGGGAACTCCCCTTCACTGAAGGTACCGTAAGTGGTATAGCGGTCATACAGCCAGTCCTGGGCATTCATGAACAGTTTCCCGCCAAAGGCCATATAAAGTACAAGGTTGAACTCATCTTCGGGGCCCATGGTGGCACCGTCGGTCCAGGCCTCACCGGTAAACCAGATCACCGCATCATAACTTCCCATATAGTTGGCATCCGGGCCATTGTCCTCGAAATTGATCACTTCCCAGTAATCATAGGTGTATCCCATAGCATCGAGGGCACTCTGGATCATCGGCCAGGTGTCGGTGAAAACACCGGCTGAGTCATCGAAATCACGGTCGACACAAAGGATGGTCTGACCGTTCACTGTAATGGCCATCATAAAAGAAATGACCATCATAAGGATTAAGCGTACAAAATTTTTCATAGGATTAGGGGTTGGTTAATACTTCATGAGCATAAAAATATATATTAATTTTCAATATTCCAATTTTTATTGACTTGAAATGCTTCATAATAATGACATTCCTTTTGTTTTGGGTAGCATCTTTTTTAAATTTACCGGCTGATAAACCTAAAGGCCATGCTCAATCAATATTTGTCGACAATTCCCAGGATCATCATTCTTGTTATGCCACTGATCATTGTGTTTTCCTGTGATACCGGAAAGTCCGGGCCAGGCAGTGAATGCCAGGGGGTGTCCGGAAGTGTGATACTGTTCGACGGCAGCAGTACGGATGCCTGGAGAGGCTTCGGGCAGGATTCCCTTCCCCAGGGATGGACTGTTTCTGACAGCCTGCTGTATACTTCCGGACAGGGCGGTGACCTGGGCGGCGACATCATCAGCAGGGAAACGTTCGAGGATTTTGAGCTCTCGCTCGAATGGCGCATCTCGGAAGGGGGCAACAGCGGCATATTCTTCCACGTGGTGGAAGGCGACTATCCCGCGGTTTATGCCACTGGTCCCGAATACCAGCTCATCGACGATATCGGCTTTGCATACCCGCTCGAAGACTGGCAACAGTGCGGGGCCAACTACGCCATGCATCCCGCCGACACTAACAGTAAGAAACTGCACCCTGCCGGTGAATGGAACCATTCGGCCATCAGGGTCAAAGACGGAAAAGTCGTCCACTGGCTTAACGGGCAGCAGGTCGTGGAATATGAACTCTGGACCGATGACTGGAAAGAACTTGTCGGAACCTCAAAGTGGAAGGATTATCCTGATTACGGACTTGCCCTGTACGGCCATGTCGGGCTGCAGGATCATGGCAGCCCTGTTGCCTTCCGCAACATCATGATCAGTGACCTGACCGACAGGGGCGATCTCATATTCAACGGCAGGGACCTGGAAGGCTGGAAGATCCATGGCACGGAGAAATGGTTTGTCGACAAGGGTGAACTGGTATGTGAAAGCGGTGAGGACAAACAATATGGTTATTTGTCGACGGAGAAAACGTACCGTGATTTCATCCTTCGGCTCAAGTTCCTGCAGGAATCCGATGGCAATTCGGGGGTGTTCTTTCGTTCATCCGTCGAAGGTACGACGGTCAGCGGATGGCAGGTGGAGGTAGCCCCTCCGGGCAACAACACCGGTGGCATTTACGAATCGTACGGTCGTGGATGGCTGTATGAGATCTCCGAAGAAAAGGAAGATATCCTGAAGGAGGGCCAGTGGAACGACCTGGTGATCCGCGTGGAGGGCGACCGGGTCATGACCTGGCTCAACGGCCGGCTCATGACCGACCTCAGGGATGAAAAGATCGGTGCTGCCACCGGATCGGTAGCCCTTCAGATCCACGATGGCGGCGGGATCAGGGTCCGCTGGAAAGATATTTATATCAGGGAAATCAACAAGGATGATGATGAAATACAGTAAGGCTCAAATTACCTGGCTGGTCCTGCTCAGGGTGGCCATCGGCTGGCATTTCCTCTATGAAGGGCTTGTCAAGCTGTTTAATCCCGACTGGAGCAGTGCGGCATATCTGCTTGACTCGGGAGGGTTTATGGGTTCATTCTTCCGGTCCATGGCCGAAGATCCCGTATCGCTGGCCATTGTCGACCAGCTGAATATCTGGGCGCTGGTACTGATCGGCCTCAGCCTCATGCTCGGGCTTTTATCCCGGGCATCAAGTGTTTTCGGTATCCTGTTGCTAATGACCTATTACCTGTCGCATCCGCCCTTCATCGGGATAAGCTATGCCGTCCCGACCGAAGGGAGTTACCTGCTGGTCGACAAGAACCTGGTGGAGATGATCGCGCTGGCCGTGCTATTCGTTTTTCCCAGCAGCAGGCACATTGGCCTCGACCGTTTTATATTCAAACAACGATGAAGAGAAGAGATCTGTTAAAAGGGCTGGCCACAGTCCCGATACTCGGCGCTTTTACATTTGCATGGTATAAAAAGCGGCAATACGACCAATACCTGAAGAGCAACATCCTTGAAGGCATCAGGCTGAAGGCTTCGGCACCGGAACTTCCGGTGACCGGGTCTTCCGACAGGCTGATCAGGCTCGGGCTGATCGGATACGGCATCAGGGGAAAGCACCTGGCCAGGGCCGCAGGTTTCGCCCATCCCGAACTGATCGATAAATGGAAAGAAGCAGCGGTCAATAACGGCTCCGACAAGCGTTATGAACAGTACCTCGAACAGGAGGACCTCAACGTGGTGATGAACGGGGTTTGCGATATTTTCGACACTTACGGGAAGATGGCCGTGGAGGCAGGGGCCAACCTCCACCGTGAGGGAACGGGTGGCAGCAATGTTCCGGGACCCAGGCGCTACCTTAACTACCTCGACCTTATCAATGCCGATGATATTGATGCCGTGATCATTGCCACCCCCGACCACTGGCATGGCCCCATGGCCATTGCAGCAGCCAGGGCAGGAAAACATGTTTACCTTGAAAAGCCCATGACATGGTCGGTGGAGGAGACCTACGCCCTGAGAAATGCCGTTAAGGAAAACAATATCGTATTTCAGCTGGGCCACCAGGGCAGGCAAACCGAGAGTTATTTCAAGGCCCGCGAAGCCATTGAAAAGGACCTCCTCGGCAAGATCACCCTCATCGAGGTCACCACAAACCGAAACGACCCCAATGGTGCATGGGTCTATCCCATACATGAAGACGCAAGCGAACATACCATCGACTGGGCGCAGTTCATCGGGCAGGCCCCCGACCATCCTTTCAGCCTGGAGCGTTTCTTTAGGTGGCGTTGCTGGTGGGACTACAGCACCGGCTTGTCGGGCGACCTGCTGACCCATGAGTTCGATGCCATCAACCAGATCCTCGACCTGGGCATACCCCATTCGGCCGTTTCGAGCGGCGGGATCTACTATTTCAAGGACGGGCGCACCGTACCCGATGTGCTGCATACCGTATATGAATATCCCGACAGGGATCTAAGCCTGATGTACAGCGCCACCCTGGCCAACAACAGGAAGCGGGGCAGGGTGATCATGGGACATGATGCCAGCATGGAACTCGGAAACGAACTCCTGATCAAGGCTGATCCTGGATCGACGCGCTATGCCGAGAAGATCAGGCAGGGCATCATCGATCCCGACCTTCCATTGTTTACATGGGCACCGGGCATGGAAAACGTCGATGCGGTGACTTCCCCAACCGAAAAATATTTTGCCGGCCGAGGCCTTCTGTATACTTACCGTGGCGGAAAATGGATCGATCCCACGCACCTGCACATCAAGGAATGGCTGCACTGCATCAGGCACGGGGGTGAGCCCAGTTGCAACATCGACCAGGGTTTTGAGGAAGCCATGGCCGCCCATATGGGCACCATCGCATACAAGGAAAAACGCAAGGTATTCTGGGATCCTGAAAATGAGAAGATCGTGTGACCAACATAAACAGCATCAGGCATGAAACGACGTTCATTCATTAAAACAGGTTCCGCCGCCCTGCTGGCCGGGATGGTGGCACCCCGTATGCTGATGTCGGCTGTACCCCCTGCCTTAAAGATCGGCCTGCAGCTATACAGCCTGCGCAACGAGATCAGCGCCGACCTGGAGGGTAGTCTGCAGAAGATCGCCGCCATCGGGTACGGCAAACTTGAGGCCGCGGGATATGCGAACGGCAGGTTTTATGGGATGGATCCCCGGGATTTCAGGGCAATGGTTGAAAACTACGGGATGCAGCTCACAGCTTCACATCTCACCTTCGGTGAAAATGAAACACAGCAGGTGATCGAAGCCCACAAAGCTGCCGGCGTGAAATACCTGGTGTGGCCATGGATCGGCAAAGAGGACAGGGAAAGCATTGTGGCGCTTGAAAACCTTGCCGTCAAATTCAACCGGCTTGGGAGTCTCTGCAATGAAAATGGGCTGTTTTTCGGCTATCACAACCACGACTTCGAATTCATCCCGGTAGAGGGCAGGCTACCATACGATATCCTCCTCGAAAATACCGATCCCGCCCTGGTATTCATGGAGATCGACCTTTACTGGATCACTTATGCCGGGAAAGACCCGCTGGCATATTTCGGTAAACACCCCGGAAGGTTCAGGCTCTGGCATGTGAAGGATATGATGGCAGGCGAAGAGCGGGAAATGACCGAGGTAGGCAGCGGCATCATCGATTACAATGCCCTTTTTACATACAGTGAACTGGCAGGAATGGAGGAATTCTTCGTTGAGCAGGATGTGATCAGGGGAGATGCTTTCGAAAGTGTCAGGAAAAGCCATGATTATCTTGAAAGCATCCTGAAGTGAATGCGACCATAAATACGGGATTGGTCGGTTTCGGCCTGTCGGGAAGGGTGTTCCACGCCCCCTTCATCCATACGCATCCCGGATTTATGCTCAGGAGCGTGGTGGAAAGGCATCACCACCATTCGGCCGCGGTCTATCCCTATGTGAACATTGTGAGGGATTACCGTGAGTTGCTGGAAGATGAAAACATAGAACTGCTGGTGGTGGCCACGCCCAACATCCAGCACTTTCCCATGGTAAGGGATGGTCTCAGGGCCGGAAAGCACGTGGTGGTGGAGAAGCCTTTCACGCCCACCTCTGCCGAAGCGGATGAGCTGATCCGCATTGCAGATGAAGCCGGAAAGAACATCTTTGTTTACCATAACCGCCGATGGGATGGTGACTTCCTCACGATCAGGAAATTGCTGGCTGAAGGAAGGCTGGGACTGGTGCAGTACTACGAAGCGCATTTCGACCGATACAGCCCTGATTTGAAGCCCGGGGCATGGCGCGACGAAGCCCTGCCGGGCGGGGGCATCCTTTATGACCTGGGGGCACACCTGATCGACCAGGCGTTGTGCCTTTTTGGACCTCCTTCCGGGCTGAGGGCAGAGATCCGGGCCGAGAGGCCGGGCAGCCCGGTCGACGATTATTTCAGGATAGTGATGACATATCCCGGTACGGACGTAGTTCTCACGGCAGGGATGATGGTGAAGGAGCCCGGGCCCAGGTTCATAGTTAAAGGCGATAAGGGGACCTTCATTAAAGAAGGCATCGACCCGCAGGAAGCTGAGCTTAAGGCAGGAAAAATGCCGGTTGGGGACCATTGGGGTGCCGACAAACCAGGGTTTTACGGGGTACTGGATGACGGGGGCAGGGTACCGACCGAAAACGGGGACTATATGGCGTTTTATGAAAACGTGCACGACGTCCTGCGAAAAAATA
>JAXGTH010000113.1:0-8884 GCA_040775045.1 Bacteroidales bacterium
ATTTTTTTTTCTTCTAAAGTAGTGGGACCCCGTGGGGGGTCCAATTTTTTTAAAAGAAAATCATTATCAAAAAAAAAAAACGACCCCGGAGGGGTCGCATATCATTGGCAGGGAATTGTGATCAAAACAACAAAACGACCCCGGAGGGGTCGCATATCATTGCTGTTTCTGACGAAACAAGCCATAAAAAATCTTAATATCGTCCGCAACCGGTAAAAATGCCCGTGATCTGATCTTCGATTCATGAATGAAAAACGCCAGCACAACCAGGCTGGTTATGAAATAGCTGCTGCTGGCAGCAATACCGGCACCTTCCACCGCATAAGCAGGGATGATCGTAATATAGAGGATCAGGCTCACGGCAAGCCCGACAGCCGATGCAATGGTATTGACATGATATTTCCCCGTGCCTGAAAAATAATGTCCCAGGATGATCGAGAAATTATACACCAGCACCCCGGGCGACAGGATCCAGATCACCATCTTCACCCCTGCAAAACCTTGTCCAAAGATGAACAGGTAAAAGGATTCGGGCAATATCAGCAATGGTAAAATACACAGCAGGCTGAAAGCCAGGCCTGCCTTCAGCAGCCTTAACGATAACTCCTGTGCGTATTTTTTGTCGGAGCTGTTGGCAATGCGTGCATACTGTACCAGTGATATGCTTTTACTGATGAGCCATATCGATTCCATGATCTGTATCCCGTTCGAATAGATGCCTACACTGGCATCGCCATGATAGATCTCGAGAAAATAGTAGCTTAGCCTGAAGCTCATCATCTGGGTGATGTGGGCCATCTGATTCATCAGTCCAAGCCGCAGCATTTCCCTTACCAGACTAAGGTAGTCGTTCAACGGATGCAGCTCCATGCGCCCGAATGTCCTGGAAATATACAGGAAACTGAGCAGCAGGCTGCCCCCGAAGGCAAAATACAGGGCGTTGATATAAGCGCTGACGCTTCTCATCCCGGGCAACTGGAAGCTGATCACCAGGACGATGATCACGATGAGGGGCTGCATCAGGCTCACCATGTTGGCGGCCCTGATCTTTTCCTTGCCGATGAGCAGGGTCGTATGAATGCCGGTGAATGAATTCAGCAGCGAAAGCAGGCTGATGTGGAGGATGAATGCCGGATCTACAATCCTGAAGGCCCAGAGAAAAACAAAGGCAATGACGCTCGTACCCAGCGACCAGAAATATGAGGGAAGCAGCAGCAGTGAGAACCTGTGCCGGGGGATGAGGTATACAAGCGTGGCTCCACCCACAAGGTTGGCAAAAACCAGCACAAAGGCAATGGTGGTTATGATGATGCCCTGTTCTCCCTTCCCCTCCGGACCGAGATACCGTGATACGACCACCGCGATCAGGAAGTTGATCACTGCTGAAAGGCTGCGCGTCCCGAAAGTGTTGAGGATCTTGCTGAACAATGTTATTAGTTTTATTTCCCGGCGACAGCCGAATAAATTCCGTAGAGCTGCCTGCCAATCACCTCATTGCTGAAATGGCTCACGGCATATTCCCTTATCCTGCTGCTGTTGTATTTGTGGTGATCGTCAAGCATCTTGTTGATGGCCTCGTAAAGCCGGTCTTCATCCTCCGAATCAAGCAATATGCCGAGATCGTCGCTCATGTGCTCCCGGATACCACCCACATCTGTTGAGATCACCGGCACACCACATGCATAACTTTCGAGGATCACTACCGGCAGGTTTTCATAACGGCTGAACATCACCATGAAGTCGGCCGCCTTCATCAGCGAGGCAAGCGCTTCATTTTCCTTCAGGCCGTGGTACCTGGCGAAAGTATCCCTTACACCCAGCTCCGAACCATATTCCAGCAATTCTTTATAATGTATGCCTTCTCCGACCATGTCGACGGTGAAGTCCTGCCTTTCTTTCGACAACCGCCTGATCACGCGCGTAATACCCGAGATATTCTTCTGCTTGTCGTCGAAGCAGGATACATGGATAATCCGCTTTTTATCACCGCGTTTTTTATCCGGGTCGGGACTGAACATGTCGATGTCGACCACGTTGGGGATGACCACGTAATTGTCGTTCCTGAGCCCGCAATCGATCATGGCATCACGAAGGTTGGCTGTTACCGGCATGATGGCTGAGGCTTTTCGTGCCACGAGCCTCGTGGCCCATTTCCTCAACCCGCCCCTGAAGGTATCGGTCATGGGCAGGTAGCGTGTCCAGTGTTCCGTGATCACATAGGGAATTCCCCTTGTAATCTTCTCCCAGAGCGCGATGATGCCATGCCTCGTAAGCACATGCACATGAATGATGTGGTATTGCCCGAAGCGCTTCCTGATCTCCTTCATCCCTTTGCGGTGGCTCCTTACGAAACGGAAAGTGTTCAGCAGCATGTCGAGTGGCCTGATACCTGTGTTCGATCTTTTATAATAGATCCTGATCGTATTGAGCTTTTCATTGTCCGAGACGACCATGCGATATGCCGGGTGCCGTTGATTGTCGTCCGCATGGACATAAAGCACGGAAATGTCGCAGTGTGGCAGCACCGATATGCCATGCCGCTCGATGAAAAGTCCGGGCATGGGATCGTACTTGTGGGGATACCATTTCGGCAGGTAAAGGATGTGCAGGCGGTCAGGGGCTGGATGGATCATATCTGATAGTAACGACCGACAAAATTAAATATTTTGGGTTAATGGGTAAGGGGCTTCGTTGCCTGCCGAAAAAAAGAGGCCTCCAACGTTGGGAAATTGTCGGAGGCCAGGTATAAATGGAGCGGGGTAGGATAGATTTTATCCTTTTTTGCCGTTGAGGTGCTTACCTCGACAAACCTGTCACGGTAAACAATCCGGGGATGAAAATACTAAATAAACAAGGCCATGGCAAGAAATTTACCGGGAAATCAGTTTGCGGTATCTTCCGGAAAGTTAACGGTCATTAATACGTCCCCGGGCCTGTTATTTTATTGATTCCTTCAATGGCACGACGGAGCCTCTCTTCACCGGTGCCGCTGATCACTGCGTATGGCATCCTGCGGTTATCAAGTTCACTCCTGTAAAGCGCAAAAAGCCTGTCGCGGTCATGCGGGTTTTCCCTCAAGGGATCATCACTCCATGGCAGGTCTATGTCGCATAGCAGGTAAAGGTTATAGCGGTGCTTTTCAACCATTTCGCTGATCCATGGGTGGCATTTGCCGAACTTGTCCCCGCACCAGATCTTTGCAACAAGAAAATCGGTGTCGCAGAATAGGAAAGTCCTGGCTTTCGCGGCGAGTCGCATTTCGCTTTCCCATTGTCCCCTGGCAATTACCAGTAGGTCGTCATATTCATACCTTCTGCCCAGCCGGTTTAAATATTCCCTGGCGTATTCGGGCACCCAGACCGTATGGTAGTGCCTGGCAAGTTTTTCCGCAAGTTCTGACTTGCCGGTCGATTCAGGCCCGGTGATGGCGATTCGCAGTAAATCCTGATGATCTTTATTTTGGCCCGTGCTTCCCATGTCATTTAGCTTCTGCAAGCCTGATCTTTTTTCTCCACTCAATAAAACCCATAATGGCGAGTACAAGGAATATCGTGAACTGTATGCTGGTCAGGGCCAGGTCTTTGTAAAAGTACAACGGTATAGAGATCACATCCCCGACGATCCAGTAGATCCAGTTCTCGATCTTCTTGCGGGCCATCAACCACATCCCTACAATGAAAATGGCCGTGGTGAGTGAATCGATCACAGGTACGTTGCTGTCGGTATATTCCGAGAGGAAATAACTCAGCAACAGGAAGAATCCTACAAGCATTATTATACTGATCACATGTTCTTTCCTGCTGCACCAGCTGATTGGCAACACATGGCGCTCCGCATCCTTCCGCGTCCACATGATCCATCCGTAAACACTCATCACGAAATATACGAAGTTGATGCCCATGTCGGCATAGAGTTTCGCAAAAAAACAGATGTATACGTATATCAGTACACTGATGATACCGGTGGGGAAGACCAGGATGTTCTCCTTCTTGGCGAACCATACGCTGAGGATGCCAAAAATTACCGCAATGGCCTCCAGGATGCTGGTATCGAGAAGGTTGCGGTACAAAATGTCGAAAGCATCGACGATCGTCATGCCACAATGTCGAGGTCGGCATTCACGATCTTCAACACGAAGACCGAATGCGGCAGTTCAAACGATTTTTCAATTTCAGCCCTGAGGGCATCCATCACCTCGCTGTACAGGCCAAAGATTTGCGTGCTCATTCCGTTGGTCTTAACCCTGAGGTTTTCATAAGTGTTCATGCGCCTGATGAAGTCCTTGATCGGTGGGACATATTCAACATTCAGCGGATAATAACTGATCTCGACAGAAACATTCATTGACTTTCTATTTTTAGAATCCTTATATTTGATGCAAAATTATAACAATCCCGTCAGGGAGAAAAATCTTTAACGGATAACCCAAACAACCCTTGCTTATGAAAAAGATCACTATCAAGCTCATGTTTTTGGCTTTCTTTGCCTTCCTGTTGAGCGGCTGCCTCACAGTAGAAAAAAAGGAGTACAAGTGGGAATTTACCGGGACAAACTCGGGTAAGCTCACCATAACCTACATCAACATCATGTCCGACATGGATGATACCCTCGACGTATCAGGGGAAGATTTTGATGAATTGCTGAACAGCTACCTCTATGGCACATATATCGATGAACAGTTCCCTATGGCTTCGAACATCGAAAAGAGGTTGTTTGTCAGGGATAACCAGCTTTGCGGGGAAGTGATCATGGAATTCAGCGATCTGCAGGCAGTTCACCTGTATCAGCATGAGAAAAAAGGTCCGTACATGTTCTGTGTGAATACCGCCCCCGACACCGAATCCTACGAAGGTTCAAACGGTGAGTACGGTGGTGATCATATGCCGGTGGTCTTTTGGGATGGCAAGGAAAAGGAGCTCTACCTTATCACACTCATACAGGAACCTGACGAGTCGACGCTCAGCCTGGTCGATCAGTATTATCAGTGGAAAGAATAAAAAAAATGCCCCTCGCGGGGCATTTTTTTATCTCATAGGGTAACGTTCCATCCGGGGCTTGCCCCTTGCACCTTCTTCAGGCCGCCTGTCGTCGTGCCTGTGCCCGATGCTTTCCATCAGGTGTCTCCTGAACATATTCTCGGCCTCATAAAGCCTGAGCACTTTTGTTGATGGCAGTATCCCGGTGAACTTTTTATGGTATTCCTTTTTCAGGTCGAGCAGTTGCTGTTCCTCATCAAAGCGTTGCTGTATGATCTTTTCTGCTTCTTCCTCGGTGGGTTCCGCTGATTCCCTTTCAGGATCACGGAACCTTTCCATAAGGTTCTGCGTGATCGCTTCCCGTTTTTGTTCCATTTCATTGTAGACCGGCCAGAATTTCTCCGCTTCTCCGGGCGTGAGGCTCAGTTGTTCGGTGATGAAAGCGATCTTCCGGGCCCTGAACTTTTCGCTCATTTCTTTCCTCTTCTGTTCCATCTGGTCCTTATCCTGGCCCTGCTGGGCATTAACAGGTATGAGGATCATCATTAATGCTGCGGCCATCGTACATGCCGCTATTGTTCTTATTGTTCTCATGGCAATATATTTAAATTAATATTCCTCGATAAAGTAATATTCAATATGGTTGTCGGCAAGCAGGTAGTTGATGATGGTCTCCTCTTCAAGATCGCCGGCGTCCGCTGACATAAGCTCTCCAAGGTCGAGGCTGTCTTCATCTACCATGGTGAGGAGGTAGGATTCCTCGAGGTCGGAAAGGTTGTCGATGCCTGTCATATAAACATCATGCACACTATATGTCAATGGTTCCTCCACTCCTTGTTGCTGCCGGTTCATCATCACCAGCAGGATGCTGATGGCTGCAAGAACGGTGATGGCTGCCGCAACTGAGTATCTGGTCATCATAACGATCGATCTGCGTTTCCGTCCGGCCTCTTTTCTCACCGATGACATGATCCTGCCGGGAAGTTCATCAAAGTATCCTTCAGGTGTTTCATATGGCATGTCCTTGCCGAATAGCTCCCTTAACCTGCGGTCTGTATTTTCTTGTCCTATGTGCTTGTTTGCTGACATCACTCTTTTGATGATCTGTTCTCTACAGGGTTTAATCCAAATCCAGAAGATTTTCTATTTTTTTCACTGCCAGGTGATAGGATGCTTTCAGAGCGCCCACGGAAGTGCCAAGGATCGCCGACATCTCCTCGTACTTCATCTCGTCATAATATTTCATGTTAAAGACCAGGCGTTGTTTTTCCGGAAGGCGGACCACGGCCTGCCGCAGCTTCATGCTGATGACCTCTCCACCGGGCGGAGTGCCCGGTTCAACCTGCACCGGGCTTTCTTCGCGCGACAATTGCAGCGAAAGTTTTTTATCCTTCTCCCTTTTGCGCAGAAAGCTAAGCGCCTCGTTTGTGGCGATGCGGTATAACCAGGTGAAAAGTTGTGATTCCTCCCTGAAATGCCTGATCCCTTTCCATGCCTTGATGAAGGTTTCCTGCAGCACATCATCGGTATCGTCGTGATCGTCAAGCATCCTCCTGATATGCCAGTAGAGTCTCTGCTGGTATGTCCTTACGAGAAGAAGGAATCCTTCTTCAGCAGAATGCTTATCCCTGATGAGCTTCAGTATTATGCCGTCGGGATTTTCCTCCATGGCCAGGTCTGCGTTTTTGTGTTTGACGCGATCATCCGCCCGGGGTTTAGCCGGCATTACAGATTTCAGGTTTTTTAAGGTGTCTGGGGCCGGTGGTGTCTGGACCGGCAATTGGCTTCACTGCGGCGTATTTACCGCATGTCAACGACCTCCACGTCCGGATGGTCTTCAGGCCTGAACACAAAATCATCATCGTCAACGCCGATATTGGTATTGAATTCGTCGATCTTATAGTGGATCTTGCCCCCGTTCTTGTCGTGTATGGTAATCTCGGCGATCTGCTGTTCATCGGCATTCACCACCACTTCCAGCATCACCCATTTCTTGCCTTCCTGAGGCTTGAGTTCGATCCGCTGGTAATTAATGCCGTCTTCCCTGTATTCCTTGTCCAGTCTTGCCTTGTAGTCTTCGTTGTATGTCGTAAGCAGTTTAGAGGGTGTGATGGATTCGTCGTCATCATCGATGGCGTTGATCTGCACTTCCCATGCATCTTCGAGGTAGGTCCAGATTGTCTCACCGTCGCAGATCACCCGCTGTCCTTCGATCTCGAGGATATACTTGTCGCCGCTGATGACCAGCCTGCCTTTTTCACTCACATCATCGCCGCTTACGGCGTCCTGGTAAGTAAAGGTAAACATGAATTCAACGGATTTGTAGGATTGGGTTTTTTCAGTAATGTCCCTGATGGTCCTGTCAGCGTCTTTTGCCTGGCCGAAGCCTGAACATACGATCATGAGGCCTGAGAGGAAAATGAATATTTTTTTCATGTTATTATTCCTTGCTTTCATCCAAATCTTTCAAAAACTGTTCCAAACTGAGCTCATCCGTGATCTTTACTTCCCTGGCTTTACTTCCTTCGAAGGGCCCGACTATTCCGGCAGCTTCCAGCTGGTCGATGATCCTGCCTGCCCTGTTGTATCCGAGCTTGAGCTTGCGCTGCAAAAGGGATGTTGAGCCCTGCTGGGTTTGCACGATAATGCGGGCGGCCTCCTCGAAAAGTTCATCCCTGTCGCTGGGGTCAAAATCTTCGGGGCCGTCGATCTCTTCGTCCATATACTCGGGCAGGTGCAGGGCATGCGGGTATGCGCGCTGTGAGCCAATAAAGTCGGTGATCCGTTCCACTTCGTGGGTGTCGACAAAAGCGCATTGCAGCCTCACAATATCGTTCCCGGTCGAAAGCAGCATATCGCCCCGCCCGATGAGCTGGTCAGCGCCACCGGTGTCCAGGATGGTCCTGGAGTCGATCTTCGAGATCACGCGGTAGGCGATCCTGGCGGGGAAGTTGGCCTTGATGGTACCAGTGATGATATTGACGGATGGTCGCTGCGTGGCGATGATCAGGTGGATGCCGACCGCACGCGCCAGTTGCGCCAGCCTTGTGAGCGGGTTCTCGATCTCCTTGCCGGCAGTCATGATGAGATCGGCAAACTCATCCACCACCAGTACCAGGTAGGGCAGGTAACGGTGTCCCTCAACCGGATTTAGCTTGCGGTTGACGAACTTCACATTGTATTCCTTGATGTTCCTCACCTGGGCATCCTTCAGCAGTTCGTAACGGTTGTCCATCTCGATGCCGAGGGAATTGAGCGTGCGGACCACCTTACGTGTATCGGTGATGATGGCCTCTTCCGAATCGGGGAGCTTGGCCAGGAAATGCCTTTCGATCTTGCTGTAAAGCGTGAGTTCCACCTTCTTCGGGTCGACAAGGATGAACTTGAGCTCGGAAGGGTGCTTCTTGTAAAGCAGCGAAGTGAGGATAGCGTTGAGCCCTACCGACTTGCCCTGGCCTGTGGCGCCTGCCATCAGGATGTGGGGCATCCTGGTGAGGTCGGCCACGTAACTTTCGTTCGAGATCGTCTTACCCAGGCCGAAGGGCAGCTCATATTTCGAGTTCTGGAACCTTTCCGAAGCCAGGATGGACCTCATCGACACGATATCGCTCTTCTGGTTCGGCACCTCTATCCCGATGGTTCCCTTGCCGGGTATGGGAGCTATGATGCGGATGCCCATGGCAGAGAGGCTCAGGGCGATGTCGTCTTCGAGGTTCTTGATCCTTGATATCCTCACCCCCGGGGCCGGGATGATCTCGTAGAGGGTCACCGTGGGGCCTATGGTTGCCTTGATCTTGTCGATCTGTATGCTGTAGTTCGAGAGCGTCTTGACGATGCGGTCCTTGTTGGTTTCCAGCTCTTCCTTTTCAACGCTTATGACACCCTCGCCATGATCATCCAGCAGGTCG
>JAXGTH010000114.1:0-8819 GCA_040775045.1 Bacteroidales bacterium
GCCAGGACCAGGCCGGGCGCTTCAGCAGCGAACCCATAAGGCTGAAATACCAGCTGATGGATGCCAGCAGTGGCATCGCCCCCTATTTCAGGCAGCATATCCGGCAGGAGATCCTTCAGATCCTGGGTGACCGTTACGACCTTGAATCCGGTGGCCTGCGCATATACACCACCATCGATGCCAGTCTCCAATCCTACGCCGACGAGGCCATCGCCCGTCACATGCAGTCGTTGCAGAAGGAATTCGACCGGCACTGGAAAGGGCGCGAGCCATGGGAAGGGCAGCCCGGAACCTTTGAACAGGTGCTGAGAAACTCGGGGGTATACCAGAAATACGCTGCGAGGGGCCTTTCGCATCAGCAAATCCTCGACAGCCTCTCGGTTCCACATAAAAGGCAGATCCTCATACCCGGCGGGGAACAGGTCATGGAGATCAGCAGTATCGACAGCCTGAAGCACTACCTGAAGATGCTGAATACCGGGTTCATCGCCATGGATACCGAAACCGGTGCCATCCTTGCCTGGGCAGGGGGCACCAACTTCCAGTACCTGCCCTACGACCATGTACTGTCGAAGCGGCAGGCCGGTTCCACGTTCAAGCCTTTTGTATACGCCGCCGCCCTGCAAGGAGGCACGGAGCCCTGCAGCTTCTTCCTAAACGAGCAACGCATTTATGAGGAATTCGACAACTGGTCGCCGGGAAATTCCGGTGGGGACTACGGGGGCTATTACAGCATGAGGGGCGGGCTGATGAACTCCGTAAACACGGTCACCGCCGAGATCATGGCCTCCACCGGACCCGCGGCGGTGGTCACCCTGGCCCGTGATATGGGCATCACCTCCGACCTTCCGGGTGTAGCCTCACTTGCCCTGGGCACAGCAGAGGTGTCGCTGCTGGAGATGGTGACCGCCTATTCCGGCTTTGCCAACCGGGGAGCATCCGTGAAACCATACGGCATCGTGAAGATAGTGGACAGTGATGGGCGGCTGATCTACCAGGCCGGCGAAACAGATAAATATCCCGCTGCTTTCGATGAGCAAACGGGATTGCTCATGAGCAGCATGCTGCAGGCTGTAGTCGACAGCGGTACGGCACGGTCGGCGAGGACGGTCTACGGACTGCGTTCGGCCCTGGCGGGAAAAACAGGAACCACGCAGGACAATGCCGATGGCTGGTTCATCGGGTTCACCCCCGGGCTGGTGATGGGAGCATGGGTGGGTGCCGAGATGCCTGCCGTGCATTTCAGGACCACCGCCCTGGGCAGCGGTGCGCACATGGCACTTCCCATCGTGGCCATGACCCTGAAAAAAATGGAATCCGACCATCTCCCGGGCAGGAAATACCTGACTGCCTTCCCTCCCCTGCCCGACAGCCTGCAAGCCATGCTCAACTGCCCGTCGTATACGGCTGATATACCTGTTGACTACATCAGCCGCAAGGAGGCACGCGAGTTCCGGAGGGAAGAAAAGGTGCTGACAGAAGAACAGGAGCCCGCAGAAGAGGTCTCAGGACAGGAAGAGCAGAAAGAAAAGGTCGGTTTCTTCAAAAAGATCAGGAACTTCTTCAGGAAGAAGGACAAGTAGGGGGCAGGGAATAGTCACTGTCATTGATCGTGATTGTTTTCCATGGCTTTACGGTAGTTTTCGATATACACCGAGGGCGTAACACCGGTAACCTGCTTGAAGGCCTGGTAGAATACCGACCTGGACCGGTAACCGACCTCGCGTGCGATCCCGTCGATACTGTAATTATCAAAATTGCCGGAAACCAGCAATTGCCTGGCTTCGTCGATCCTGTATTTATGCACAAGGCTCTTGAAGTTCGAGGTAAAGTGGCTGTTGATGATGGCAGACAGATAGGTGGTATTCGTGCCCATGACCATAGCCAGCTTTCCCAGGGTCAGCTCCGGATCGCGGTAGATCCTGTCGTTTTCCAGGTGCTGGAGTAGTTTATCAAATAAAACATCCTCATCCTTAATCGTTTCAGCAGGTGCAAGTCTGCCCCGTTTCTCCGCAGACCTCAGCCTCGCGTTCAATCGGTCGAGTTCGAGGTTCTTCTTCACCAGGCTGAGATACGAAACCCTGAGTTTTGAAAATTGCTGCCTCATGCCCCAGAGAAAACCTATGCTGAGGAAAAGGATAAGCAGCACGGTGACCACCACGATCACATAGCGCCTGTTCTTCTCCTTTTCCAGGCTGTTCCATATTTCAAGTTCCTTGATCTTTGCCCTTTGAAGGTCATAATCGAATGCGGCCCTCATCCTCGACATCTCATCCTGGTTGTTCATCCTCACCACCATATTATAATACTGGAAGGATGTATCAAGATAATGTGCGGCCGCCTCATAGTCTTCCATATTAATGCAGATATCGGACATCATCCGGTACAGGCCCGGTGCCGGCACATCCCTCCCCCTGAATTTTTCCCTCTTCAAAGCCTCCCCCATGCAATACCTGGCCGAGTCGTATTGTCCCACCTTCTCAAAATACAATGCCATGGTCACATATGATTGTCCTATCCAGTTGGAAGCCTTGATCGACTTCGCCAGCCTGAGCGACCTCCTGGCAAAATACGCGGCCTTATCCAGGCTGTCGAGGGCAAGGTAGGCCCTTGATATGTCCCTCGATGCATAAATATCGCGATAAGGGAATACCTTCCTGTCATAATTCCATCCCTTCAGCAAAAAATCCAGCCCCCTGGCATATTCACCAATGGACAGATAGCCCATGCCGGTATTCACCAGATTATTGGCGATCCTTGCCGAATCACCGGAACGGGAGGCCATTTCGTTAGCCATGTGCAGGTATTCAAGGAAGCTGGTATCATTATAAATGGCCTTCGACAACCTTGACATGATCACGAGCTGGTATGAGGCGTTGGAATAATTCCCTGTGGCCGTGAAAAGATTGAAGGATTCCCTGCAGCACTCCATCGAATTATCGTATTCGAGGAGGGAGTAGTAGTTCTCGGCCATGAACGCCAGCGTTGAAGCCCTGTGAAAGGTATCGGCCACGTATGCCGGTATGCTGAGGATCTCCGCATTATAATCATTGGAAAGCTTATGGTAGCCTTTCCGTTTGCATGCCTCGGCAGCAAGGGCATTGATCATGGCATATTCCCATGGTGAGCGGTCCTTCCCGACAAGTTTCATGGCCCTTCCCATCATGGCAATGGTTGAATCGCCCTCATCGAGCAGAAAATAGAGGAAGCCCAGTTCGAAAAATGCGGAAAGTTTAAGATTTTCCACATCATCGGCCACCCGCTCCATAGCAAATATCTTCAGTGTATCGATCAGTGCATTGACAGAATCCCTGTTCATGTGTTCAAGGAATTCCCCTCTCGGGAAAAAATCCTGACGGTGGTTGATGTATCTGTCAAGGTTGAGCTGATAATCCTCTATTACGTCCCTCTCCCACGCCGACTGCCCGTTTGATTTGCAAACCATGAACATGGGGATTATCAGGAGTACTATGACTGGCCGTATTTTCATAAAGATGCCGTTCCTGATAAATGGCCAATGTACGAAAAAATATGTGAATGCTGCAGGATGATAAATCAGATCATTGAGAAGCCAAAGCTTCCAACATGTCCTGTTTTATAAACCCGGACTCCTGAATCCCCGCATCGCCCTGTGAATATCATATATTTGGGCATAACCCAAAAACCGAACATGCCATGAAAAAAGAACCTGTCCCGGGATTGCAGCTTTTCCTGATCATCCTGCTTGCCTTTGTTGTAGGCATCGGGGGCTGCAAGAAAGAACATGAGGACGAGCCTCCCCCCGGAGAAGAAACCCTCGACCCCATCATTCCCGAAACCACCAAGGCCATCAGCACGGAGGACTGCGGGGCCTACCTCGTCTCGATCGACACGACCGACATGTCCTTCACTTTCAACAGCGACATCCTTGACAAATACCCGATCGAGGTCGGGGATGTGATCATCGTCCCGGTCGACCGGGGCTACCTCCGCAAAGTGACTGCCATCGAAGGACAGAAGGATAAAGGATTTATTAAGATCATCACCATCATGGCAAAGATGGGTGAGGCGATAAAGCAGGGACAGCTGGATTTCAACTATCCCATGGACACCGTGATCCCCATTGCCGAGATCGTACAACAGTCGGGCAACACCACCCTCAAGGTGGAAGGAAACCTCACCCTGGCTGCCACGCTGCACGGGACCCTCCAGATGAAGGACTGGTCGGTCCACAAATTCGATATCAACAGCGATCTCACCGAAACCTTTGTCCTCAGCGGGACCTGCACCTACGACATCCTGACCCAGGGGTGGGAAAAGAAAGTATTTGACCACAAGTTTCCCAGCAGGACATTCATGATCGGGAGTGTGCCGGTCGTCGTCACCCCCGTGTTGAAAATTTATATTGGCGATTCGTGCAAGGTGCAATCGCAGGTCACCTCATCCATTACCCAGGTATGTGCCCTCACAACCGGCATGACCTACCAGGATGGCAACTGGACGATCCGTAACCCTGAGTTGAAGCCGGATCTCACGGCCAGCCCGCCAACCTGCTCAGCAAAGGCCGACCTGCAGGTGTGGGTAAAACCACAGCTCACCTTCGAGTTTTACGGGCTTACGGGACCCTATATCAACGACCGCGTTTACCTGCAGCTGGAAGCCAATACCCTTGAGGATCCCTGGTGGAAGCTCAATTATGGGATGGACTTCGCCATGGGCATCGATATGGAATTGTTTGACATAGACAACTGGGAAAAGGATTTTTACCATATCAAGGAAACCATAATGCAGGCCGACGGGCCTTTCGGGAACAGTTCTCTGGCCGACTCAGTCAAATCGGCGAGGAAATTCTCTACAGCATACAAAGTCTGGTATGAACAAAAGGACCACCAGGTCGATTACTGGCTGAACCTGGACGAGACATATTACGGGAACGCTTATGTATGGGGTACCTCCGTTAGTGTTCATACCGACAGCATCAAATGGGAAGGCAACCAGTTCGATTTGCTGATCAGTTTCGCGCTGGAAGACCACGACACCAGTTACTATTCGGTGAGCGGCAAGCTTGCACCTGACGGTAAATCGCTGGTCGATGTGGTCTTTAAGGCTAATTACATCTATAACACTGTACAGAACAACTTCACGATCCACAAGACCAATGAAACGACCTTCCAGCTGGAACAGATCCCCCTGGAGGAAGTATCGGGGAAGACCATTAGATTCAAGACCGAAGACCCCGGCGACTTCCAGTCGATCAGCCATTACTGGTACTACCAGGTATTGAATAACGGGGAACCCCATGAGGAACGATGGATCACCAATGTATCGACCCTGCCGCTTCCGGACAAGGATAACTACATCTTCATCTGGTTCACGGTAGATTGAAAAAACACTCATTAACTTAAATCAAATAAAAAATGGAAAAAAAAGAAAGTATGAAAGCCATCACCTTTGCTTTGGCAGGCACGATGTTACAGATGTTCAACGGGATCAGCGGGGGCTGGGCTGCAGGGCTTACAGCCATCTTCGGGCTGGTTTTGTTGTTCATCGGGATCACCAGGCTCAAGGAAGGCCTAGACGAAAAGGGCAAATCGGCGGTCAAGCTGCTCATCGTTGCCGCCATCATTTGCCTGTTAGGATTTATTTTCGATATCATCCCGCTCATGGGCCTGATCGCAGCCATCATCCTGATCGTAGGCTTCATCGTCGAGATGATCGCGTTCATCATGCTGAGGGGCTCGGCAAGCATAGGAAAAAGTGGTCAGGGAGGAGCGATGCTGCTCATGATCGCTATGATCCTTGCCGTGCTGGAGAACATCTTCAGCTTTATCCCTGCCCTTGGCGGGATCATCGGGTCGATATTCTCGATCGCAGCCATCGTTCTGGTATTCTTCGGCTGGCTGAAGATACAGGAAGGGATCATCATGGAAGACTCGCTTTGATCTCCGTGATCCACTAGAGATCGGGCGTCAGGTACCGGGCGTCAGGTACCAGGCATCAGGTACCGGGCGTCAGGTACCGGGCGTCAGGTACCGGGCATCAGGCGATGGGCGATGGGCGACAGGCTATTTGCACTTTAGTTACTCCAGTAACTTCTCACTTTCATGTATCATGTCTCATATCTCATATCTCATGTCTCATCTCTCATATCTCCCTACTATTCCCATTTTCCCTTTTCCATATTCCATAGTCCATGTTCCATGTTCCCCCCTGGCACCATATTTGCTAAAGATCAATAAAAACCGTATCTTTGCAGCAGAATAATCCAGGCTCGAATGTCCTGAGAGTTTAAAAATTTGAATTTTGAATTTTGAATTTTTTTTAGGATTTAGCGTTTAGGATTTTGGACTTAAAAACGGGGCTGCTCTGGTTTTGACAGCAAGACGAGTGGACCTGTAAGCATGCCGGGCAATGTGGACAGACCCGTAAAACCTTTTCACGAACAATTAATTGGCGAAAATAACTTCGCACTCGCAGCCTAATCGAAGCTTAGTAGATTGGCTTAATCCCGGACAAGGTCCGGGACGAGACGTTCCGCAGATGGATCTGCCTGATTCCGGTCTGAGCACGGGGCGCAAGAAAATTTCAGGCTGGCCCGGGGGAGGTCCCGGCTTCCGGGTGAGATAAAGGGAATACGGTTTGACTTGGGTGCCTTTTCCCGGGTCACTCCCGACAACCAACAAAAGGATAAGCATGTAGAAAGCACGTCTGTTCCTTGTTTGGACGAGGGTTCGACTCCCTCCAGCTCCACGGGTGAATCAAAATTTCGGTAGTGAATTAAAAAGCGAGCAAATCAAAAGCTCGCTTTTGTATTTGAAAGCTTATTAATTCACCATTTCGAAGAAATGAAATTTTGATTTGCAACTCTGGTACGGAGGGATCAGCGAAGCTACTCCCTCCAGCTCCACAACGGTTTTTCAGGCCTTCCCGCAAGGGAGGGCTTTTTTTATGGAAAATGGAAGATGGAAAAGGGAATATGGAAAAGGGAAATGGTATTGAGATATGAGACATGAGACATGAGACATGAGAGATGATACATGATACATGATACATGAGAGTGAGAAGTTACTGGAATGACTAAAGTGCCATTAGCCTGACACCCGGTACCTGGCGCCCAGAGCCTGTCCCGAGCGAAGTCGAGGGGCCTAACCCCTACCTCTCTGTTTAACCCTACTGTCCAAGCGGTTGTGCGTATTTCTTTACATCTGCGCCGGTAATCTCGCGGTCGCAGAGGATGATGAGCCGTTCCACCACGTTGTGCAGTTCCCGCACGTTGCCTGACCAGGGCATCTCCTTCAGTGCTTCCATGGCATCGCCGGTGAAGGTGCTGACCACGCGGCCGTGACTCTCGCAGATCTCCGTGGCAAAATGTTCTGCCAGCGCCGGGATGTCGTCCTTGCGCTCGCGCAGCGGCGGCACATGGATGAGGATCACGCTGATGCGGTGGTAAAGGTCTTCGCGGAAGTTGCCCCTGTCGATCTCCTCCCTGAGGTTCTTGTTGGTAGCCGCGATGATACGCACATCCACCCTGATGTCCTTTTCGCCGCCCACCCGCATGATCTTGTTCTCCTGCAGGGCACGCAAGACCTTGGCCTGGGCCGAAAGGCTCATGTCACCGATCTCATCCAGGAAGAGCGTACCCCCGTGGGCCAGCTCGAAATCTCCCTTGCGCTGCTTGATGGCCGAGGTGAACGATCCTTTCTCGTGGCCGAAGAGTTTGCTCTCGATAAGTTCCGAAGGAATGGCAGCACAATTCACCTCCACGAAGGGTGCTTTGGCCCGCTCGCTCTTCTCGTGCAGCCAGCGCGCCACCAATTCCTTGCCTGTGCCGTTCTCGCCGGTGATCAGCACCCGTGCCCCCGAGGGTGCCACGCGGTCGATCATCTCCCGAATCTGCTGCATACTTTCCGAATCGCCCACCATGTCGTAGGTCTTGCTCACCTTCCGCTTCAGGAACCTGGCCTCCGTGATCAGGCTGGCCTTGTCCATGGCATTGCGGATAGTGATCAGCAGGCGGTTGAGGTCGAGCGGCTTGGCGATGTAGTCATAAGCCCCCTTCTTGATGGCCTCCACTGCCGTGTCGATGTTGCCGTGGCCGGAGATCATGATCACCGGGGCATCGTGGTTGGCCAGAAGGTGGTCGAGCACCTCCATGCCATCCATGCCCGGCATCTTGATGTCGCAAAGGATCACGTCGTAGGTCTCTTTCTCAGCCAGCGCCAGGGCCGACGGCCCGTCGGCAGCATCGTCAACCTCGTACTTTTCATATTCCAGGATCTCGCGCAGGGTGTTGCGGATGCCTTTCTCGTCGTCGATGACCAGGATCTTTGACATGGGAATGTTGTTTGAGTATGGCAAAGGTAGGAAAATAATTGGGGACTGGATGCCAGATACCGGATGCCAGATACCGGATACCGGATGCCGGATGCCTGATGCCTGAAGCCTGAAGCCTGACGCCTGACGCCTGACGCCCTATGTCCCGGGAACCGGGTATCGTGACCGGGATTATGTTTATCTTTGTATAAATAATACCGACATGCGTTCAAAATCATTCATCATCACGGCCTTATCGGCCTTGCTGAGCATTACGGCTGCCGGGCAGCAGGAACGTGCACCGCTTTCCATCAGTGATATGAAGGGGGAGAATTATCTTGTTCCCTTTGCCGGAGGGATGAATGCATGCCAGTTCGGGGAGGTCGACATCAATATGGATGGGATCAAGGACCTTTTCGTCTTCGACCGTTACGGCCACCGCATCATGCCCTTCATCAACGAGGGCACGGCCGGGCAGATTGGATATACCTACGCCCCTGAATATGCCGCTGATTTCCCGGACATCC
>JAXGTH010000115.1:0-8786 GCA_040775045.1 Bacteroidales bacterium
CCAACCGTGAACAGCGGACGCAGAAAACCGGGCAAGACCATGATTGCCATCCTCGTGGTGCTTGCACTGGTGGCGATCGGACTGGCCGTATGGCTGATCGTCCTCAGGTCGGACATGAAGAAGCTCCTCGACGAGAAGGAAATGCAGCGTGTGGAACTTCAGAAAGAACTCGACTCCCTCATGTATGAGCATGAGCAGATCAAGATCGAATACGGCGAGCTGTCGGATACACTTCATCTGAAAGACAGCATCATACAGGCCAATGCACAGGAGATCCGCAAGCTTCTCGACACCCAGTGGGAATACTACAAGGTGAAGAAGAAGCTCGCCCTTTTGCAGGAAGTGAGCCAGGGCTATGTTCGCCAGATGGATTCACTCTATACCGTGAACAAGGCACTCACGGCCGAGAATGCCGAGATCAGGCAAGACCTGCAGGAGGTGAAGAATGACTACGAAATGGTGACGCGCGATAAGGAGAAGTTGAATGAAAAGGTGGAACAGGCCTCCGTCCTCCAGGTTTATAACCTGAAGGCCACCGGCATCCGCGACCGCGGGAAGGAAAAGGAGACCGACAAGGCCAACCGGGTCGACAAGATCAAGGTATGCTTCACCATAGGGGAGAACAAGATCGTGGAACCCGGAACAAAGGAAATTTACGTGCGGATCGCACAGCCCGACAAACTCATCCTCACCAGGGACAGGACCGACGACTATACTTTCATGTACCAGGGCGAATTGCTGCAGTATTCCATAAAGAAACTCATCGACTACCAGAATACGAGCATGGAATTATGCCTTTACTGGACCAAAAGCTATCCCGATAAGGAGATCATGGAAGGCGCCTATCACGTGGAGATCTTTTATGGCGACGAGGTGATCGGGCATACCCAGTTTGTGCTGAGGTAATGAATACCGGTACCAGGTATCAGGTACAGGGTACAAGGAAAAAGGCTGCTTCATCGTGATAAAGCAGCCTTTTTTATGGTTATTGTTGGTGGTTAATGGGCGGGGCCGATCACCTTGAGCTTGTCGCCGGTGTCGTTCACGATGGTCCTGTACCATTTTTCGCTGTATCCGGGCTGTTCGAGCTTTGGTGTATAGTATTTATAGCCTTCCGGCACTTCGCGGGCTTCCTTGATATTGCCATCCATATATTTAGTGAAGAGGTAAGCATAGAAATCCTTCCATTCGAGCACGGTGTTGTTGCCTGCCGAAACTGAATAATCGGTCAGGAACTTCACGGCCAGTGCCGGATCGATCTGATAAAGCTGTGTGGCGGCGGCATCGATGGCAGGCACGGTGTTGATGAATTCGATCTCGGCGGCCTGCTGCTTCTCATGGATCTCGGGATGGATGATGTTGTAACGTGTATAGGCGAAGTTCGAGATCTGGTTGAACACCCAGAAACCGGCATCGTCAACGAATTCCATCATGGAGCCGTAGCCCGGTGCGATCTTTTCGGGGCTTTTGGTCATGCACGAATACATGGGCATGTATACCGAAGATGCGGCATCGTCAACGCCAAACCAGAAGATACCCCCGATCCTTTCGGGCAGCCAGTTGCGGCTCTGTGTCACGAACGAGAAGCCGGTCTGTTGCGTGGCAGTGGCCCGCTCATTGCAGTAAGTCACACCGTCGACCTCCCAGGTAAGCGGCCTCCAGCGGTAAGGGTTCCCGAAAGCCCCTGCACCGATGTCAACGCTCATGTCGAGCGCTGTGCCTTCAAGATGGTTACGCATGAAGTTCATCATGTCATGTACGGAGATCTTGCGCTCCGGCTTGATCCACAAAGGCATGCGGTTACTGGCAAAACCGTTGGGGTTCTTGCTGCCGTCGGCAAACTTGTCGTTGTGCTCTACGTGGCCTTTCACATAGTCGAAATACTGTCCCATGCCACTGTGAACCTCATTGAACATGGCCCATACCCTGACCTCGCAGAAACGTGCACCGCCGAAATCCACGGGAGCATAAACATCGGAAAAACTGAAATCCTTGTCCTTGCCGTCGAAATATCCTTTCTCCCTGGCAAAACTGATCACATCAGGCGAATATACGCATTCAACACCGGGCTCGAAGATCTTGTCCCTGTCGTCGAAGGTGATGGAGGTCTTGCCGTCGGCCAGCGGAAAAGTGGTGATGCGTGCCTGGTTGGCATGGGCGCTGATATAGCCGTCGGGGATCCTGCGGGCTACCCATACAGCACCTTTTTGACCTTCGCCCTTGCCGATAAGCTCCATGATCCATGCCTCTTCGGGATCGGCGATCGAGAAGGACTCGCCCGAGCTGGCATAACCGTATTCCTCCATCAGGCTGCCGATCACGACAATGGCCTCACGGGCGCTTTTCGAACGCTGCAGCCCGACATAGATGAGGCTGCCATAGTCCATGATGGCACCGGGCTGTGAACCCAGTTCCGGCAGGCCCCCGTATGTGGTTTCGCCGATGGCTACCTGCCATTCGTTCATGTTGCCGGTCACGTTGTAGGTTTCGGCAACCTGTTTGATCTGGCCTAGGTATTTGCCGGTATCCCACTCGTAAATGTCGAGCATAGTGCCTTCCGGCCAGGTGGCGGCCGGCCAGTGATACAACTCCCCGTACAGCACATGGGAGTCGGCAGCGTAGCTGATCATCACCGATCCGTCGGTGCTGGCGCCTTTCGTAATAAGGAAATTGGTGCAGGCATAAGTCTGCATGCCCGCCGATAACAGGATTAAGATAAGAGTGGTTAAGAGTTTGTTTTTCATACAGATAAATGGTTAAATGGTTAAATGGCTAAATGGTTAAAAACAATAATTTAACCAGGTTATCCAATTCAATGCTTTGAGTTTTGGGCTGGTAAAAATAAATAAATTTCTTAAAGTGCCGGTATCCGGTATCTGGTACCCGATACCAGTTAGAAACCAACGTTAAACCCGAGATTGATGGTCGTCGTATTTCCCCAGAACATCTCGGGGCCGAACATGCCGAGGTAATCTTCTGCGGTGAGGCCGTCCACATCGTGGCCCTGTATGTCACTGATGAACACCCCGGCAAATACATATGCATTGTTGATAAACTCGTATTTCCCCCTTAGGCCCACAACGCTTTTCTGCCAGGTGATGTCCTGCAGTATGGGTGCCTCGTCAGGCGGGTTGTATTCACCGTAGATGTAGTTATTGCCATGTTTGCCATAGTTATAGCTGAGATCGATCCTTAGCCCGCGGATGGGCTTATATATCACGGACAGGTACAGGTCCATGGAGTTGTCGCGCATGTAGTGGCCCAGGTTATAGCTGTTCGACTCGAAGGTGGTGGTGGAGGTGCGGTGCTGGTAGGTCATGGGCAGGGTATAGGTGAGCTCTCCCAGCACGCTGAGGTCCCTCAACGGCCAGTTGCTGAGGCGTGCGCCCCCCTTATAGCCCAGGAAGTTATGCTCCCTGCTGTTTGTCACGCGTCCGATGGAGAACTCATCCACGAAAAGGGTAAAAAACAGGTGCAGGTGTTTGATGTTGCGCGAGCTGATGTCGAAGAACATCTGCGAATTCTGCCCCGCATAGTTGTTGGTGGAGTTAAGGGTATGGTCGACCGACTTGTAGAAGAGAAAGGGTACCAGGTAGGCGGCCTGCACCCCGATGTCGCTGTATACGATCGAATTCCCGAAAGAGATGTTGAGGTGCTTCCATGGGATGAAGGTGAACATGTTGGCGGCCATAAACTTGCTGTGCATCACCTCGCGGTAGTTGTCGCCGTCCTGGTAGCTGCGGCTGCTGTCGACCACGTCCGACACCAGCCAGCCATGAAAATAGTTGAATTCAAACCAGCGGGCGGGCTTAAGCTCAAGTTTGATGTGGGCAAAAGAAGGGGTGCGTCCCGAGAAGATGTTGGCGCCATAGTAATTGTTACCCCATACTACCTGGTCCTTCACTACGCCGAAAGCACCCCAGTTCCAGGATACCATCGCGCCTCCGCGGGCCTCGCTGTAGTCAAATCCTCCCTTCACGCTGCCCTTGCGGGGCGACCCGATGCGCTGGTTAAAATATTCGGGTGAGGTGAGGGTGAGGTTCTCGTGGTTGTCGCGCAGGCTCGACCAGGCACCGAAGTTCTTTCCGATATAACCAAAGGCTTCCACCCCGCCATAGCGGTGAAAGGCCGACTCGTTGTCGTTGATGAAGTATTCCAGGCCATAGACGGGCCTGAGCGTGAAGCCCACCAGGCTGTCGCGCCAGGTCACCGCCAGCGGGTCGAGGGAGGTGGCCAGGTGGTCTTTGCCGGGAAAGATGTTCAGCGGCTTCATGCCTTTGGTGTTATATACCGTTTCCAGGCGGTAATCCTTCATGTAAAATTCGATCTCCTGTTGCTGCCGCTTGCTCAGCTTATCCTTCTGTGCCAGGGCTTCCTGCAGCTTTTCGGCGATAAAGGCCCTGGAGTATGGTTTTACAACGGAGTTGATGCTGATGAGCTGCTCGTTGACCAGCTCGTCGAGCAGGTCGTAAATGGCCGTCCGCTGAACGGATTCGTAAACCACCTGCGCACCCGCACCAAGGCTGGTGAACAGAATCAGGATCAGGAGTATTTTTTTCATGGATGTATTAATATAGTGTTAAATGGCTAAATAGCTTGCCCCGAGCACTCGGGGGTTAAATGGCTGTTCGCGGTATGGGGTAAGCGGTTCGGGGAGCGGGGACGGAATGGAATGATGAGACTCTAATGACTAATTAAGCATTAAAAATTCAAAACTCAAAATTACCTGTCACTTGCTCCTTGCCTTCCTGAAAACGATATTGTATACAGCCTTCCGGAAATACCTGCAATCGGTGAGGAAGGGCCGCCTGAAATATTCGTCGAGGTATTTGCTTTCAGAAGCCTGTATCTCTTCCAAAGTCCCCGGCATGTCGGCATAGAAGGGGGGGATGAGTCCAGGCCGGGTTCGGATGCGTTTTTCTTTCAACGCTTCGTCGTACAGGTCGAAATAGTGCCGGCTCAGCGGCCTCACGCCCACGGGCTTGAGATCGCCCTTCAGCAGGTTGAAGAGCATGGGGATCTCATCGAGCCAGAAACGGCGCATGAACCTGCCGAGGGTGTGCACCCTGAAATCGTTCCTGAACTTACCACCCTCTTCCAGCTTCGACTGTTCATAAATGTATTGCTGCAGGTATTCGGAATAAGGGTGCATGGTGCGCATCTTGTACACGTAGATGGTCTTGCCGCCTTTGCCGATACGTTTCAGCCTGATCAGCGGGCCATAGGTAGGGTGATAGTCGAAGGCCGGCTCCTGGATCTTCCTGGCCGAGAAATAGATCAACCCCTTGATGAGCCGGTGCCCCGTCACCTCGAAACCGCAGGAATACAGCCGGCCGAAGGTCTCGGCCCTCGACAGCGCCCTGTTCCTCCCCCGGGTGATGAAGAAATAAAGCCTTTTGATGAAGGGCAGCTTTGGTGCCACCCGTTTCCAGAGGAAATAAAGGATATAAATCAGGTAATTAAGCACCGGCGGGTAGCTTTTCAGGATCTTTTGCTTGGCCAGCACGTTGGTCTGCACGCAGCCGATGAAGATGCCACCCAGCGGCAGGCGCGAGTTCACCGTTTCGAAGAACCTGTTGATCCTTTGTATGTTGTTTACCTTCTTGAGGTTCACGATGGCCCTGTAATATTCGGCCGGCTGGTTCTCGATATTAAAGAGCGTGGTTGTGGCCACAAGCAGGGTGAACATATGCTCGGGGTCGATCTGCTCATTGATGAATTTGTAGGCTTCCCGGCCGGCATGATCGATCACCAGTTCCTTGTTCAGCGGCGGGATGCGGGCGTCGACCTTTGCCTTCAGGATCTCGTCGGTCTCCACCATCCTGAGCTGCTTTTTGATGGCCTCACGCGTGGCCCTGGCAAATGCGTCGATATGGTCGGCATCGCGCCTCAGCTTGATGCCCGTGAAGAAGAGGTAGCCCAGCAGGATCTCGAGGGCAAAGGACACGGCAATGGTCCCGAACACGATCATCCTCGAGTACTGGAACTGCTGGAAGCCGTAGATGAGCGCCGTGACCGTAGTCAGGATGATCACATCACCGGCGATGATCGGGAAAAGCACATCCCGGTAGTTTTTCTTCTTGTGCAGGCGGTACTTGTCGATGGATAGGGATACCGACACCCAGATAAAAAGAAAGAACAGGAAAGGCTCGAAGTATTCGGGAAGGTAAAAACGCTTCGAGGCCGGCTTGATCCAGATGAACAGCAGGAAAGCCGCCGTAACCACCAGGATATCGGCGATGAGGTAGTATAGGGTTCTTTTTTTCAAGAATATTTACTAAATGAAAGCTTCGGTAAAAATAGTAAACCGGTGCGAGGTAACGAAAAGCAGTATTTCAGTGACGGCCCTGATTACTCGGGGTTTCAGTGTTTCATTGCATCATTGCTTCATGGCTTCATGGCTTCATGGTTAAGTGTGGGTGTGGGTTAGAGCTATGAAAAGCCCGGGTTTTCGGGGCATGCTATTTAACAAACCGTTCTCCTTTCATTCATAACTAATCATTAATCATTAGGATCTCATCATTCCATTTCATCCCCGGTACCCATCTTATATTTTCTTCATCACCGCCAGCACATTATACCCCAGCTCGGCGATGTTATAGAGGAAGCGGTTGTTGATGCGGGTGAGCCTGCCGTGGTTCACCTCGCTTCCGCCGAATCGGGTCTTGAAGTCGCGCACCCCGTAGGGGATGCCCGGCCTGCCCACACCCATGAAGTCGAAGCTTCCGATATTGTTGGCTATGGCATATTCCAGTGCCGCCCAGGTGGCCAGCACGCTGGGGTGCTGCTCCCTGTATTCCCTGTCGAGCCCGCACACATACCATTCGTAGATGCATTTTCCGGGGGTGACCGGCGCCAGGATGCCGCCGATGATGCGGTCATCGTATTTTACCAGGCGGATGATGCCGATGGGGGTGTGGGGGATGGGGTGCGGGAGACGGGAAGAGGTCAGGTTGTAAAAATTTTCGAAGAACGACCAGCCGGGGAGGGGCTTGCGCACCTTGTAGCGGTAAAGCCTGTAAAGGATATCATAGAATTCCCGCAGTTGTCTGATATTTTCGGGTGCGATGATCTCCGCACCGCTGGCCAGGCCCTTCCTGACCTGCCTGCGCCGCGATGCACTCATGTTGGCCAGCAGTGCTTGTTTAACTTCGTTTAAATCGTTACCGGCTACTGCTTGCTGGTTACTGGTTCCCCATCCCCCGTTCCCCGTCCCCCGCACCGGTATATTGACCACATAATTCAGCCTTTCAAGATAAGTGAAACCGTGTCTTTCAAACACATCCAGGTATCCCTCCCATCCGAAGAAGTTGCGAAACTGTATGAAAAGGGCTTTTCTTCCCGTTCGCCCCACGAGTTCACCCAGGAGCAGGTCGAGGCAGGCCCTCTTTTGATCTTCATCACCGCTAAGCAATGGGCCGCCATACACCACGAAGCGCGACGACAGCAGCTTAGCCAAACCTCCACGCTCGTGGATGAACACGCCCAGCAGGACGCCGCAAAGCGCCCCGTCGTCGCCAGAGATGCCCAGCACGAGAGGTTCATGCTTTTCCGACGCCGCAAACTGTTGGTACATCACCGGCGACTGGAAAACAGAACCCCCGGGATGGGATTCAGTGAATTCCTGCCAATCGGTGATTGATATGTTGGTAGAGGCTTTCAAGGTTTCAGTGTTTCAGTGTTCCAGTGTTCCAGTGTTTCAGTGTTTCAGTGTTTCAGTGCTTCAGTGTTTCAGTGTTAATTTTTATTGTAAAGTGTGACATTTTTGATCTTTGGGTATTAATAGATATGGGAGCAAAATATCTATCCGTTGAAAGTTATGATGCCTATCAGGTATCATATAAACTATCCAATTATGTCTGGAATATAATTATTCACTGGGATTATTTTGAAAAAGATACCATTGGCAGGCAATATGTCAGAGCTGTTGATTCAATTTCAGCAAATATTGCCGAAGGTTTTGCTAGATTTTCAAAAAAAGACAAGATCAGATTCTATTATTATAGTCTGGGATCTGTTAATGAGTGTAAGGACTGGAATAATAAGTGTTTTGAGCGATCAACCATCACCCTGGAACAATATCAATACATAAAAAAGAAGCTTGACAGCTTGCCCAAAGAGATAAATCAATTAATTCAATATACTAATGCCAAATTAAAATATTAAACTCACACCCACACTCACACATAACCATGAAACCACCGAGTAATCGGGGCAGGCACTGAAACACTGAAACCGCCTATTTTTGGGGGCAGGCTTTTTGACAACCCACGCTCTTTTCATTCATAACTAATCATTAATCATTAGGATCTCATCATTCCATTCCGTCCTCGTCCCCCGTCCCATTATCTATTTAACAACATCCGTTTAACCACATTCTTCACATTCTGCCATACCAGCTCCTTCAGCCAGGGCAGAGGCCTGTCGGTCCAGCGCTGGGGGTGGAAGGTGAGCATGAGTTGATCGGGTAAGCTGTTTGATTCGGCAGCAGTTATGATGTCGTTTGTGCTATGAAATGACAGGCTTTGGGCATTAGGCGTCAGGCGCTGGGCAGAACTTCCATGTTCCATTTTCGTTATTCCTTTTTCACTATTCACTTTGTCCCGCACCGACACCCTCTCCCCGTCCCCCACTTTGTCTCTTACCGATACCTTTTCCCCGTCCCACCGCCTTCCGGTATCGGTCAAATACCCGACTTTCCCGAAGTCCAAATCCATATAGGGCTCACCGAGGATGCCCAGCTCACGGTAATCGTATTTCTTCCAGAGGTCGCGATTATCATAAGG
>JAXGTH010000116.1:0-8697 GCA_040775045.1 Bacteroidales bacterium
ATCCGGCATCCGGCATCCGGCATCCGACATCCGGAATCTGGCATCTGGCATCCGGCATCCCATATCCAGCACCCAATCCCCAATCCCCACTATTTAAACTCAATAAAAATATCCGCCTTCCTTCCGGGCCGGGAATGCGGGGCAGATTTTTTTTATATTTTAGCCAGCACAATCATCCCTTTATCCAGCAATTAACCAAAGAAAACCGTTTATGTGTCCAAAAGGAAAAAACTTCTATATCGATGCCGCCAGGCGTGCGATGAAATGGCATGAGGGCAACCTCGCAAAGATGCGTTCCTGCCGTTTCGACACCATTGCCGTCCACGGCGTCTATTCCATGCAGGAAGCCATGGATTTCAACCAGGGTTCTATCGTTGAGCCCATCTATATGGCCACTTCGCAGGCTTACCGCGACGCTGACGAGATGGAGGCTGCGCTGGGTTATGAAGTGCCTACCTGGTGCTATTCACGCATCGCCAACCCCTCAATGTATTATCTCGAAGGTGTGCTGGCCCTCATCGAGAGTTACGGCACCGGGCTCGAGGCTTCGTGTATCGCCACCGCCTCGGGAATGGCCGCCATCGCCAGCGCCGCCGATAACCTGCTGGCCTTCGATCCTTCGAAACCCGACCAGAAGCTCAATTTCGTGGCCACCTGCCAGGTGTATGGGGGCACCTTCCAGCAGTTTGCCATTCGCAAGGAGCAGGAACGCAACATTGAATGGCGCAAGGTGATCAACTCCGCCGATATCAACGAGTGGGAGTCGCTGATCGACGACGGTACCCGCTTCCTCTACGGGGAGATGCCCAGCAACCCCGGCCAGGCTTTCTTCGACCTCGAGGCCGTATGCAGGCTGGGCGAAAAATACAACCTCCCGGTGATCGTCGATGCCACGGTGGCTACACCTGCACTCATGCGCCCCCTGGCCCACGGGGCCGACATCGTTGTACAATCGGTAACCAAATCATTAAACACCAGTGGCTTCGGCATCGGTGGCGCCGTGATCGCCAAAAAGAATATCAGGGCCAGGTACGGGAGTGATGAGATGAAAGCCGACTTTGCCATGTACCTCAAGACCCTTCCCAACCGAGATAACGGGCCCAATATTTCTCCGATGAACGCCATCCTGGCCGTGAACGACATCCGCACCCTGCGTCCGCGTATGGACAGGCTGAGCCGCAGCACCATGAAAGTGGCCAAATTCCTCGAGGGACACAAGCATGTGGCGCAGGTCGACTACCTCGGCCTCGAAAGCCACCCCCTCCACGAGCTGGCGAAGAAATACCTGGTGCTGGTCGACTCGGAATATGATGAGCAGTACGGCGGGCAGAAGGTGAACCGTTACGGGCACCTGATGTCGTTCCGCATCAAGGGCTCGGCACAGGACACCCGCGACGTGTTCGACGCCTTCGAGCGGATCTGGCGCGCCACCGACCTGGGCCGCATCAAGTCGGTCGCTACCATCCCGGCCATCAGCACCCATTCACAGCAGGGAGAGGAAGGGCGTAAGATCGCCGACATCCCCCCTACCCTCATCAGGCTTTGCGTGGGCGGCGAACACCCCGACGATGTTATCGCCGATCTCGAACAGGCCCTCTCAGTGCTTGATGGCAGGAAGATCATCAAAACGACACCTGAATATTCGGCCGGAGGGGCTTCCTCGGCCACGCTCGGGTGGTAAAGGAAAATCTATGGAAGAAAAGAAATTGTTCTATTCCACCAACCTCATGGCTGGGAGGGTGGGCTTCGATGAGGCCCTCCTCAAGGGTCTGGCCCCCGACAAGGGGCTCTACCTCCCCGACCGCATCCCGGCCATCCCGGCAGGGAAGATCACTGCTTTCAGGGACATGCCCTACCACGAGATCGCCTTCGAGGTGAGCCGGCAGTACCTGCAGGGGGTGATCACCGAAGGGGAGTTGAGGAAGATCTGCCTGGACGCCTACGACTACGAGGTTCCGCTCGAGCATGTGCACGACAGGAAATATGTGATGCGCCTCGACCGCGGGCCCACGGCCTCATTCAAGGATTTTGCCGCACGCATGATGGGCCGGCTGATGCAGTACTATCTCCGCCAGGACAACCGTAAGATGCTCATCCTCACGGCTACATCGGGCGACACGGGCAGCGCCATCGCCAACGCCTTTTACGGCCTCGACAACATCGATGTGGCCGTGCTCTTCCCCGAAACGGAAGTGACGGACAGGCAGCGCAAGCAGATGACCACCCTGGGCCACAATGTCAGGATCATCGCCATCGACGGCAAGTTCGACGACTGCCAGGCGCTGGTCAAGCAGGCCTTCTCCGACCCGGAACTCAACCACCTCAACCTCAGCTCCGCCAACTCCATCAATATCGGGCGGCTGATCCCGCAGATCGTATATTATTTCTATGCTTACGCCAGGCTGAGCAAAGGTGCGGGCGAGCAAGCCGTGTTCGCGGTGCCTTCGGGTAACTTCGGCGACATGATGGGCGGCGTGCTGGGCATGAAGATGGGACTGCCGGTAAAACGCTTCGTGATCGCCACCAACGAGAACGACGAATTCCCGGTATACCTGAATACGGGACAGTATCACAAGATCGTCCCCTCGAAGAACTGCATCTCCAGCGCCATGAACGTGGGCCACCCCAGCAACCTGGCCCGGCTGGTGGCAATTTACGGAGGGATGATGGACGAAAGCGGCAGGATCTTCCGCGATGCCGACATGGAAAGCATGCGCAAGGAGCTGTGGCCGGTGAGCATCACCGACGGGCAGACCAGGGAAACCATCAGGAAGGCATGGGAAGCGCATGGCCTCCTCCTCGAGCCGCACGGCGCCGTAGGCTGGGCAGGGCTCAACGAATACTGCCGGGCCTTCCCGGACGAATGCGGGCCGGAACAGCTTTGCATCTCCCTGGAAACGGCACACCCGGCAAAGTTCCCGGAAGAGATCGAACGGCTGCTAGGCTTCGACCCCGAACTGCCCCCAAGCCTCGAAGGACTGGAAGACAAAGAAGAATCATTTGATCATATGGAGAACGATTATGAGATGTTTAAACAATACCTTACTGAACAGTACCGGTAGCTTTGAGTTTTGAGTTTTAAGTTTTAAGTTTTGAGTTTTGAGTTTTAAGTTTTGAGTGTTTAGTTAGTTTTCATTATTCTGATTGCAAGTTTTAAGACCAGCACCCAGGACCCGGATTGAATGCCGATTGCCGTGTGATAAATGATTCATGATGATTTAAAACTCAAAACTTAAAACTCAAAACTCAACAATACCCAGAACCCAATATAACCTGACACCATGCATATCATCTGTTCCGACCTTGAAGGCGTTTTTGTACCGGAAGTATGGATCAACGTGGCCGAGCGCACCGGCATCGAATCCCTACGGATGACCACCCGCGACGAGCCCGACTACGACAAACTCATGAACCAGCGCATCCGCATCCTCGAAGAGCATGGCCTGAAGCTGAAGGACATACAGGATGTGATCGCCACCATCAGGCCGCTGGATGGGGCCCTCGACTTCCTGTGGTGGGTAAGGAAACGCACGCAGGCCATCATCGTGAGCGACACCTTCGCACAGTTTGCCGACCCCCTGATGCAGCAGCTCGACAGGCCCACCATCTTTTGCCATCACCTCATCGTCGACGGCAATGACCGCATCACAGGTTACAAGCTGCGGCAGCCCGACCCCAAGCGCAAGGTCGTCGAGGCCCTGCAAAGCCTCGAATACCAGGTGATCGCCTTCGGCGACTCATATAACGACACCAGCATGCTGCTGAAAGCCGACCTGGGCATCCTCTTCAGGCCACCCGACAACGTGATTACCGACTTCCCGCAGCTTCCCGTGTGTTACGGCTACGATGAATTAAAAAAGATACTTGAAGCATATATCTGATAGATGATATTTAACCTCTGAGAACTGAAGTATCCTGACGTACAAGGTATTACGTATCAGGTATTACGATTTGGCAGCCAGTGGCCAGTAGCCAGTAACCAGCGGCTAGTATCCAGTTTCTTTAAGCATCAGGTATTACGATTGCTGTTCAAAAATCCTTGTACCTTGTACCTTGTACCTGATACCTTGTACCCAGTATCCGGTATCTCGTATCCAAAACTTTTTCCCCTTCCGCTTGTTTACTGGTTGACGGATATTTTTGTTTACTCATCAACCAGCAAAACCCTATGGAAAAGCACATCATCGAGACGATCGGCCATGTAGAGAAAAAAGAAACCCTTAAAAGCATCGGCTACAGCGACATGGTACTGGAGTCGCTGCACCCCTACCCGGGCTACCACGGCACCACCGTACCCGACCAGGACAATCCCAAATCCCTGTTCCTGCTCACCAGGACAAAATACACGGACGAGTACCTCATCAGGGCCACCAAAGCCATAAAGAAGAAATATAAATTCTCCTTTGATGGTTCCCCGGGCAAGGTGTTCTTCCAGAATGCCATGGCCCCCTGTATCAGGATCAAGGACGTGGAAAATTATGAGCTGATCCCGCAGATCCTTGAAGCTTTCAGGGAGGAGGGGGTAGCCTTCCTGCCCGGCAAGACCGTAAAGCCCTATTCCGGTCTGATCCGCATAACCAAGTATTTCATCCTGAACCCTATCACCGACTGTACGCTCCAGGATGCCGAGGTACCGGCAATGAAATATTTCCAGGTCCCCATCAGGCTCGACTGGCAGACCTTCGAGGACATCACCCTCTTCATCAAGCGTAATATCGAAAATACGAACTGGGACGCCGCGCTGGCCACCATCTACCGTAAAAGCGGCATCGAAGACCACATCAGGATCTACAATGCCCACGACAGTAGCATGGAAAGCCTGAACCAGATCCGCAAGAAATACGTGCAGGAGATCAAGAAGGTGATGGGCAAATGATCAGGGGCGGCTGCCCTGTTTTCAAAAAAAGATGCTATTTTTGACCCAAATTGCATCTTATCATGATCGACGACATCAATACCCTCGTCAATGACTGGCTCCTCGGGCTCGGCATGAGCAAGACAGGAGCCATGTACCTGCTCGAATTCCTTTGGTTCCTGGCAGTCGTAATCGTTGGCGTGATCGGGTTTTTCATCACCCGATTCCTGGTTATCAGGGCCGTCCACATCCTCGTGGCCAAATCAAAAACCAATTGGGATGATATCCTGGCGGAGAAACGGGTGTTCACCCGCCTGGCATGGTTCGCCCCTGCCCTCATCATCAACTTCCTCACCCCCTATGTGCTGGGCGAATTCGAAGTGCTGGTGAGGCTCATCCAGCTGGCCACGGCCATCTATATGGTCATTGTGATCCTCAACGTGGCCATTGCCCTGCTGAACGCCTTCCAGGAGATCTACAACACCTACGACAAGGCAAAGGAAAAGCCCATAAAAGGTTATATTCAGGTAGGCAAGATCGTTGCATACATCATTGCCACCATTGTGATCATCACCATCCTCCTGGGCCGCCAGAACCTGGGGTGGCTGGCCGGCTTCGGTGCTTTCTCGGCCGTGCTCATGCTGGTGTTCAAGGACCCCATCCTTGGCTTCGTAGGGGGCATACAGCTCTCGGCCAACAACATGGTGAAGATCGGCGACTGGATAGAGATGCCGAAATACGGCGCCGACGGCAACGTGATCGACATCTCCCTTACCACCGTGAAGGTGCAGAACTGGGACAAGACCATCACCACCATCCCCACCTACACCCTCGTGACCGACTATTTCAGGAACTGGCGTGGCATGGAAGAGAGTGGTGGAAGAAGGATCAAGCGCTCGATCAATATCGACATGAACAGCGTGAAATTCTGCACCCCCGAGATGCTCGAACGCTTCAAAAAGATCGAATACGTGTCGGACTATGTCGACAAGACCGAAAAGGTGGTCACCGAATACAACCGTAAGCGCAACATCGACAACGACATCCTGGTGAACGGCCGCAGGCAGACCAACATAGGCGTGTTCAGGGCTTACCTGCGCGGATACCTCAGGAACAATCCCAGAGTGAGGCAGGACATGACCTTCCTGGTGCGGCAGCTGCAACCCGGCCCTGAAGGCCTGCCCATCGAGATCTACGTGTTCTCAAAGGACCAGGAATGGGCAAAATATGAAGACCTGCAGTCGGACATCTTCGACCATGTGCTGGCCGTGATCCCCGCCTTCGAACTTAACGTGTTCCAGCAGCCCAGCGGGCGCGACTTTGCCAACATCAACAAAAGCCTGTCATGAGCAGACCCTATTTCAACGAAACACAGCGCTTCCGGCAGTGGTGGATCTACCTCATCACAGTGGTAACGGCAGCCGCATGGATCTATGCACTGTCAGAATCGCTGAAGGCAGAGCCGGCCGAAAAGGCCGCTTCCGACCTGGTGCTCATCCTATTGGGACTGATCCCGTTGGCGATGATCATCCTGCTGTTTGCCCTGCGGCTGGAGACACGCATACGCAAGGATGGTATCACGTACCGTTTCAAACCCCTGCAATTCCGCGAGAAGCATATCAAACCCTCAGAAATCGACCGCTGGGAGGTGAGGAAGTACCGCCCGCTGACCGAATACGGTGGCTGGGGCTACAGGACCGGGGGCCGGAAATACGGCAAAGCCCTCAACGTGTCGGGAAACATGGGCATACAGCTTTACCTGAAGAACGGCAAGAAGATCCTTCTCGGCACGCAGAAACCCGAAGAAGCCGCCAAAGCTATGGAAGGGATGATGGAGGGGGGACTCTGAAATCTGAACTTTGAACTCTGAAATCTGAACTTTTTTAAGAGTACAAAGTACTACGTACAAGGAATTACGATCCATTACCAGTAGCTAGAAGCCAATAACCATTAACCAGTACCTAGTCCCTAGTACCCTGCACCTAGAATCCGGCATCTGGTATCCGGCATCAGGTATACGGCATCAGGCATCAGGCCGGAAGATATCTGATATCTAAAGTATCTGGTATCCAGGATCCAGGATCCACGAAAAACAACGAAATCGAAGATTTCTGGTTTTTCGTGACATCTGGCATCCGGCATCAGGTATCCGGCATCAGGCATCCAATAACCCTAATCACTCATCCCTCGATCATCCTCCGCTGTTCCATCTCCCTGAGGGCGATGCGGAACCAGACCGTATAGTCTTCGGGCTTGTTCCTGACATCTTCCAGCAGTTCGGGAACGGATACCCATCGCCACTCGGCCACCTCGTCGGGGTTGATGTCGGGATCGGCATTGTATCTTCCCGTGAACACGTGGTCGAACTCATGTTCGGTGAGGCCGTGGGCGAACTCGGCCCTGTAGATGAAGTGGAAAGCCTTCTCCAGCGGGCAACTGAACCCCATCTCTTCCACAAGACGACGCTGCGTGGCCTCCTCCAGGCCCTCGCCCGGTCGTGGATGGCTGCAACAGGCGTTGGTCCACAAGCCGGGCGAATGGTATTTCGTCAGCGACCTGCGCTGCAGCATCATCTGCCCCGCATCATTGAAAATAAAAATTGAAAATGCACGGTGAAGCAGAGCCTTCTCATGCGCCTCGATCTTCTCCATCGTGCCTGTCTCCCTGTCGTTCCGGTCGACAAGTATCACCATTTCTTCTTTCGTCATGAGGGCAAAGATAAGCATTATGGAAAAAGGGAGATGGGAGATGGAAAATGGAAAATGGAGAGATGAGATATGAGACTTTGAGACGGTGAGACGGTGAGACTTTGAGATGCTGCCGGATTGAGCTTCCCTGCACTCTGGACCTGTCTTAAACAATGAAACCATGAAACACTGAAACCATGAAACACTGAAACCCCCGAGTTCTCGGGGCAGGCATGAAACAATGAAACCCCCGAGTTCTCGGGGCAGGCATGAAACACTGAAACCCCCGAGTTCTCGGGGCAGGTATGAAACACTGAAACCATTTAACCATTTATTTAAAAAAAAACTTGACAAGCAAAAATAAATGTTTTATCTTTGACCGACCGTTCATTCATAAATCATGCCAAGGACACCGGAACAATTCGAGAAGATCAGGGAAGGGAAGCGCAGGCAGATCATGGAAACAGCATTGCGCCTCTTTGCCCGCGAAGGCTTTCATAACACATCCATCAGCATGATCGCCATGGAAGCTGGCATATCCAAGGGACTGATGTATAATTATTTCGAAAGCAAGGAGGCCCTCATCAGCGTGATCATCGAGGAGGGGATACAGGAAATGCTGGCTATCTTCGACCCTGACAAGGACGGAGTGCTCACCAGCCATGAGTTCGAATACTTCGTGGGAAAATCGTTCGATGTGCTCACGGCCAACACCACCTACTGGAAGTTGTATTTCAGCATCCTGATGCAACCCGGCATGTACGAGATGGTGAAAAACAAATACGAGCATGTGATCACCGAATCTATGCAGATCATCACTGACTATTACCGGAGAAAAGGCCTCAAAAACCCCGAAACGGAAGCCATCCTCTTCGGCGCCATCATGGACGGCATCAGCATGAACTACCTCCTAAGCCCGGACCTGTTCCCGCTGGAAGAGATGAAGAAGATCATCATTGAGCGGTTTAGATAGTAAATGAGACTTGAGATATGAGACATGAGACATGAGACTGTGAGACTGTGAGACTTTGAGACTTTGAGATGCTGCCGGATTGAGCTTCCCTGCACTCTGAACCTGTCTTAAACAATGAAACAATGAAACACTCCCGAGTTCTCGGGATTAGTTCGACTGGGCCTTTTCATTTCGCTACGCTC
>JAXGTH010000117.1:0-8509 GCA_040775045.1 Bacteroidales bacterium
CCTTTTTCCTTTTACCATATTCCATTTTCCATTCTTCACACCATATCAAAATCCATCTGCTTCCTGCTGAGATCGATCTTCTTGACCCTGATCCTGACCTGGTCGCCAAGCTTGTAGCGGTGCCCGTGCCTTGAACCGATCACCTGGTAATTGTCTTCATCGAGGTAGTAAAAGTCATCGTCGAGGTCCTGCAGCCTTACCATGCCTTCGCATTTGTTGCCGATGATCTCTACGTATATGCCCCATTTGCTGACTCCCGATATCAGGCCTTCGAATTCCTGGCCAATCTTGTCGAGAAGGTATTCGGCCTGCTTGAACTTGATCGATTCACGTTCCGCCTCTATGGCATTGCGTTCCATCTGTGAACATTGCACGCATTTTTCTTCATACACCTCCTTGCTTGCCGACGAACCCCCCTGAAGGTAGTGGTCGAGCAGGCGGTGGACCATCAGGTCGGGATATCGCCTGATGGGGGAGGTGAAATGTGAATAGTAAGGGAATGCCAGGCCGTAGTGACCGATATTATCCGTTGAATATTCAGCCTTGGCCATGGTTCGTATGGCGATGGTTTCGATCATGTTTTCCTCACCCTTGCCGGCGATCTGTTTGAAAAGCTGGTTGAACGAACGGGCTAAACTTTCCTGCGACTTGATGTTGAGCGAATATCCCAGCTTGCCCAGGAACTCGATGAAGGTGTTCAGCTTTTCGGGAGAGGGGGTGTCGTGAACCCGGTAAACAAAGGTCTTCGGTTTTTCCTTCCCTGTTTTCTTGCCGATGAATTCCGCTACGCGCTTGTTTGCCAGCAGCATGAAATCCTCGATGAGCCTGTTCGAATCCTTTTGCTCCTTGATATAAACGCTGAGCGGAGCTCCTTGCTCATCAAGCTTGAATTTCACCTCCTGGGTGGAGAAATTGATGGAGCCGTTCCTGAAACGTTCCTCCCGTAGCTTCGTTGCCAGCCGGTGCAGGGTACCGATCTCCCCGGCATATTCCTTTTTCGAACCCTCGATGATCTCCTGCACCTCCTCGTAATCAAACCTTCGGTCGGAATTGATCACGGTGCGCCCGAACCACTGGCTCAGCACACGGGCATTGTCGTCAAGTTCAAATACGGCCGAAAAGCAAAGCTTGTCCTCGTTAGGTTTGAGTGAACATACGTTGTTCGAAAGCTTTTCGGGCAGCATGGGGATCACCCTGTCGACCAGGTATACCGAAGTGCCCCTTTTATAGGCTTCTTCGTCGATCAGCGTCCCGGGTTTCACATACCAGCTCACATCGGCAATATGCACCCCCACTTCCCAGTTCCCCGAAGGGAGTTTCTTCAGCGAAAGGGCATCGTCAAAATCTTTCGCATCTTCAGGGTCGATGGTGATGGTCCAGTCCTTCCTGAAGTCCTTTCTCCCGGCAAGCGCTTCGGCTGGGATCTCCATGGGGATCCTGCCGGCCTCCTTTTCCACCGGTGAGGGAAAGCCGAGCGGGAATTCATGCTCGGCCAGGATCGACTTCATCTCTACGTTATGGTCGCCGGGAGTACCGAGCACTTCGGCAACTTCACCGAAAGGATTTTTTGAATGCTCGGGCCATTCAGTGATCCTGGCCAGCACTTTTTGCCCGTTGCGCGCACCGCTGAGATTTTCAAGGGGGATGAAGATATCGACGGGCATCTTCCGGTTATCGGGAACCACAAAGGCGAATTTCTTCGATACTTCAATGATCCCCACGAACTGTTCCCTGGCCCTCTTTACAATCTCCACGATCTGCCCTTCGGGCTTATGGTCCTTGCGTTTCGGGAATAGCCGTACCTTTACCGTATCTCCGTGCAGGGCATGATAGGTGTTGTTAGGGGCGATGAAGATGTCGTCGGTGCCTTCGTCGGGCACCACATAGGCTTTGCCCGTGTTCATCATATCCACCGTGCCTGTCACCGTGTTGGAAAAGGAGTGCTGTTTGCGGGCCCATTCGGCATTGAGCCGGTACTTGCCGGGCCGCACCTCCTCGATAACCTGCTCCTCGAGCAGCTCTGAAAGGATTTTATTGATCAGGTCGCGCCCGGCCTTGTCCCTGATGGTTAGCTTGGCCGAGATCTGCTTGTAATTGAATAACCGGATAGGATCTGCTGTAAAGATACTGATGATGTTCTCCTGCAAAAGGCTTTTGGCCCCTCCCTTCGATCTTCTCTTTTTCTTTTTTGACATAAGTTTTTATTGTTTTCCTGTTCCGGGGATGGCCCTAATCAGGTTGCGTGTATAGTCGGTTTCGGGACTGGCATAAACGGTATCGGCATCGCCGAGCTCCACGATCTTCCCGTTTTGCATCACGGCCATCCGGTCCGACATGTATTTTACTACCGAAAGGTCGTGTGAAATGAAAATATAGGTGAGGTTGAGTTCGTGCTTCAGCCTGTTCAGGAGGTTCAGCACCTGCGCCTGCACCGACACGTCGAGGGCTGAAACCGATTCATCGCACACCACGAATTCTGGATCCACGGCCAGTGCCCTTGCGATACATACGCGCTGCCGCTGTCCTCCCGACAGTTCATGCGGGTACCTGCCACGGTATTCGGAGGGAAGCCCCACCTGGTCGAGCAATTCCGACACCTTTGTTTCCCGCTCCTTCCTGCCTTTAACCAGCCCGTGTACCAGGAGCGGTTCTGCGATAGCCGAACCTATTGTTAGCCTTGGGTTGAGCGAAGAGTATGGATCCTGGAAGATGATCTGTATCTTTTTTCGGAGATCCCTGAGTTCCCGGGTAGCCGGATGCGAGATATCCCTGCCCTTATAAACGATCCTGCCGGAGCTTTGTTCGATCAGTTTGAGGACCGTCCGCCCGAGGGTGGTCTTGCCGCAACCCGATTCTCCCACGAGACCGAGCGTTTCGCCGGGGTAGACATCCAGGCTGATATGGTCTACGGCCTTCACGATATTGCGGACTTTTCCGAACAGGGTTTTTCCCGAAGGGAAATAGGTGCACAATTCTTCGGTTTGCAGCAGCGGTGGCCGGGCATACATGTTTTCGTGGCGTTTTTTCCGCTCCCTGCCGGTTTTTAGTATATCGGCATCCTCATTGACAGGTGGCCTGCCTTCGGCCGAAAGATAATCCTTCACCGTCAACAGTACGGGTGGCCGGTGACCGAGCGGTGGACGGCAGGCCAGCAGTCCCCTGGTATAGGGATGCACCGGCTGGTGGAATACCTTCGCCACCCTGCCCGATTCGACGATCTGTCCCTGATACATCACGATCACGTTTTCTGCTATGTCGGCCACCACCCCAAGATCATGGGTAATGAACATGATGCTCATGCCATGGCGTTGCTGCAGTTCCCCGAGCAGGTTAAGGATATCCTTTTGCACGGTCACGTCGAGGGCGGTGGTAGGTTCATCGGCGATGAGCAGCGAAGGATTACACGAAATGGCCATGGCGATCATCACCCGTTGCTTCTGTCCGCCCGAAAGCTGGTGCGGATAAGAGCCGAAGATCTCCTGCGGGCGCGGAAGCTTTACCTCACGCAACAGGTCGAGACACAGGCTTCTGGCAGTTTTGCGCGACACACTGCGGTGCCGGCGTATCGCTTCTGTGATCTGGTTGCCACAGGTAAATACCGGGTTGAGTGAGGTCATAGGCTCCTGGAAGATCATGCCGATCTCGTTGCCCCTGATCCGTTGCATTGTTCCTTCGCCCAGCCTGAGGAGGTTCTCCGTAGTGCCGTTGCTGCTGAACAGGATCTCACCCGCACCGATCTTACCGGGTGGTGAGGGAATAAGTCCCATGACAGACAAAGCAGTAACGGATTTTCCTGACCCCGACTCCCCCACAATGCCGGTGGTCATGCCCTTTCCGATGCTGAAACTGATGTTATCAACAGCTTTCACTGTACCCGATTCGGTCAGGAATTCAACGGTCAGGCCACGTATGTTCAGCAGGGGGCTTTCCTCCATGTGGATAAAAATGTCGATCAAAAGTAACTTTTTAAGGGGACATTTTGAAGAATCGGGTATTAAGATATAGAAACCTTACAGTGATGGGCTATCTTTCCGATTTTCTCTGCCTGGTGTATCCGCGGGTCTGCCATGTTTGCGGCTCGAGCCTTTTCAGGCACGAACGCGTCGTGTGCAGCAGGTGCCTGCACCATCTTCCGGCTGCGCGTTTTACCAACGATCCCTCAAACCCGGCAGCGCAGGTCTTCTGGGGACGTGTCCCGCTGGAAAACGTGCTAACGGCCTTCCTCTACAACAAGGGAAACGCCATACAGCAGCTGATTCACAAGCTGAAATACAGGGGCATGAAAGAGATCGGCATATTCCTGGGGGAGGCCCTTGGCAGGGAAATAGTAGCCATCAAAGAGAACAGCGGCATTTCCTGTATCGTCCCCGTGCCCCTGCATCCCCGGAAACAACGTAAAAGGGGATTCAACCAGAGCGAAATCATCGCTGCCGGAATTGCAAAGGTCCTGGGTGTGGAGGTCAACACTGATGCCCTGTACCGCCGGAACTTTTCATCCACGCAAACCAGGAAGTCGAAATACGAAAGATGGCAGAACGTTGAAAGTATTTTCGGCCTGCGCAAGCCCGAAACAGTCATGAACAGGCATATCCTGCTGGTCGATGACGTGATCACCACAGGTTCCACCATCGAAGCCTGTGCCCGGGCATTGCTTCGGGCAGAAGGCGTGAAAGTAAGCGTGGCAGCGGTAGCTTTCACGAGAGGATAAACAAAGCTGATCAGGGCGTTTTATCTTGCTCTTCCGGCATAAGATATGGCAGGTATTTTTCCCTGTTCCTTTTCAGCTTGCGTTGGAGCCTGGCTTTCTTGTTAAATGCGTCGTAAAGCATCTGCGCGGGTCCCTTGATGATGATCCCGCTTTGGGGAACATTGCCCGGATCGTTCCCGATCATCGGAAGGAGATTTAGTTCCGGCAGCTTTTCATCAGGAACACGGGTTTCGAGGAACACATATTTGAAAAACCTCCTCGGCGGCAATGGCGAAACCCGCAGCTCATCCATCATCACGGTGTCGGTTTGCAGGAAGACCATCACGGAAGAACGAAGAAGCATGCTGTTGATATTCATATGATGTTCTTTGAACCCGATGCATGAGAACTTCAGGGTGTCGTTGTCGCCGACAGTCAGCATGAAGCGACCCTCGGCATTGGTAATCGTGCCCGTACCCCGGCTCAGGTTCAGCACGTGGGTGTTGGGGATGAACAGGCTATCGGCCCGGCGCAAAACCTTGCCCGACAACAAGAAAGTGCTGTCAGGGCTGTGCCGGACTTCCTGCTGGCCGTCGGCATCCATTGCAGCGATCATCGACAGGGCCGTCCATAGCGATATCCGGTAAAAGAGCTTCATCCCGGGAACCAATGTAAGGGTTTATTTTTCCCCTTGTTTGCTAATAATCATTAACTAAAGTTAAGAATTGTTAAGTGATCGGGCGCAGCAGGATCCGGGTAAGGATTTTGGGTAGTTAATGGCATTCCGTATATTTGTGACCGAAATATCAAAATATCTGTATCTTTATCATCGGATTTTAAACAAATAAACCTGAACCATATGAAAAAATCTTTACTCTCTTTTTTCGCACTGATCCTTGCCTCCACCATGATGATGGGGCAGCAGCAGGTGCCCAACGGGGATTTCGAGGACTGGCAAACCCATATGCAGCTTGGGTTCCAGTATCCTGTGGGCTGGGACAACCCTAACACCGTACTGGCCCTGTTCGGCCTTACTCCGGTGACACCTTCTACCGATGCAGCGCATGGCAGTTATTCCTGTTACCTGGAATCCAAACTGCTCAGTACTGATGGCGAATTCGTCATTCCCGGCGTGGTCACCCTCGGGACCTTTGTCGTGGATTATCTCAACAGTACCGCTACGATGGAAGGCGGTATACCCTTTACCGACCGGCCTCCGGCCCTCACGGGAAGTTATAAGAATTTTCCGGCCCAGGGCGATTCCACCATGGTGGTGGTCTTCCTGACAAGGTATATGGGCACCAAAGGCAAAAGGGATACCCTTGGCATCGGCGCCATGTTCAGCAAACAGACGGTCGAAAACTGGACGAATTTCGCCGTCCCCATCAACTATTATTCCGACGATACGCCGGACACCATGAATATCGTGGTGGTTTCGTCGAACATGATCCAGCCCAACAAGGATTCGAAAATGTATATCGATAACCTGGCTTTCGACTATAGCTTCGGGATCGGCGAAACGAACCCCGACCTTGCAACCAGCGTTTTTCCCAACCCGGCAAATAATGAGCTTTCGATGTCGTTCGACAGGGAACTGGATGCATCGCTCAGCATTTTCAGCAATGAGGGGCAGGTGCTGTATACCGCCCGGGTCAGGGGCAACGAACATCATATCGATGTCAGCGCTTTTGCCTCCGGTACGTATTATTTTGCCATTTTTGAAAAGAACCGGAAAACCGGATCCGGGCAGTTTATCATCAGCAGATAAAAACCAAAAAACCAGGTCATGAAACTTTATAAGCTTAATTTTTTCCTGATAGCCTTGCTGGCGGCAGGCATCCTGATCACTGCGTGCAAGAAGGACGAGAATGATGATGAGGGGAATCCCCCGCAGGCTCCCACAGTGAGTGATGCACTGCATGTCTACGGCGATTATTTCTATGTGAACTGGATCGGGGTGGTCGGTGCCACGGCTTATGTTGCCGATGTGGCTACCGACCAGGGTTTTACCAGCATCCTTCCTTCGTATGACAACAAGGAGGTTCCCATCAACGGCATGTTCATCGTTGAAGGGGTTACGCCGGGCGAAACCTATTATGTCCGTATGCGGGCCGTGAACGCCAATGGCAGCAGCGGCAACTCTTCCCCAAAAGCATTCACGATGAGGGCTGCCAATGTACTGCCCAATATGGGCTTCGAGGAGTGGATCACCTATCCCAACTACGAAAACCCGGCCCCTGAAGGAGTCTGGGCTTCGGCCAACAAGGTGGTCGACCTCAACCCGGATGTTTACCCGGTGCTGTTGTTCAAATCGGACGATGCGCATTCCGGTAACTATGCCGCCAAAGCCGTGACCAACGAAGCCATTGGAATGCCCCTGCTTACGGGGAGCGTTTCAACGGGCGTATTCACGGTCAACCTGCAGAATCCGCTCAAGAGCCTGATCAGCGGGGTCCCTTACAAGTCCCGACCCGTGAGGTTCCAGGGGTATTATAAGTATATGGGGGTTGATGGTGATTCATGTGAGCTGAGGACCACCCTTTCGCGCTGGAATGTTTCTGAAAAGAAAAGGGACAAGATCGGCGAAGCCATTTACCGAACCACCGACCTTATCGATGAATATACTTTCTTCGATCTGGAGGTGGTATATTTCTCAGCCCTGGATCCCGATACCATCGATGTGGTGTTTGCAGCCAGTGCCGGGGGCGAATATTTCCTGGGTGGCGTAGGAAGTACCCTGTATATCGACGATTTTACGTTTACCTTTGAGTAACCAAAATATAAGGCAAGTTATTGCCGGCGAACGACTTATGAGACCAATCGTATTGACAGCCATGCTGTTATGGCTTATCATTGCAGCATATCCGTCCCGGGCCCAGGAAATGGAATTCGGGATCAAGGGCGGGCTCAACATAGGGACGCCATACGGTGTTGCGGAGAAAGGGGCCAAGGGCAGCCTTGGCGTCGGACCGATGCTCGGCATGTATTTTGCCTATGACCTCGGTACGCGCTGGGCCCTGCACGGCGAATTCCTCTATTCATACAAGGGTTCGAAATTCCATACCCCCGTGTCGGGCGATACCGTGTATAAGTACAACACCATCACGCCCACCGACACCATTCCCTCAGAGGCCCATACGATATACCGAGGCTGGGTCGACGGCAAGTTCGACAACCGTTACCTCGACATTCCGCTTTACGCATCCTATAATCTCAGCAAGCGATTCCTGCTCATGTTCGGTGGTTATTTCTCTTACCTCATCGAGGGCAATAACACGGGCTTTGCCGATATTGAAGTAGGCGATCCGAAGCATCCTTTCACCACGGTGGAGGACGAACCCTTCGACCAGAGCAGCGAACTCAACAGATGGGATTACGGCCTGATGCTCGGAACGACATACCTGACCGAACAACGCCTGAATTTCGGGCTCAGCCTCACCACGGGACTGCGGTCGATATACCGTAAGAACTACAAGTACATCGACGGCGTGGTGCGCAACATCTACCTGCAGACTTTCGTCCAGTTCAGGATCAGCAAGAACAACAGGTAAACGTATAACATCAGGGGGCAATCACCACTGTGCGCTTGTGCCTCAACACTTTACCATTCAGGTCGACGAGTTCTACCAGGATCACATAGATCCCGGCAGTTGCCTTTGTCCTGTCATCACACGTTCCGTCCCAGCTGTAGCTGCCTTCGGTGCCCAGCAATTCATTGTTCACCAGGTGTCGGACCATGCGGCCCGATGCATTGAACAACATAATGCTGCCCAGATATCCGGCCTCGCCGAACCGGTAGCTGATCTCCGTATGGTCGAGGTA
>JAXGTH010000118.1:0-8414 GCA_040775045.1 Bacteroidales bacterium
CTTTTTGGACCTCCTTCCGGGCTGAGGGCAGAGATCCGGGCCGAGAGGCCGGGCAGCCCGGTCGACGATTATTTCAGGAGAGTGAGGACATATCCCGGTACGGACGTAGTACTCACGGCAGGGATGATGGTGAAGGAGCCCGGGCCCAGGTTCATAGTCAGAGGCGATAAGGGAACCTTCATTAAAGAAGGCATCGACCCGCAGGAAGCTGAGCTTAAGGCAGGAAAAATGCCGGTTGGGGATCATTGGGGTGCCGACAAACCATGGTTTTACGGGGTACTGGATGACGGGGGCAGGGTACCGACCGAAAACGGGGACTATATGGCGTTTTATGAAAACGTGCACGACGTCCTGCGAAAAAATAATGCCCCCGTGGTGAGCCCCAAACAGGCAAGAGATGTTATCTTTATCATTGAAAAAGCATTCGAGAGCGCACAGAGCGGAGAAGCCGTCAAGATAAATTAACCCTATTAATACCTGATCCTATGGAAAAAAACAAGACCAAAGGCATGAGCCGCAGGAAGTTCATCGGGAATGTGTCCCTGGCCACCGCCGGGTTCACCATCCTGCCGAGCCATGTCATCAGCGGGCTGGGGCACCTTGTCCCGAGCGACAAGCTCAACATCGCCGGTATAGGCGTGGGGGGCGTAGGCGGTACCAACATCAACAATTGCAGCAGCCAGAACATCGTGGCCCTTTGCGATGTCGACTGGTATTATGCGGCAGGGCTTTTCGACAAATACCCGGAAGCCCGCAAGTATAAGGATTACCGGAAGATGTTCGATGAGATGGGCGACAAGATCGATGCTGTGGTCATCGCCACTCCCGACCATACCCATGCTGTCACGGCAGCCCATGCCATGAAGATGGGCAAGCATGTATACCTGCAAAAGCCGCTTACCCATTCGGTTTACGAATCGAGGATGCTCACCGAGCTGGCCAGGGAAACCGGTGTGGCCACCCAGATGGGGAACCAGGGCAATTCGGCCGACGGTATCCGCCAGATCTGTGAATGGATCTGGGACGGGGCCATCGGAGAGGTTACGGAAGCCTATGCATGGACCAACAGGCCCATCTGGCCACAGGGCCTGGAAAGGCCGGCCGACACGCCTTCGGTACCCGAAACCCTCGACTGGGACCTGTTCATCGGACCTGCACCCTGGCGGCCCTACAACCCGGTGTACCATCCATGGAACTGGCGTGCATGGTGGGATTTCGGTACAGGGGCACTTGGCGATATGGGATGCCATATCTTCGACCCGGTATACAAGGCTTTGAGGCTGGGGAATCCCGAGTACCTCTAAGGCAGTTCCACACAGGTGAACACCGAGAGTGCGCCCATCGGCTCCGCCGTACACTATGAATTCCCCGACAGGGGGAAACACGGGAAGATCAAGCTGGTTCCGGTAAAGGTGAGCTGGTACGACGGTGGCCTGCTGCCCCCGCGCCCCGAGGAGCTGCCCGACGGAGAACCCATGGGCGACTGGAGCGGCGGATGCCTGTTCATCGGAACCAAAGGAAAACTGATCTGCGGCGCTTACGGTCTCAACCCGAAGCTGCTGCCCGAAGAACTTGATAACAGCTATGTGCGTCCCGAACCCAGCCTCAGGAGGATCAAGGATGCCATGCAGGGTGGCCACGAAGCCGACTGGATCAGGGCATGCAAGGAAGACAGGGAAGGCCGGGTGGAATGCAGTTCCAACTTCGGGTATGCAGGCCCCATGAACGAAGTGGTGGTAATGGGTAACCTGGCCATCCGCCTGCAGGACCTCAAGCGCAGGCTGAAATGGGATGGCGAGAACATGCGGATCACCAATATCGACGACGGGGACGAGATCAGGGTGGTAACCACCGACAAGTTCACCGTGATCAACGGCCATCCGCACTTCGATACCCAGTATGCCACCATCAAGGCCAGGCCTGCTGCCGAGGAATACATCAGGCATACCTATCGTGAAGGCTGGAAACTATAGTACGAACAACCAAAAACAGATAAAGATGAAAAACATCATGACGACATTGGTGGTCCTTGCATTGCTGCTCGCGGGCTGCAACTTCCAGGGAACACAAGAGCAAACCGAAGGGGAGGAAGCCATAGTGGTGGAAGGCCCCCAGAAACCCAACACCCTCAGCAAGCAGGAGCTTGACGACGGCTGGATCCTGATGTTCAATGGGCTGACCAGCGACGGATGGCGCTCATATAACGGTGAAACCTTCCCTGAAAAGGGTTGGGAAGTCGTTGACGGCACACTCCATGTGATCGGGTCGGGCCGTGGCGAGGCCGGCGGAGGGGGAGATATCCTTTTCGACCGCAAGTTCGGCAATTTCGAACTCTCCCTCGAATGGAAAGTCTCGGAAGGCGGCAACAGCGGCATCTTCTACCTTGCCCAGGAGATCCCCGGGGAGCCGGTATGGAAGAATGCCCCCGAAATGCAGATCCTCGACAATGAAAGGCATCCCGACAGCAACCTGGGCGTCGACGGGAACCGGAAGGCCGGAGCCCTGTACGACCTTATTCCCGGAAAACCCGAAGCCGTAAAACCGGCAGGCGAATGGAACCAGGCCAGGATCATGGTCTACAAGGGCACCGTGGTGCACAGTATGAACGGCGAAAATGTGCTGGAATACCACCTCTGGACCGACGACTGGAAGAACATGGTAGCCAACAGTAAGTTCAAGGACTACGAAACATTCGTAAACCCGGCATCTGAAGGCTATATCGTGCTGCAGGACCATGGCGATGACGTGTGGTTCAGGAACATCAAGATCAGGGAATTGTAAAAAGGCGTAAAGCCAGTATCGCCCGTTTAAAATACATCATACAGAATTTCAAATGAAAAAACCCCGCCGAAAAGCGGGGTTTTTTCCAGGGTGGTGCCACTCGGAATCGAACCAAGGACACACGGATTTTCAGTCCGTTGCTCTACCTACTGAGCTATGGCACCCTGTGCGGTTAAGCGATTGCAAAGATAAAACAGAAATTCAATTTATGAAACCTTTTTGTTAATTTTGGCATAATGCATTGATTATCATAGTTTTTTACAATTTACCATTGTTAATAAGTATGCATTTCCCGTACATTGCCGCCATAAAATGCCTACCTTTGCCCAGATTTTCAATCCGTTCAGGGGCCATATGAACCTCGTTATCGATGTAGGGAATAGTTTTGCGAAGGCGTCGGTCTTCGAAAAGGACCGGATCATTTTCACGGAACAACATGCAGACTTTGACCGTGCCATGGCAGAAAACCTGTTGGTTCGCTTCCCGGGAATACGATCATGTATCATCGGTTCGGTGAGGGACCTGCCAGACGACATCGGTGAATGGTTCCCGGCATACCTGCACCTGCTGATCCCCGGTCCCTACACAAAGTATCCGGTACAGCACCGGTACAGGACCTTCAACACCCTGGGTATCGACCGTATTGCGGCCGTGGTGGCGGCCAGTCATCTTTTCCCCGCGAAAGATGTGCTCGTGATCGAGGCGGGTACATGCATCACCTACGACCTGATCGATGCCGGGGGAACCTACCAGGGTGGAAGCATCTCACCGGGCATCAGGCTGCGTTTCAAGGCCCTGCATACTTTTACCGACAAACTTCCGTTAATACAAGCAATAGCTGAAGCCCCACTCACAGGCGATACCACTGAAGCGTCGATCCAATCGGGAGTGATCAACGGGGTGAAGGCCGAAGTGGAAGGCATTATGGCCCGATATCTTGACCGTTATGAAAATTTAACAATAATTTTAAGCGGGGGCGACAGCCATTATTTTGACAAAATGTTAAAAAATAACATCTTTGCAGTCCCTAACATCGTTTTAACCGGCCTCAACCTAATACTCGCGTTTAATGACAAAAAATAACGCTGCCGTCTTCGTTCTGGTTTTGCTTATCCTGTCGCTCTCGACAGAAAGCCTGCGGGCACAGGCAAGGATCAGTTCGCCCTATTCACGTTACGGGGTCGGTGAACTGTGGCACAACAATTACAGCACAACCCTGTCGGGGATGGGCAATGTGGGGCTGGCCATCAGGAGCGACAACTTTCTCAACATCAAGAATCCGGCTTCCTACACAGGCTTTGATTCCACGTCATTTCTCTTTGATGTTTCGGCCCTGGGTTCATATACCACGCTTAAAACCACCGAGATCAGCGAAAACGCCGATTATGCCTCGCTTGGATATATCTTGTTCGGTACACCGGTGACCAGGTGGTGGAGGGCCAGTTTCGGGCTGATCCCATTCAGTAATGTGGGATACAGCGTGACCGAAGAGAAAGTCGTGCCCGAGGTGGGCAGGGTGCGTTTCATTTATGAAGGGGCAGGGGGGCTCAACCAGGTCCATTTTGGCAATGCGTTCAGGATCAGCGACAGGTTGTCTGTTGGGATCAATTCGTCTTATGTCTGGGGCCTGATCGACAGGCGGAGAAGGGTCACCTTTCCGGACTCGCTGACCATGGTGAGCACACGTGTCGACAATTATGACCATATTTCGGATGTGATGTTCGATCTGGGGGTCCAGTATTTCATCCCGCTGAAGAACGGGATGGAACTTGGTACGGGACTGGTGTTCAAACCAGGGATGGATATCAGCACGACCAGGAAATATATTGTCCAGAACTATTTCGGGGGCGACAACAACATCGAACTGCCCAGGGATACGGTAGCATATGATCCTTCGGATAAAGGGATGCTCGAGTTCCCGGTCGGGGCAGGGGCGGGCATTTCGCTGCAAAAGAAAGACCAGTTCCTGGTAAGCATGGACGTGAACTGGAGAAACTGGAAGGAATTCCGCTCATATGGCAGGAGCGATTCCCTGCAGAACAGTTTTTCCTTTCATGTAGGCGGGGAATACACCCCTGACCATAACAGCATCAGTTCATATTTCCAGCGCCTGAAATACAGGCTTGGATTTCGTTACGAAAATACCTATCTTGACATCAATAACAGGCCGATCAAAGAGTTTGGTATAAGTTTTGGACTTGGTTTTCCGTTCAAACGCTCTAAATCAATGCTTAACTTTGCATTTGAATTCGGCAACAAGGGAACGGTCGAGGACAAGCTCGTGCAGGAAAATTTTTATAAATTTACCTTCGGGCTCTCGATATACGAACGATGGTTTGTAAGAAGTAAATACAGATAGCAATCAAAATACATGATAATGAAAACTAGATCCATTTCATTTGTGCTGATCCTGGCCTTTTTCTCGGGCCTTGCCGTATCCACGAAAATATCGGCACAGGAAACAGGAAAATTTGGCGCAACACCCGAGGACAGCATTGAATGCATCATGAACCTCTCCCTCTATACCGAGTTTTTCAAGCAGTGGAAAAACAGCGGTTATAAGAGCCCGGCCGTAAAAGATGCATACGGCCCGTGGAAGAAGGTATTTCATAATTGCCCGGGTGCCAGGCTGAGCACTTTTGTCGACGGGGCCAAGATGCTTACCCACTTCATCAAGCGTGAAAAGGACACCAAGGCCAAGAATGATCTGATCGATACCCTGATGCTGATGTACGACAAACGCATCGAATATTTTGAAAAGGAAGGTTATGTGCTCGGGCGAAAGGGTGTTGACCTGTACATGCTCAGGACAACGGATTACGAGGAAGCCTATGCGATCCTCAGCAGATCGGTGGAACTCGAAGGAAATGAATCCTATCCCGATGTGCTGGTATTCTTGATGCGGGCCACCAAGAAGATGATCGACGAGGGCAAACTCCCCGAGGATGTGATCTTTGACAATTATGACATCTGCGGCAAGATCATCGAAAGTAATCTTGAAGCCAGCAAGGGAGATGCAGGTAAAATTGCGAACTGGGAAAACGTGAGGGGGAATATCGACCTCATCTTTGAACCTTTTGCCACCTGTGAGGCCATCATCAAGATCTATACGCCAAAATTCAGCGAAAACCCATCCGATCTCAAGATGCTCAAAAAGCTTACCTCCCTGCTCGACCGGAAAAAATGTACCGACGACCGCCTGTATTTCGACGCCACGGTCAAGCTTTACGAGCTGGAACCTTCACCTGAATCGGCTTACCTCATCGGCAAAATGCTGATGAAAAACCAAAAGTACGGCGAAGCCATCGACTACCTTAAAGAAGCAACTAATATCGACGACAGCGATACCAGGGCCGACGTTTACCTCTACCTTGCAGAATGCTACAGAAGTCTCGAAAGTTTCAGTTCCGCAAGGAGCTATGCTTTGAAAAGTATTGAAGAACGCCCCGCCAACGGAAATGCATATATCATGATCGGCGACATGTATGCCGCAAGTGGTAAACTGTGCAACTCCACGGAAATCGAAAAGAAAGCTATTTACTGGGTTGCGGTAGATAAATATTACAAGGCCATGCAGGTCGATCCCGGCGTGGCAGATGTTGCCACTGACAGGATACGGTCGTACTCCATATATTTTCCGCCCAAGGAGGATATTTTCTTTCATAACCTCAACGAGGGCGATGAGTATACCGTCGAGTGCTGGATCAACGAAAAAACAACGGTCAGGGCAGCCAGGACAAACTAATGTATAAAGGCTTTGAAGTCCCTTTTTAAGGAACACAGGATCATCCCAGCCCCCGCAAGCATACTTGTGCTTTCAATGCTGTTCATGCTCCTTGCCTGTAAGAACGAGCTGAAGGATATCGCTGCCATCGACTTCAACGATTCCCTGCCCGATATTTCGGCGAGGAACATCGACTTCACTTTCAGCGAATCGGCTATGGTACAGGTTCGCTTGACAGGGCCAGTTATGCACGCATTTGAAGGCGACGACCCAAGCATGGTATTCCCTGAGGGTTTCAGGGTGGAATTTTACGATTCGGCCTTTAACATCACTTCCACCATCACCGGAAATTACGGCATTCATTATCGGGAGAAACAATTGATGGAAGCAAGGAATAACGTGGTAGTGATCAACTATGAAACCGGCGAACGGCTCGATACCGAAGAATTGATCTGGGATATGAAAAAAGAGTTGATCTTTTCGAACAAGTTCGTCAAGATCACCTCCGATAACGGAGTGATGTACGGCGACGGGCTCGAAGCCGAACAGGATTTCTCAAAACGTCGCATCATCAACCCTTCCGGTGAAATCGAGGTTGAAGAAGATGAGTAAAACGGTATAACGCGAAAAATGGACAATGCGCTCATCATCCTGGTCACCATTGTGTTATCTGCATTCTTTTCGGGCATGGAAATCGCCTTCGTCAGCGCCAATAACCTCAAGATCGAACTTGACAAGGCCCGCGGTTTTCTTTCCGGCAGGATATTCTCGCGCTTCAACCATCATCCCGCCCGTTTTATCGGTGCCATGTTGCTCGGCAACAACATTGCCCTTGTTATCTACGGGATTGCCATGGCCGACCTGCTTGAGGGCCCCATTGCCGGGATGTTTCCCGATAAAACAGGGTCTGACATTCTTGTGCTGATCATCCAGACCATCGTGGCTACCACGCTCATCCTGATCACTGCAGAATTCCTGCCCAAAATGCTCTTCAGACAAAATCCCAATGCCATCCTGAAGATCTTTGCCGTACCGGTATTTGTTTTCTACTACCTATTCATTCCTGTCATTTATCTTTTTACGGGAATTGGGGCCTGGATACTCAGGATATTCTTCGGACTGAGGTCGCTTAAACAGAATTATGCCTTTTCGGCGATCGACCTGACGGATTATATCCGGAATTTCAATTCCGAAAAACCGGAGCACAGCGAGGATGTGCTGCAGGAAATCCAGATGGTCCAGAATGCACTCGACTTCACCAATGTGAAGCTCAGGGCCTGTATGGTCCCCCGTACGGATATCACGGCAGTGGATGAAAAAGAAACCCTTGATGTACTTAAGAATACCTTTATCGAGACCGGATACTCAAAAATACTGGTTTTCAGGGAGTCCATCGATAACATCATCGGTTATATCCACTCCTCCGACCTGTTCAGGAAGCCTGAGGATATTAAGGCGATCACCCGTTCGGTATTCTATGTACCGGAAACCATGCTGGCCAATGATGTGCTGAAAATGTTCTTTAAACAACATAAGAGCATTGCCATTGTGGTTGACGAGTTCGGCGGAACAGCCGGCATTGTGACCATGGAAGATATCATCGAGGAGATCTTCGGTGAAATTGATGACGAATATGACGAAGATGAATTCTATGAAAGAAAGGTATCCGATCATGAATTTATTTTTTCAGGCCGGCTCGAGATCGACTACCTGAACGAGAAATATAACCTGAACCTACCACAGTCAGATGATTATGAGACAGTTGCGGGATTTATTATCAATAACCACGAAAGTATACCCGAACTTAACGAAGTGATCATCATCGGTCATTTTTCCTTTACCATCCTGCAGGCCAGCGAAAACCGTATTGACCAGGTACACTTAAAAATAGGCTGATTTTGTGCTCAGA
>JAXGTH010000119.1:0-8408 GCA_040775045.1 Bacteroidales bacterium
AGGGAAAGCACAATATTTATAATTCCATGGCCGCCGCCATCACCGGCCGGCTGCTCGGGATAAGGAAGGAGCATATCCAGCAGTGCCTTTCCGATTTCCAGAATATTGAACACCGCCTGGAGCATGTGGCGGTGATCCAGGGCATCGAGTTCATCAACGATTCCAAGGCCACCAATGTCAATTCCGCCTGGTATGCCCTCGAGAGCATGCAGAAAAACGTGATCTGGATCGCGGGGGGCATCGACAAGGGCAACGACTACGGCATGCTGACCGACCTGGTGAGGGCCAAGGTGAAGGCCATTGTATGCCTGGGCAAGGACAACGAGCGGCTGAAAGAGGCATTTTCAGGTGTTGTGGATACGCTCATCGAAACACGATCGATGGACGTGGCTGTGCAAACGGCATTATACCTTGGCAAAAAAGGCGACACCGTGCTGCTTTCGCCGGCCTGTGCCAGTTTCGACCTGTTCGAGAATTTCGAGGACCGCGGCATGCAGTTCAAGGCATCGGTAAACAACCTGTAACAATAATATAATATGACACGCATACTCGGCAATATCAGGGGCGATAAGGTGATCTGGGCAGTGGTCATCCTGCTGTCGGTATTTTCCCTGCTGACGGTCTACAGCTCCACGGGCACCCTGGCATACAAATACCAGGAAGGCAATACCGAGTATTACATGCTGAAACATTTCATCATCCTGCTTTTCGGCTTCCTGATCATGTACCTTACCCACCTGGTCAAGTTCACCTATTTCAGCCGTATCTTCCAGGTGGCCCTGTGGATCGCCGTTCCGCTGCTGGTGCTCACCCTCTTCGTGGGTCTCGATCTCAACGAGGCCAAGCGGGTGCTGCCATTGCCCTTTGGACTCACCTTCCAGACCTCCGACCTCGCCAAGCTGACCCTCATCATGTACCTGGCCAGGATGCTCAGCAAGAAGCAGGACCGCATCAAGGATTTCAAATCGGCCTTCGTGCCGATCATGATCCCGGTACTGATCGTTTGTGCGCTTATCCTGCCGGCCAACTTCTCCACCGCCGCCATGCTCTTTGCCACCAGCCTTGTGCTGATGTTCATCGGGAGGGTGAGCATGAAATATATCCTCTCGCTCCTTGGTATCGGCCTGCTGGCCTTCGTGTTGCTGCTGGTCGTGGCCCGGGCTTATCCCGAGGTGCTGCCCAGGGCCAACACCTGGGAAGCAAGGATCATGGGATTTTTCGACAAGGAGGATGTCGACAGCGACAAGAACTACCAGGTGGAGCAGGCCAAGATCGCCATCGCCTCCGGCGGGGTGATCGGCAAGTTCCCGGGCAACAGCACCCAGCGGAATTTCCTCCCCCACCCCTATTCCGACTTCATCTTCGCCATCTTTATCGAAGAATACGGCCTCGTGGGCGGAGGTTTCCTTGTGCTGCTTTACCTGATCCTATTCTTCAGGGTAGTACGCATCGTGTCGAAGATACCACGGAATTTCGGGGCCTTCATGACCGTCGGTGTCGGGTTCAGCCTGGTATTCCAGGCCATGATCAACATGGCTGTTGCCGTGAACCTGATCCCCGTTACCGGTCAGCCACTGCCCCTGATCAGCATGGGGGGCACCTCGATATGGTTCACGAGCATCGCCCTGGGGATCATCCTGAGTGTAAGCAGGGAAATTGATACAAAACCAGAAAACATTGAAGAATATGTCGCGGCAGAAGCATAGGATCATCATCAGCGGAGGGGGCACCGGGGGCCATATCTTTCCCGCGGTAGCCATTGCCGACGGGCTGAGAAGCAGGCTGGGCGAGGCCGAGATCCTCTTCGTGGGGGCCAGGGGCCGCATGGAGATGGAGAAGGTGCCGGCAGCAGGCTATCCCATCAGGGGTTTGTGGATCAGCGGGATCCGGCGCAAGCTTAGCCTCAGGAACCTGTCGTTCCCCTTCAAGCTCGTGTCGAGCATGCTGAAGGCACACCTGATCATCAGGGAATTCGGGCCCGATGTAGCCATCGGCACAGGTGGTTATGCAAGCGGCCCGCTGCTGCGGGCGGCCTCACGCCGTGGTATCCCGTCATTGATACAGGAACAGAACTCCTACCCCGGCATCACCAACAAGATCCTGGCCAGGTCGGTCGATACCATCTGCGTGGCCTTCGAGGGCATGGAAAAATATTTCCCTGCCGGGAAGATCGTCATCACCGGCAATCCGGTGAGGAAAGATATCCTTTCGCTCGAAGGGAAGCGGGCCGAAGGGCTGGCCCATTTCGGGCTTAAGGAAGGAATGAAAACAGTGCTTTTCGTGGGCGGCAGCCAGGGTGCGCGATCCATAAACCTTGCCCTGGCCGGGCAGCTTGAGGGTATCCTGAAAGAAGATGTACAGATCATCTGGCAGTGCGGCCGGCCATTTCTCGAAAATGCCAGGGCCGCCGGTTCCGGGCTCCCGGGCAATATGCCGGAAAGGCTGAAGATCCATGAGTTCATCCAGCGAATGGACCTGGCCTACGCGGTGGCGGATGTGGTGGTTTCCAGGGCCGGCGCCATCGCCATCTCCGAACTCTGCATTGCCGGAAAGGCGGCGATCCTGGTGCCGCTCCCTTCGGCCGCCGAGGACCACCAGACAAGGAATGCGCAAGCGCTGGAAGAAAAGGATGCCGCCATGCTGCTGCGCGACCGAGAGCTCGGCGAAAAGCTGCAGCAAATGCTCGGCGGGCTTCTGAGTGACAGTGCAAGGCAGGAAAGAATGAAAAAGAACATCAGGGAAATGGCCAGGCCCGCAGCCACGGAAGAAATTGTAGATGAAGTGATCAAACTGCTTGAACGATGAACGAAAACCTGAAGACCAATACCATCTATATGCTGGGCATCGGCGGGATCGGCATGAGCGCCCTGGCGAGGTATTTCCGCCGCCAGGGTAAGGAGGTCTCGGGTTACGACCATGCCAGGACACCGCTGACCATGCAGCTTGAAACGGAAGGTATGAATGTACACTACCGCGACGACCCGGCATATATCCCCTGCGATGCCGGGCTGGTGATCTATACCCCTGCCATCCCATCGACGAACCGGGAGCTGACCTATTGCAGGGAGGTGGACTTCGTGGTGAGGAAGCGCGCTGAGGTGCTGGGCATGATCGCAGAGGATTTCGATACCCTCGCGGTGGCCGGCACGCATGGCAAGACCACCATCTCGTCGATGATCGCGCATATCCTCCACAGCAGCGGAACAGCGGTGACAGCCTTCATCGGAGGCATCATGAACAACTATGACAGCAACCTGCTCGACGACCCTGAAAGCCGTTTCCTGGTGGCTGAAGCCGATGAATACGACCGTTCATTCCACTACCTGAAGCCGTGGATCGCGGTGGTGTCGGCGGTATCGGCCGATCATCTCGACATTTACGGTTCGGAGGATGCGCTCAGGAGGTCATTCTCGGGTTTCATCGAACGCATCAGGCCCGGGGGTACGCTGGTGGTGCACGAAGGGGTGCAGCATATGTTCAGCCTGCCACAAAACACCGTAACCTATGGTCACGGCACCGGAGCATCGCTGCGCATCAGCAATGTGCGGGTGGAAGGACAACGTTTCCATTTTGAACTGTCGGATGGCCATGACACCACATCCATCAGGATGCTGGCCCCCGGAAGGCACAACGCCGAAAATGCCGCAGCCGCGGCTGCAGCCTGCCTCAGCGCGGGTATGGGCATGGGCGCGGTGAAGGCAGGCCTGGAATCGTACAGGGGCGTGAAGAGGCGTTTCGAGTACCTCATCGATGAAGCCGGGCTGGTATTCATCGATGACTACGCACACCACCCGGAGGAGATCGACGCCTGTATCGCTACGGCGAGGGCCCTGTACCCTGGAAAAAAGATCACCGGGGTATTTCAGCCCCACCTTTACAGCCGTACGCGCGACCTGGCCGATGGCTTTGCCAGGAGCCTGGAAGCCCTCGACGAGCTGATCCTCCTTGAGATCTATCCCGCCAGGGAAGAGCCCCTGCCAGGGGTGGATGCCGGGATGTTGCTCGACAGGATCGGCAAGCTGCCGAAAAGCATATGCAAGAAGGAGAACCTTCCGGCCGAGATCGCCTCGCGCAGGCCGGAAGTGCTCATCACGATGGGAGCCGGCGATATCGACCAGCTCACGGGCTCCATCAGGGATAAACTACTGGAAAGAAAATGATCAGGATATTGAAAATATTGTTCTGGATTGCGCTGATCCTCGGGGTCGGGGCAGCCATGGTGCTGGCGGGTCAGAAACATGAAGAAACCCAGTGCCATGAGTTTACCGTGGAGATCGAAAGCCTGAACATCAACCCTCTCACCACGGCCGCAGAGATCAAAGCGCAGATCGTTTCGGAATGCGGAAGCCCGGAGGGAAAAACGCTCGGCGAGATCGACCTGCTGCATATCCACCGTGTGCTCGAAAAGATACCTTACATCGCGAAATCCGATATCCAGGCCCATATCGATGGTAACATCCATATCGGCATCTCCCTCCGGGAACCCGTCATCAGGATCATCAACAGGAACGCGATGAGCTACTATATCGATTCAGGGGGATGGCTGATGCCGGTCAACCAGGGCCATCCCGGCAGGGTGCTCATCGCCTCCGGCAATATCCGCGACGGACTTAAGAGTATTGGAAAGGAAGCCATACACATCGACTCCATCAGCGAGCCGGGCATGCTGCAAGGGCTGTTCATGATGGCCGGGCATATCAGGAGCTCAGCCTTCCTTAACGCGCTCATATCGCAGATATATGTCGAAAAGCCCGGCATGGTGAAGCTCGTTCCGGTGGTTGGCGATAACACCATCATCTTCGGGGAATTCGACGCGATGGAGGAAAAGTTCGAAAAACTGACAACCTATTATAGGGAAGGGGCCGGCAAGGCTGGATGGATCCCATACAGCACCATCGACCTCAGATACCAAAACCAAGTAATCTGTTCAAAAAAATAAGACCATGGAAAACTCTGAAATTATTGTAGGACTGGATATCGGTACAACGAAGATCGCAGCGATAGTCGGCAGGAAGAACGAGCACGGGAAGATAGAGATCCTCGGCCATGGGCGTACCGAATCCATAGGGGTGAAGCGCGGTGTAGTTTCCAACATCGAAAACACCGTGAACTCCATCAAGATCGCCATTGAGCAGGCCGAACAGAAGTCGGGGGTCGACATCAAATACGTGAATGTGGGCATTGCCGGCCAGCATATCAAGAGCCTCCAGCACCACGGGAGCATCATCCGCAAGAATGTGGACGAGGAGATCAGCCAGCAGGATATCGAAACCCTGAACAGCAACATGTACAACCTCAACATGGCCCCCGGCGAGGAGATCATCGACGTGATCCCGCAGGAATACATCGTGGATGCCGAGCAGGGCATCAAGCAGCCTGTGGGCATGCTGGGCAATTCGCTGGAGGCGAACTTCCATATCATCATCGGTCAGACGGCGGCTGCCAAGAATATATACAAATGTGTGCGCAAGGCAGGCCTGGAGGTGGTGGACCTCATCCTGGAGCCCATTGCTTCGGCTGAGGCGGTGCTCAACGAGGAAGAGAAGGAAGCCGGCGTGGCCCTAGTGGATATCGGTGGCGGCACCACCGACATTGCAATCTTCCAGGACGGTATCATCAGGCATACTGCGGTGATCCCCTTCGGCGGCGACATCATCACCGAGGATGTGAAGGAAGGCTGCACCATTATCAAGAAGCACGCCGAAGAGCTGAAGATCAAGTTTGGTTCGGCCCTGGCAAGCGAAAACCGCGACGAAGAGGTGGTGGCCATCCCGGGGCTCAGGGGCAGGCCGCCAAAGGAGATCACCCTGCGCAACCTGGCCAGCATCATACAGGCCAGGATGGAAGAGATCATCGACCACATCCATTACGAGATCAAGAATTCGGGATACGAAAAGAAGCTGATCGGCGGCATCGTGCTCACCGGCGGCGGAGCGCTGCTCAAGCACCTGGTGCAACTCACTGAGTTTGTCACGGGCATGGACACCCGTATCGGGTACCCCAACGAACACCTTTCGCAGGAAGTCCCCGACGAGATGGCCAGCCCGATGTACTCAACCGGCATCGGCCTCGTGATCGAGGGTATTGCCAGGCTCGATAAGGAGAAGGAAAGGATTCAGCAGGGAGATAAGAAAAAGGGGAAGCAGAAGCCGGAAAAACAACCGCGGCAGGCCAGCTTCCTGAGGACCATCCAGGAATGGTTCGAAAAGGACCAGCTCGACTGATTAATCAACAGCGGGCAGTTGATAAAAAGAAAAAGAACAAAAATAGAACGCATTTTATTCACCTAAATTTAATTGACCAATATGGAGGATATGATCAAATTCGAAATGCCGAAGAACCAGTCGTCGATCATCAAGGTGCTCGGTGTCGGCGGTGGCGGAAGCAATGCAGTCAACCACATGCACCGGCAGGGGATCAGGGGTGTCGACTTCATCGTGTGCAATACCGATGCCCAGGCCCTCGACATGAGCCCCGTGCCCAACAAGATCAGCCTGGGGCAAAAAGGGCTTGGCGCCGGCTCTGTGCCCCTGGTAGCGGAAAAGGCTGCCAATGAAAAAGCGGAAGAGATCAAGAAGATCCTCTCGAGCAATACCGAGATGCTTTTCATCACCGCAGGCATGGGTGGTGGCACGGGTACGGGAGCGGCTCCGGTAATCGCACGGATCGCCAAGGAGATCGACCTCGAGGATGAGGAGGTGAACAAGATCCTGGTGGTGGCCATCGTAACCCTGCCCTTCAGTTTCGAAGGCAGGAAGCGGAAGCAGCAGGCCGAGAAAGGCATCGAGGAACTCCGCAAGTATGCCGACGCCGTGCTTATCATCAGCAACGACAAGCTGCGCGAGCTTTACGGCGACCTGGGCCTTTCGGAAGCCTTCAAGAACGCCGACAACGTATTGCTCACGGCCGCCAAGGGTATCGCCGAACTGATCACCGTGAAGGCCTATGTGAACATCGACTTCAAGGATGTGAACACGGTGATGAAGAACAGTGGCGTTGCCATCATGGGTACCGGCATTGCCGAAGGCGAAAACAGGGCCAGGCGCGCCATTGAAGATGCGCTCAAGTCGCCCCTGCTCAACGACAACGATGTCAGGGGCACCGACAACATCCTCCTCTACCTTTCCTCCGGGCAGAAGGAGATATCGATGGACGAGATCACCGAGATCACCGAATATATTATCGATGAAGCAGGCCCGCAGGTCGAGGTGATCTGGGGTGCCGGGCGCGACGAACAGCTCGGCGACAAGGTCAGCGTGACCGTGGTGGCCACCGGCTTCGACAAGGAAAAGATCGAGGTGCCGCCCAAATTGGTGAAAACCCTTTATGGCGGCGATGAGAACAAGGATGCCGTGGAGGTGGCCCCTCCCCGTCCGACGCGACCGGCCCGCGACCCTGAACTCGATGCAGATGAGGACAATGGAGATGAGGGAGGCATTAGGCTGGTCAGGCCCCGGACGCCCGAAAAGGTACCGCCAAACCCGCCTGTTTCGAACAGCGGCAGCGGGGAGCCAAGGAATATTATCCGTTTCAACCTTGAGGACGGGCCCGGGAAAGGATCGGCTGAGAAAGCCGATACGGTTACCGAGATCAGCAACTCGGTGAACGAGGAGCATGAAGCCTTAACCCCGGCCGAAGAGAAAAAAAACGTAACCAGCACAGCCTTGCCCGAAGTCCGTGAAGCCGATCCCATCACCACAGAGGAAAGGGAATCGCTTGAGAGGAAAGCCAAAGAACGCGTGGAGCGGCTGAGGCAGATGAGCATTAAGCTCAAAACGCCAAGCGGCCTGTCAGAACTGGAGAGCGAGCCGGCCTATCGTCGCAAGAATGTCGAACTCTCGGATGCCAAACCCTCCGAAGATTCCAAAATATCAAAATATACGCTGTCGGAAGGCGATGATGAAGGCGCTACGCTCAGGCCCGACAATTCATTCCTTCATGACAATGTAGACTAAAACCAACTCTTTTCGTAATTATTTGGCATTATTTTGAGCAGGATCCCCCGCAGCGATGCGGGGGATTTTTTATTATGGTTTCATGGTTGAAATGCGGTACGGGGTGCGCGGGACGAGGTTCGGGGTACGGGGAAGGAATGGAGTGATGAGATCCTAATGATTAATGATTATTTCCGAATGAAAGCTGAGCGGTTGGTTAAATAGCTTGCCCCGGAACCCGGGGGATGAAATGCGGTATGCGGTGCGCGGGTCGAGGGCCGCGGGAGTCGGAAATCCCATAGTCCCATGGTGTGAAAAAAAAGATCTCTCGTCGGGATCAATTGCTTGCATTGGCTCCAAAGCTTCTTTCTCATGTCTCATATCTAATCATTGCTGTCCGGGATATTTCTATGCAGCGAAAAACGCGTAATTGTTAGAACCGCTCGACTTCGCTCGCGGTGACAAATCAAAGTC
>JAXGTH010000120.1:0-8374 GCA_040775045.1 Bacteroidales bacterium
CTTTCCTTCAGCCATGAGCTTGTCGGCCGCTTCATCGATATTCTTGCTAACGCGGTAAACTGCCGACTCGGTAGTGAAGGTCCTGATCACCTGTTCGGCGAGTTTATGCTTGATGGCACCGAAATTCGAAATGGCCTGTCCGAACTGTTTCCGCTCGTTGGCATATTGCACGGATTGCGTAATGGCTCTCCTGGCGGCGCCCAGTACGGTACCGCCCAGCTTGATCCTGCCCATGTGCAGGATGTTCAGGGCGATCCTGAACCCGCCGCCACGCTTGCCCAGGAGATTCTCCACCGGCACTTTAACATCATTATAGAAGATCTGCACGGTAGAGGAGCCTTTGATCCCCATCTTCCGTTCTTCCGGGTTGATCACCACCCCCGGCCAATTCTTTTCCACGATGAAAGCGCTGTAAACCCTGTCGTTGTCGATCTTGGCAAATACGGTCTGAATATCGGCAAAGCCGCCGTTTGTAATCCACATCTTCTGTCCGTTCAGGATATAATGCCTGCCATCTTCCGACAATACAGCCCTGGTCTTTCCCGAGTTGGCATCGGACCCGGCATTGGGTTCGGTGAGGCAATAGGAGGCAGCCCATTCGCCCGACGACAACTTGGGCAGGTAACGTTGTTTCTGCTCTTCGTTTCCGTAGTAAAGGATGGGCAGTGTGCCGATACCCGTATGGGCCGAATAGGCGACGGAAAAGGAATACCCGGCACCCATCGCATCGCTGGCCAGCATGGAAGTTACAAAATCCTGGTTAAAACCTTCAAACTCCTCGGGAAGGGATATGCCCAACAGGCCCAGTTCTCCAGCCTTGTAGATGAGGTTCCTCATCAGTCCCTCTTCCTGGCTGTCGATCCTGTCGAGAATAGGGAAGACCTCGCTTTCCAGGAAATCCTCACAGGTCTGGGTGATCATCCGCTGTTCCTCATTCATGTCCTCAGGGATGAACACATCCCCGAAATTCGTTTCCTTGATGAGGAATTCCCCACCGCTTTCGATTTTATTCTTTTCCATTACGATATGATTAGTCAGGATTTAGGCCTGCAAATATAAAACAAGCCGAATTAATATGAAAATCATGGATGCAGAAGTATTCCAGGTGCCCCCTTACTTGCTTTTGTCGGCCGTTGTAGGCTTTGTGATCTTCACCTTCATCTCGTCCTTTTTATCGTCATAGTCGAGATGAACCGTATCGTTGGTGGCAAGTTTATGCTTGATGAGTTCTTCGGCCAGCACATCTTCCACGTATTTCTGGATGGCCCGTTTCAGCGGTCTGGCACCGAATTGCGGATCCCAGCCTTTCTCAACGATCTGTTCCTTGGCCTTCTTGCTGATCTTGATCTTGTATCCGAGACCATGGATCCTTTCATAGAGCTGGTTAAGTTCAATTTCGATGATCTTGTAGATGTCCTCTTTCTCAAGATTATCAAAGATCACCACATCGTCGATCCTGTTGAGGAATTCAGGGGCAAAGGATTTTTTGAGGGCATTTTCGATCACTCCTTTGGCGTAAGTGGCCCTGCTGGCCCGCTTCGCTTCGGTTGTGAACCCGACCCCCTGGCCAAAGTCCTTCAACTGCCGCGATCCGATATTGGAGGTCATGATCACGATGGTATTCTTGAAGTCAACTTTCCTTCCCAGGCTGTCTGTAAGCACTCCGTCGTCGAGCACCTGCAGCAGCAGGTGGAAGACATCGGGATGGGCCTTTTCGATCTCGTCGAGCAACACGATGGAATAGGGTTTTCTCCTGACCTTCTCAGTGAGTTGCCCGCCTTCTTCATAGCCTACATATCCCGGTGGTGCGCCAACCAGTCTCGAAACGGCAAATTTTTCCATGTATTCGCTCATATCGATCCTGACCAGGGCATCTTCGGTATCGAAGAGGTATTTCGCCAGCACCTTGGCAAGATGTGTTTTCCCGACCCCGGTGGGACCGAGGAAAATGAAAGTACCAATGGGCTTATTGGGATCCTTGAGGCCTGCCCTGTTCCTCCTGATGGCTTTCACCACCTTGGTAATGGCGTTGTCCTGCCCGATCACCGAACCGGCCATGTCCTTCTCCATGTTCAGGAGCCGGTCGCTCTCGTTGGTGGCGATCCGCTGAACGGGGATGCCTGTCATCATGGCCACCACTTCGGCCACGTTGTCTTCGCTCACCGTCTCGCGATGGATCTTCGACTCCTCTTCCCATTTTTTCTTGGCCTTGTCGAGTTCGGTGTTCAGTGTCCGTTCCATGTCGCGGTATTCGGCTGCTTCCTCGAACTTCTGGCTGTTGATGGCCCTGGTCTTTTTATCCTTCACCTCCTCGATGCGGCTTTCGATATCGATGATGTCGGCCGGCACGTGAATGTTGGTAATGTGTACGCGCGATCCTGCCTCGTCCATGGCATCTATGGCCTTGTCGGGGAGGTAGCGGTCGCTCATGTACCGGTTGGTGAGATGCACGCAGGCCTTGATGGCATCATCTGTGTATTTCACCAGGTGGTGGTCTTCATATTTTTCCTTGATGTTGTTGAGGATCTCGATGGTTTCACCGGGAGTGGTAGGGTCGACAAGCACTTTCTGGAAGCGGCGTTCAAGTGCACCGTCCTTTTCGATATACTGCCGGTATTCGTCGAGGGTCGTGGCTCCGATGCACTGGATGTCGCCACGGGCCAGAGCGGGCTTGAACATGTTGGAGGCATCGAGGGATCCCGAGGCATTGCCTGCTCCAACAATGGTATGTATTTCATCTATGAATAAGATGATATCGGGATTCTTCTCGAGTTCGTTGAGCACGGCTTTCATCCTTTCCTCGAACTGCCCGCGGTACTTGGTCCCGGCTACCAGGGAGGCCAGGTCGAGCGTGATGATCCTCTTCCCGAACAGCGTCCTGCTGACCTTCCGTTCCACGATCCGGGTGGCAAGGCCTTCGGCGATAGCCGATTTGCCCACGCCCGGTTCGCCGATCAGTATGGGGTTGTTCTTTTTCCTGCGGCTGAGGATCTGTGCGATGCGCTCCAGCTCATTCTTGCGTCCCACGATAGGGTCGAGGCGTCCTTCCTCGGCAGCCCGCGTGATATCCCTGCCGAAATTATCGAGTACAGGGGTCTTCGACTTGGAATCTGACATCTTCTTGATGTTCCCGCCAAAACCGCCGCCGCCTTCCGCCATATCCTCATCTGCCGAATCCTCGGGGACCTCATCGACGGGTTCGATCCTGGGAAGGTCCTGTTCGCGCCTTGTGATGGCTTTCAGCTCTTCCTTGACCATTCCGTATTCGATACCATATTTTTTGAAAGTGCGGCTTACGAGATTATCTTCATCCTTCAGGATGGAAAGGAGAAGGTGTTCGGTCCCGATCAGTTCGCTCCTGAACATTTTTGCTTCGAGGTAAGTGATCTTAAGCGCCCTTTCGGCCTGTTTGACCAGGGGGATATTGTCGAGCTTCAAGTTTTGTTTTTCGGGATTGGCAATGGATCTCTCTATGCTCTTCTTCACAAGTTGCAGGTCGAGGCCCAGATACAGCATGATCTGCACCGCCATCCCTTCGCCTTCGCGCAGGATGCCGAGCAACAGGTGCTCAAGGCCGATGTAGTCGTTGCCCAGCCTCATCGCCTCCTCCCGGCTGTAAGTCAGCACATCTTTTACCCTCTGAGAGAATTTAGCTTCCATGTAGTCCTTATTTCTGTTTTGTTTATTATACTTTAACAAGCAAACTGCCTGCCGGGTTCACCTGAAGCATCTTCATGCTGCAAAATTACTAAAGATTATCCAGAACGCTCCCTGAGCATGGTTCAAAGATACTCACAGCAGCCCGGTTGTAGCAGTGGAACAGGCATATACTTATCAACAGATTTCTGTTAAAAATATTGCCCCTCAAAAACTTCGCTAATTCCTATATTTTCACTACTTTCGTGACTTCATAACAGACTGGAAAAAAGCTTTTGAATCATTAATTTGCGAGGACAATGAGCGAAGGGGAAAAAATCGTTAAAGTCAATATAGAACAGCAGATGAAATCGGCTTACATCGACTATTCCATGTCGGTGATCGTAAGCCGTGCCCTGCCTGATGTTCGCGACGGGCTCAAGCCCGTTCACAGGAGGGTGTTGTTCGGGATGCTAGAGCTGGGTGTACTGTCGAACAGGCCATACAAGAAATCTGCAAGGATCGTGGGGGAGGTCCTGGGTAAATACCATCCGCATGGCGATTCGTCGGTTTACGACACCATGGTGAGGATGGCCCAGGACTGGTCGTTGCGCTACCCCCTGGTCGACGGGCAGGGCAACTTCGGCTCCATCGACGGCGACAGTGCAGCGGCCATGCGTTATACCGAGGCCCGCATGAAGAAGATCGCCGAGGAGATGGTTGCCGACCTCGACAAAGATACAGTGGAATTCCAGCTTAATTTCGACGATTCGCTGGAAGAACCCAGCGTACTGCCATCAGCCATACCCAACCTTCTGGTGAACGGAGCTTCGGGTATCGCCGTGGGGATGGCCACCAACATGGCCCCGCACAACCTTTCACGGGTCGTGGATGGAATTATATCATACATTGACAATAAAGAGATTACGACACCTGAGTTGATGCAGTACATTAAGGCTCCCGACTTCCCGACAGGGGGGATCATCTATGGCTATGAAGGGGTGAGGGATGCCTATGAAACAGGGAAGGGAAGGATCGTGATCAGGGGAGAGGCCAGCGTTGAAGAGATGAGCAGCGGCAGGGAGCGCATCGTGGTGAGCTCCATCCCCTATATGGTGAACAAGGCCGAGATGATCAAGAAGACTGCCGACCTTGTAAACGAAAAGAGGATAGAGGGGATCAGCGATATCAGGGATGAATCAGACAGGAACGGCCTCAGGATCGTTTACGAGCTGAAGAAAGGGGAGATCACCAATGTGATCCTCAACAAATTATACCAGCTCACCCCCTTGCAAACCTCCTTCAGCGTGAATAATATCGCGCTGGTGAAGGGGAGGCCCATGCTGCTGACCCTCAAGGACATGATCAGGCATTACGTGGATCACCGTCATGAAGTACTGGTCCGCAAGACGAAATACGAACTCGACCAGGCCCAGAAACGCGCCCATATCCTGGAGGGCCTGCTGATCGCTCTTGACCATCTCGACGAGGTGATCGCCCTCATCAGGGCATCCAGAACACCGGAAGATGCCAGGAACGGGCTGATGGCCCAGTTCAGCCTCTCGGATGTACAGGCCCGTGCGATCCTCGACATGAGGCTGCAGAAGCTTACCGGTCTCGAAAGGGAGAAGGTGAAGGAAGAACATGCAGAACTGATGAAGACCATCGCATACCTTGAGCATGTGCTGGAAGACGAAGGCCTGCGTATGGATATCCTCAAGCAGCAACTTGTTGAGATCAGGGAAAAATACGGTGACGAGGTTAAGACGAAGATCGAATTCTCCGCCGATGATTTCAGGATCGAGGATACCATCCCCGACGAAGAGGTGGTGATCACGATCTCACACCTGGGGTATATCAAGCGGACAAAACTTACCGAATACCGCAGGCAGAACAGGGGCGGCAGGGGGTCGAAGGGAAGTACTTTCAGGGACGAAGACTTCCTCGAATACCTTTTTGTGGCCACCAATCATAACTATATGCTTTTCTTTACAGAGAAAGGCAAGGTGTTCTGGCTCAGGGTATTCGAGATCCCGGAGGGAACAAGGACCTCCAAGGGACGTGCCATCCAGAACATGATCAATATCGAACCTGAAGACAAGGTGAGGGCTTTCATCAATGTGAAAGACCTTAAGGACGAGGAGTATATCAACAACAACTTCATTATTCTCTGTACGCAAAAGGGAACCATCAAGAAGACATCGCTGGAGGCATACAGCAGGCCCAGGCAGAATGGCATCAATGCCATCAACATCAATGAGGGCGACGAACTGCTTGAAGCGCGGCTTACCAATGGAAACAGCGAGGTGCTGATGGCACTTCGTTCGGGCAGGGCCATCAGGTTCAATGAAAGCACCGTCAGACCCATGGGCCGAAATGCGACCGGCGTACGCGGCATCACCCTGGCACATCCTGAAAACGATCGTGTAATCGGCATGATTTGCATCTCTGACAATGAATGCGACGTGCTGGTGGTTTCGGAAAACGGATACGGAAAGCGGTCGAACCTGGATGATTACCGCATCACCAACCGCGGGGGCAAAGGGGTGAAGACCATCAATATCACCGATAAGACCGGTAAGCTCATTGCCATAAAGGATGTCATGGATACCGACGACCTGATGATCATCAACAAGTCGGGACTGATCATCAGGATGGCCGTTGACAACCTGAGGGTGATGGGACGTGCCACGCAGGGCGTAAGGCTGATCAACCTCCGTGACAACGATTCCATTGCGGCCGTGGCCAAGGTGGAGGTACTCGAAGGCGAAGATGAAGAGTATATCCTTGAGGATGAGGAAAACAATGGTCTCGATATCGGGGAAGGGCACGCCAATATGGCAGCCGATCCCGGGAATGATGAATAGATTTTGAATTCCTGGCAAGAAAATTGGAATAGTTCATATGATATTTATATTTTTGTTAGCACAGACTGAAAAAACCAAAAAATAGTGTTATGAAGAAACTGATCATTTTGCTCATCGCAGCATTCATCGTAACGGGCCTTCATGCCCAGAATTCGAAGCGTACCACTGCATTCAATTATTTCCAGAACGGTAAGCTCGACAAGGCGAAGGAATACATCGACCCGACGATCACCCATGAAAAGACCATGAATGTGGCCAAAACCTGGTATTACCGCGGCAACATCTACCTGCAGATCGCCCTGAGCGATAATCCTGAATACCAGGCGCTTGACCCCAATGCACTTGAGGTGGCCTACGAATCCTATAAAAAATGTATGGAGCTGGACGACAGGGGAGAGTTTGCTACTGATGTGCAGCACAATTTTCGTGTTATCGCCTCCAATTTCTTCAACCAGGGGGTGGCCAGGTACAATGCGGCGGATTACGATGGCGCGGCCAGGAGTTTTCTGAACACATACAATATCAGCAAGGAGATCGGGGTAACCGATACGCTGGCGCTCTCGAATGTGGCGCTTTCGTATGACATTGCCGGCGAATACGACAAAGCTCTGCAAACCTACGAACAGCTTATCGATATGGGGTATAAGGACCCACTCATCTATAATTCGCTGGCGACGCTCTACCTGAACCAGAAGCAGGACACGGTACTTTCTGAAAAATATGTCATGGAAGGGCGTAAATATTTTCCGGAGGACTACCAGTTGCTGATCTCCGAGACCAACCTCAACCTCGCGAGGGGAGAGAATGAAAAGGCCCTTCAAAACCTGCAGAAGGCACTGGAAAAAGATCCACTGAACAAGACCATATGGTTTGCGCTTGGTACGAACTACGAAAATGTGGGCAACATCGAAAAGGCTGAGGAAGCATACCTGAAATGCATCGAGATCGATCCACTATATGCCGATGCATATTACAATATGGGCGCCATGTTCAACAACCAGGCGGCCGAGATCATCGAGAAGGCCAATGAACTTCCGTTGGATGCAGTGAAGGAATACGATGCCGAAAAGGCCAAGGCGGATTCACTTCTTGAAAAGGCACTGCCTTTTCTTGAGAAGTCGGATGAGCTGAATCCTGATAACCTTGCTACGCTGCAAACGCTGAAGCAGATCTATACGATCCTGAACATGATGGACAAGCTTAAGGCTATAAATGAGCGCATCCATGCCTTGACAGATCAGAAATAGTTCTGTTAAACGATATTGAAAGGGGAGTGAAAGTTGTTTTACTCCCCTTATTGATATTTTCTCTATTTAACATAATATAAATTATCGGACAACAATAGCAAATTCCGTAATACGAAGTATTTAACATAAAACCAGTTATCGCGACGTAGTCCGATAACGGCCGGTTTTATGTTAAGGAATTTGCGGCCCCTTACAGAAGATCTGCTCCGTAATACGAAGTATATACTCACCCCGAGTGCTCGGGATTCGTTCAACTTACAGATTTCATTTCACTTTGTTATCGAAATCTGAGTTTCACGATTAAAACCAGTTATCGTGGCGTAGTCCTAAATCTTAAATTCTGAATCCTAAACTCTAAATCCTAAACAATTTCAAAATTCAAAGGCCGAAATCCCAAAAGAATTTAGAATTAAGCATTCAAAATTCAAAATCACGTATGAGCACCGCTCAGACGTATTCACACCTAAACTCTAAATCCTAAATCCTAAACTCTAAATCCTAAACAATTTCAAAATTCAAAGGCCTAAATCCCAAAAGAATTTAGAATTAAGCATTCAAAATTCAAAATCACGTATGAGCACCGCTCAGACGTATTCACACCTAAACTCTAAATCCTAAATCCTA
>JAXGTH010000121.1:0-8372 GCA_040775045.1 Bacteroidales bacterium
CCCGGGTTCTCGGTGGCCTCCATGCTGGAGGTGGCCAAGGCCGGTGCCGATATCGTGGATGTGGCCATGGAGCCCCTTTCCTGGGGGATGGTCCACCCCGATGTGATCACCATACGCGACATGCTCTACGATGCCGGCTTCGATGTGCCTGAGATCAACATGAACGCCTACATGGAGGCGCGCGCACTCACCCAGGAATTCATCGACGACTTTTTGGGCTACTGGATCAACCCCAGGAACAAGTACATGTCGTCGCTGCTCATCCAGTCGGGCCTGCCGGGCGGGATGATGGGGAGCCTCATGGCCGACCTCAAGGGGGTACACGACAGCATCAACTTCTCACTCAAGTCGAGCGGAAAGCCCGAGATCGACGAAGACCACCTGCTGGTGAAACTTTTCGAAGAGGTCGAATACGTTTGGCCAAAGCTGGGATACCCGCCGCTGGTAACACCTTACAGCCAGTACGTGAAGAACATCGCCCTGCTCAACGTGATGCAGATGGCCAAAGGGGAGGAACGCTATTCGATGATGGACGACAACTCGTGGAACATGGTGCTGGGCAAGGCCGGTAAATTACCCGGACCGCTGGCCCCCGAGATCATTGAACTGGCAAAGAAACAGGGCCGCAAATTCTTTGAAGGCGTACCCCAGGACTTCTATCCCGACGTCCTGGATAAATACCGCAAGGAGATGAAGGAGCTTGGCTGGGATACCGGTGAGGATGATGAAGAACTCTTTGAGTTCGCCATGCACGAGGACCAGTACCGCGATTATAAGTCGGGGGCGGCCAAGCAGCGTTTCGAGGCCGACCTGGCAAAGATGAAAGCAGAAAAAACAGCAACAAAAATCAGTGTAGCCGTGGATACAAAAACAGCACCCAACAGGGATTCATACAATAAGAAGGAAGTGGACAAGGAAGTGGCCATGGTGGCCTACCTGCTCTTTACCCTGAATACGGAGAAAAAGGTGAACGAGTACAAACCGAAAAGTATCGATGTGTGGAGCGATATCGGCTTCTGGCGAAGCCGGCAGAAGGTCGACCTCAGCTACAACGACAGGATCATCGAAGTGCCGGTGAAGAAAGGGCAGGACGGGACCTGGGAATTCCTCATTGCCGGTGATACCTTCACGGCAAAGATGGAATATATCGATGCCGGGGAGATCGACTTCAAACTTGGTGATGATCATTTCTTTGCCCAGATCGCTGCCGGCGACGGGGATAATGCCAAGGTGATCATCAATGGCGGGGAATTCCAGATGCACCGCACCGACCTCCTCGAAACGGAGCTGTCGGCTGCCGTGGGCGGCGATACCCTCGACGATGGCAAGTTCATCGTTTCGCCCATTCCCGGGAAGGTATTCAAGATCAATGTTAAGGAAGGCAAGAAGATCAAGAAGGGCGACATCGCCATTGTGATCGATGCCATGAAGATGGAGAACAACATCACCAGCAAGAAGGATGCCGTGGTTAAGAAGGTGCTGGTGAAGCTCAACGAGATGGTTGAGGTGAACACCGCACTGGTGGAGTTGGAGGCGGAGGAAGAATAGGGAGAGAAACGAAAAACCAACGCAACATAAAACACTTAAAACCTGTCCCGACCCCTTCACTTCGTTCAGGATAAACTCCGTCGAGGGGCTTAAATCTTAAAACTCAAAACTCAAAACTCAAAACTTAAAACTTCTGCATAATGGATTTTGAACTTTCTGAAGAGCAGCAGATGATCCGCGACACCGTGCGCGATTTCGCCGAGAGGGAGATCAGGCCGGTGGCAAAGGAGCTGGATGAAAAGGCTGAATTCTCTTATGACCTCACCGCTAAAATGGGCGAACTCGGCCTCTTTGGCATGTACCTGCCGGAGAAGTATGGCGGGCAGGGGCTCGACACCCTTTCCTATATCATCGCCGTGGAGGAGATCGCCCGCATCGACGGGTCGCAGGCCGCCACGCTGGCCGCCCACAACTCACTCGGCATCGGTCCCCTGTATTATTATGGCACCGAAGAGCAGAAGATGAAATACCTGCCCCCGCTCTGCACGGGCAAAGCCCTCTGGGGCTTCGGGCTTACCGAGCCCAACGCCGGCTCTGATTCGCGCGGTTCGAAGACCACGGCGAAGCTGGAAGGCGACGAGTGGGTGATCGACGGCTCGAAGATCTTCATCACCAACGGCTCAGCCGACATCAACATCGGCAGCACCGTGCAGGCCGTGAGCGGGGAGAAGGACGGCAAGAAGATCTTCACCACCATCATCGTAGACAAAGGCACACCGGGCTTCAAGCAGGTGGGCATGCACGGCAAGATGATGTGGCGGGCTTCCGACACGGCCGAACTCTATTTCGACAATTGCAGGGTGCCGAAGGAAAACCTGCTGGGTGAAATAGGTGAAGGTTCGCATATCATGCTAAGCACCCTCGATAACGGGCGGCTGTCCATCGCGGCCATGGGGCTGGGGCTGGCACAGGGTGCCTTCGAGCTGGCCCGGCAGTATGGCAACGAGCGCAAACAGTTTGGCAGGACCATCAACAGCTTCCAGGTGAACGCCTTCAAGCTGGCCGATATGGCCCTGAAGATCGAGCTGGCGCGCAACCTGCTGTACAAGGCCTGCTGGCTCAAGGATGCCGGCAAGCCCTTCGGCAAGGAATCGGCCATGGCCAAGCTTTATTGTTCGGAGATCGCCAAAGAGGTGGCCGACGAAGCCGTGCAGATCCACGGGGGCTACGGCCTGATGAAAGACTACGAGATCGAACGCCATTACCGCGACCAGCGCCTGCTGCAGATCGGCGAAGGGACCTCCGAGATCCAGCGGCTGGTGATATCAAGGTATGTGAACAGCTGAAAACAGTAAGATGCCCGGCATCCGGCATCCAAAATGATCATAACGATTAACTATGGATTACAAACGACTCTGGACACCCGCGCCCGAGCGATCCGGCCATTCGCGCATGAAGGATTTCATGGACCATGTGAACCGTAAATACGGGTTTTCCTTCACGGAATACGATGAACTTTTCAGGTGGAGCGTTGAGCACCCTGCCGATTTCTGGGGAACGTTCTGGCATTACAGCGGAATAAAATATTCCATTGACTGTGAGCGGGTAGTGGATGACCCGAAAAAGATGCCCGGAGCGAAATGGTTCGAGGGGGCAAGGCTGAACTTTGCGGAGAACCTGCTGCCACGGAGGGACGGGAAGACGGCCATCATCTTCCGCGGGGAAGCGGAGGTCGAACGCCGCATCAGCTACGCTGAACTTTACGACCAGGTGCACCGCGTGGCGGAAGCGCTTAAAAAGACCGGCGTGAAGAAGGGCGACCGCGTGGCGGGCTTCATCCCCAACATGCCGGAAGCCATCATCGCCATGCTGGGCGCCGCATCCATCGGGGCCATATGGTCCTCATCCTCGCCCGACTTCGGCATCAAGGGGGTGCTCGACCGTTTCAGCCAGATCGAACCCAGGGTGATCTTTGCCGCCGACGGCTATTATTACAAGGGAAAGAAATTCGATTCGCAGGAAAAGCTCAAGGGCATCCTGCACGAGCTGCCGTCCGTGGAAAAAGTCGTATTGATCAATTATACGGATACCGTTGATACCGGTTCGGTACCCAATGCCGTGAGCTGGGAGGATTTTGCCGTGCCTGTCGGCGGGGACCTTGTTTTCGAGCAGCTCCCTTTCGACCACCCCCTATACATCATGTATTCCTCCGGCACCACGGGGCTACCCAAGAGCATCGTGCATTCGGCCGGCGGAACCCTCATCCAGCACCTCAAGGAGCTGATGCTGCATACCGACCTGCACGAAGACGATACCATCTTCTATTTTACCACCTGCGGCTGGATGATGTGGAACTGGTTCGTGAGCAGCCTGGCAGTGGGGGCCACCCTGGTCTGCTACGACGGCAACCCTTTCCATCCCGGTCCGGATGCCCTGCTGCACATGGCAAAGGAACTCGGTATCAGCATATTCGGCACCAGCGCCAAATACATCGCAAGCCTTGAAAACGCCGGGGTGGTACCGAAAAAGATCAGTGATTTCCCGGCCCTGAAAGCCATCTGTTCGACCGGATCGCCACTGTCGAACGAAAGTTTCGAATATGTGTACAGGGAATGGAAGGATGATATGCAGCTATCCTCCATCGCCGGCGGCACCGATATCATTTCCTGCTTTATGCTGGGCAATCCTATGTTACCGGTTTATATGGGCGAGATCCAGTGCCGCGGACTGGGCATGGATGTCGACAGTTTTGATGAATATGGCCGGAGCGTGACCGGCAGTCAGGGAGAGCTGGTCTGCAAGACCGCCTTCCCCTCCATGCCCGTGTATTTCTGGAACGACCCCGGCGGGAAGAAATACCACGACGCCTATTTCGATGTGTATGAAGGCATCTGGCGGCATGGCGATTATATCCTGCTCAGCGGACATGGCGGCATCACCATGTTCGGGCGTTCCGATGCTACCCTCAACCCCGGCGGGGTGCGCATCGGTACCGCTGAGATTTACAGCGTGGTCGAGAATATGGAGGAGGTGGAAGACTCCGTCGTCATCGGCCAGCCGTGGGAAGACGACGAACGGGTGGTTCTTTTCGTGAAACTCAATGAAGGCTGCCGGCTGGATGATGAGCTGAAGGCAAAGATCAGCAGGCTTATCCGAAGCAACTGCAGCCCGCGCCACGTGCCCGCCGTCATCCTCGAAACCATCGGCGTGCCCTATACCCTCAACGGCAAAAAAGTTGAGATCGCGGTGAAGAAGGCCATCCTGGGCCAGGAGATCAAAAACAAGGACGCGCTCTCAAACCCGGAAGTGCTGGATTATTTTGAAAAACTGAAGGGATTGGCATGACCGGGTCCCGGGTGCAATTCCTATAGTTGACGGACACAGTTCAGAGTTCAGAGTTCAAAGTTCAAAATTCAGATTTCTGATTTCCCTATCTTTGCCCTCATGAAGAAAAAACACCTTCTCCTGCTCTCCCTGCTCTCAGGGCTGCTGCTGGCCCTGGCATGGCCGCGCGACGGTTGGGCGGGGCTGATGTTCATCGCCTTCATCCCCTTCCTGTTCATCGAAGACCACATCAGCAGGAACAGGAAGGATTTCCATCGCTTCGCGGTGCTGGTCTATACTTATCCTGGCTTCCTGGTCTGGAATGCCCTCACCACATGGTGGATATGGAACTCCACGGAGGTGGGTGCCATCGGGGCCCTGCTGGCCAATTCATTTTTCATGGCCCTGGTGTTCAACCTCTATTCATTTACCAAGCGGCAGGTGTACGGCAGGGAACACGGATATTTTATCCTCCCGTTTTACTGGATGAGCTTCGAATACTGGCATTTGAACTGGGACATGAGCTGGCCCTGGCTCAACCTGGGCAATGCTTTCGCCGGCAGCCCGACCTGGGTGCAATGGTATGAGTATACCGGGACCTTTGGCGGCACCCTCTGGGTGCTGCTCCTGAACATACTCCTGTACAGGTTCATTACCCTGGGATGGAAAGGCAGAAAGTTCTGGAAAGACAAGCTCGTATGGGGCTCTGCTGCTGCGATCCTGCTTTTCGTCCCGCTGATCATATCCTTCAGCATGTACAACGCTTACAGGGAGGAACAGCGGCCGGTGAGCGTGCTCGTCACCCAGGCCAACATCGACCCGTACACCGAGCAATACACCCTTTCTCCCCTGGAAGTGGTCGACCGTAACCTCGACCTTGCGGAAACCATAGTGGATCCGGAAACCGATTTCGTGGTCTGCCCCGAGTCCTCCATCCAGGAGCCCATCTGGGAGCACCGCTATGATGCCAGGCCAAGCCTGCAGCATATCAGGAACTTCATCGCGGATCATCCGCAACTCACCGTGGTGATCGGGGCTTCAACGTTCAAGGAGTATTTCGAAGGGGAGGAGGTGAGCTACACGGCCCGCAGGTTCAGGGATGCCGACGCATATTATGATGCGTATAACACGGTGTTCTTCATCGATACCACCGGTAATTACGAGGTATATCACAAGTCGAAGCTCACCCCCGGGGTGGAGAAGATGCCCTTCCCGAAATACCTTGGGTTCCTTGAGAATTTTGCCATCGACCTTGGAGGCACCGTGGGCAGCCTGGGCACCGATGAAGAACGCAAGGTCTTCGTTGCCAAGCGCGACTCCCTCAGGGTCTCGGCGGTGATCTGTTACGAGTCGGTTTACGGTGAATTCTTTGCCAGGTTCGCGCGCAATGGTGCCGAACTGATCTTCATCGTGACCAACGACGGCTGGTGGGGCGACACCCCGGGACACCGGCAGCATTTCAGCTATTCGAGGCTGAGGGCCATCGAAACACGGAGAAGCATCGCCCGTTCGGCCAACACCGGCATCTCGGCCTTTGTCAACCAGCGGGGCGATGTACTTTGGGAATCTGAATACTGGGTGCCGGCGGTCATGAAGCACGACCTCAATGCCAACAGCCGTGTTACTTTTTACGCCCGAAATGGGGATTACCTTGCACGCATCTCTGCCTTCATCTCCGTGATGTTACTGCTTATCGCAATCAGCATGGGCCTCCGGAAAAGAGGCGGATTAAAGAACTCCTGACCTTTCGCTGCAACCTTATACTATTCGTATTTGATGGCATCCACCGGGTTGGCCGATGCTGCCCTGAAGATATGAAAGCTGATACTCAGCATACCGACAAGCAGCGACATCAGCCCGCCCACGATAAAGACCAGCGCTCCGATCCTGATGTGGAAGGCGAAGTTCTCGAGCCAGAGCCCCAGCACATACCATGCCACGGGGATGGCCAGGATGAAGGCAATGCCGATCAGCAGGGCGAAATCCCTGTATAGCAATCCCATGACGTTGGCCATAGAGGCTCCCAGCACCTTGCGGACCCCGATCTCCTTGGTACGCTGCTCTGCAATGAACGATGACAGGCCCAGCAGCCCCAGCAGGGCGATGAAGATGGTGAGGGCCGTGGCGATGGTGAACAATATGCCAAGGTTCTTCTCTGAGGTATACATCTCGTCCCAGGTATCTTCGAGGTACCTGTAGTTGAATGTCCGGTTGGCTCCGAAATCATTCCATTTCTGCTCGATGTAATCAAGGGTTTCACGCACCCTCTCCCCGCTGATGCGGACGCTCAGGTGGAATTTGTCGAATTCGGCAGGGAACAGCATCTGTGGCTGCACACGGTTGTGAAGCGATTTGAAATGGTAGTCTTCGATCACCCCGATCACCTTCATCTTCCGGCCTTCATCCCCGTCGAGGCTGAAACCCCAGTTAATGATCTTTCCGAGTGGATCGTCTTCCCAGCCGTATGCCTTGACCAGGGCTTCATTCACCACCACCGCCTCTTCTTCGTCGGTGCCCATCTTCTTGTCGAAACCACGACCGGTCTTGAAATCAATGTCGTAAACGTCGAAATAGTTGTAATCGACAATGGTGATGATGCTCGACTCATCGATCCATCCCGTATCCTTTTCCATCCTCACCACCTGTATCCAGTTGTTGGAACCCGGCACCCCTATGGAGTTGGTCACGCCCAGGATGTCGGGGTTCTGCAGCAGCTCTTCCCTGAACATTTCGGCCTTTGCCCTGAAGGTGGTATCCTGCAACTCGAGAATGATCATGTTGTCCATGTCAAAGCCCAGGTCCACATTTTTCAGGTATCGCAGTTGCTGTGAAACGATGAGGGTGCCGATGATCATGGCTGTGGCGATAAAGAACTGGAACACCACGAGGATCTTCCGCAGGATGCCGCTGCCCCCTGTCCTGGTCACGGTTCCTTTCACAACGGTCACCGGGTTGAACGACGAAAGGTAAAATGCCGGATAGCTGCCGGAGATCAGACCTATGACCGTGGCAACAAGGATGATCCCGACGACAAAAGCGGGGTTGAGAAACACTTCATGGGTTAATGACTTGCCTGACAGTAGGTTGAATTCGGGCAGCAGCATGTATACCAGGAATGCTGCGATGATGAGCGAGATATAGCTCAGCAGCAGCGATTCACCGAGGAACTGCCAGATAAGCTGGCTTTTCAGGGCCCCTGACACCTTGCGGATCCCGACCTCCCTGGCACGTTTCGCCGAGCGGGCGGTGGCCATGTTCATGTAGTTGATGGCAGCAATGAGCAGGATGAACAGGGCTACAGCAATGAAGATATAAATGAAAGCCCGGTTCCCCTTGGGCTGGTCGGAGGAGACATGATCGGAGAAGTGTTGTTCGACCAGGGGTGTCGACATCAGTTCGAAACTGGCATGGATCTGGTCGCCGAGTGACTTCATGTATTTATTGTAGAAGTCGGGGAACTTGTTGTGAATGGCCTGCATCTCGCTGTTCTCGTTCAGCAGGAGATAGGTGTAAACGCCAATGTTCCAGAACCTGTTGGGTTCCATGCTGTTGAATTCCTC
>JAXGTH010000122.1:0-8353 GCA_040775045.1 Bacteroidales bacterium
CAGACCCTCATCCTGAAGATCAACACCCCGGGCAACCTCATCGGCCTGTCTTCCCTGTCCGATGGAGGGGAAACCTTCCAGTATTCGGCAGCCGCCTACCAGCGTTCCATCGCCAAGCTGATCGATATCAACACCTTCAGGCATCTGATTTACGAGAACGGGCATTTTGCCTCCAGGGTGATCAGCATCCTGGGCGAGAACAGCAACCAGATCAACAACCGTTTCTTCTGCCTCATGCACCGGCAGTCGTATGGCAGGCTGGCCGACCTGCTCCTCTGCCTGGCAGGCCGGGTATTCAAATCCAACACATTCGAACTCGACCTCACGCGCAAGGAACTTGCCGAGCTTGCCGGCATGTCCACGGAGAACGTGATCCGGATCCTGAAAAAGTTCCAGGATGATAATCTTGTCGAACTCAAGGGGAAGAATATCGCCCTTAAAGATATCGAAGCCCTGCACCGCATCTGTGAGCTCGGATAGGTCCCGTCTGCCTTCCACCCCTTAAAAAAATTAAAAGGGTTTCATCCCGTTCGATATCTTTGCCGAAAAATTGCCGGATGATCCTTCTCGACAAGCCTCTTGTTTCCGACTTTTTAATGAATACCGTCCGTGAAGGGCATTTCACCGCCCTCGACACCGGGATGGTCGTTCAGCATCCATTGCCCGGGTTGCTGAGCGAAGCTGAAGCGATCAGCAAATACAAAAATGATCCGTCCATCAACCTGCACACCACATCCGAAAATGCCCTGAAATGGATCTACGACAAGCTCGCCTTCTCGGGATTGCCCGAAAAGATCACACAATTCAAGAACAAGACCGCCTTCCGAAAGCTGGTCGCAGACATGTACCCGGGTTTCTTCTTCCGGGAAGTGGGTGCCGGCAGGCTCGACGACATAGATCCCGCCCAGCTGCCGAAACCCTTCATCATCAAACCTTCGGTGGGTTTCTTCTCCATGGGTATACATAAAGTGTTCGATGATAATGGATGGTGGCCGGTAAAGGAAAAAATTAAACTACAACTGGAAGAGATACGATCTGTGTATCCCGAAGAAGTGCTCAGCCTGGGCTCTTTCATCATTGAAGAATGCATAGAAGGATCGGAATACGCTTTCGACGCCTACTACGACGATAAGGGACACCCGGTGGTCATGGGGGTGATGCATCATCCCTTCTCCGGCGAAAATGATGTCAGCGACAGGGTTTACAATACCAGCAGGGATATTGTCAGGAAGAAGGTGCATCTTTTCAGGGATTTTCTCCATCAACTCGGCGGGAGGGCAAAACTGAAGAATTTTTCCCTTCATACAGAGGTCAGGATCAATGACCAGGGCAGGGTGGTACCCATCGAGGTCAATCCCCTGCGTTTCGGGGCCTGGTGCACCTCCGCCGACCTCACCCATTATGCTTTTGGCTTTAATCCCTACAGTTTTTATGTAAACAAGATCAAACCCGAATGGGACAGGATACTGGAAGCCTCGGATGGCCATACCTACAGCATCATCATCCTCGAGAATTCAACAGGGATGAGGGGCAGCGATATTGGAGGTTTCGATTTCGAAAAAGTCGCAAGGGTGCTGGGCACCACAGCGGTACTCGAATTGCGAAAGATCGACTTCAGGGAATATCCCATCTTCGGGATATTGTTCACAAGGACAGCAGCAGGTGAGGAGGCCAACATTGAAAAAATCCTCAAGGCCGACATGAGGGATTTTCTTTTGTTGAAATAACTGTCCTCAATCAGGCAGAAAAATTTTTGTATTTAAATATTTATGAACTTAGGGGCGTATTTTATCTTATCCCCTGATCCATGAAAAAAATGTTGTTTCTGCCGGCCCTGCTGCTGCTTGTGCCGGCGCTGTGCTTCGCCCAGTGGAGCACCGACCCCTCCGTCAACAATGCGATCAACACCGGCAGCGGTGAACAGGCCATCCCCAAGGTGGCCACCTGTACGAACAGCGATACCTATATCGGCTTCTTCTCCAACGAAAGCGGCAATTACAATGTGAGGCTGCAACGCCTCGACGCCCAGGGAAATCCCTACTGGGCATCGGGAGGCATCCTCGTCAGCAACCATCCGCAAATGACCTGGCTCACCGACTGGGACATGACGGTTGATGAGTCGGGTTATGCCATTCTGGCTTTTCAGGACATCCGCAACGGGGGTAACAACAATGTGGTGGCATACCGCATCGCTCCCGACGGCTCTTTTGCCTGGGGCGCCGACGGCATCGCCCTGAGCAACAGCACGGCCTTCGATGCCGCACCCAAGGTGGTGGTAACGGGCTCGGGCAACGCGGTGTTCGCCTGGCAGGCCGACGACGTGATCATCATGCAGAAAGTCGATGCGGCAGGCAACCTCCTCTGGGGAGCCGGCGGCATCACACTGACCACACCCGACACCTACTCCTGGCCCCAGCTGATGCCGGTGGGTACCGATGATGTGATCCTGAAATATTTCCACGATACGGGCCCGGGCTATTCACCTACACGACACGTTTATGCGCAACGTTACGATTCCGACGGGGATCCCGTATGGGCCAGCCCGGCAGTGATCAGCAATGCGGCAGGCATCTCGGCATGGACACAGATCTTCCCCATGGTAAACGACGGCAGCGACGGCTTCTACATCGCGTGGCATGACGACCGCGACAACAATATGGATGCCAGTGTATATGTACAGCACATCAGCAGTACCGGGTCCATCCTATTCCAGGCCAACGGCGTAGAGGCTGCCACGCCTTATGGGCGTGAACGCATGTATCCCCAGCTGGCCCTCCCGCCGGGGACAACCGACATCTACGTGCTCTGGAACGAAATGGATGCCGACCAGAACAACCGCGGCCTCTACGGCCAGAAACTCTCCTCTTCGGGATCACGCCTCTGGCCCACCAGCGGCAAGGTGTTCATCGAGCTTTCGGGTACCGACGTATATCCCTTTGCCCTGAGGCATTCGCCCACCGACGTGGTGGCCTTTTATGAGGAAAGTGCAGGCGCCGGTTACCATATCAGGGCCATGCGCATCGATGCCAACGGCGACTTCGTGTGGACGCCGGGAACCAGGCTGATGTGTTCGGTCAATTCGGCCAAGGTCCACCCCGTAGCCAACCACTACGACAACAACCAGTGGATCGCCTCCTGGGAGGATGACCGGAGCGGGAACAGCGACATCTATGCACAGAATATCCAGCTCGACGGCAGCCTTGGCCCCTATGCCCCGCAGACGGGCTATATCGAAGGCATGGTGACCCTGGTAGGCGGCAGCGGCGACGTTACGGAGGTGGTGGTCACTGCCGGCGATGTAAGCGTATATCCCGACCAGACCGGCTTCTATTCCATGGAGATCCTTCACGGTACCTATGACGTGACGGCCAGCCTGGCAGGGTACTACCCCGATACCGTGTTCTCCGTTGGAGTGACCATCGGGCAGACCACTCCCGACATTGACCTTGAACTCAATGCCCTCCCCACCGGTTATATCCAGGGCCATGTGAGCCTTACGGGAGGGTATGGCGACGTAACGGATGTGGAAGTCAGGGCAGGCAGCACCATGGTACATCCCGATACCGATGGCAATTATACCATGGAAGTGTGGATAGGGAATTACGATGTAACGGCCAGCCTGGCCACCTATACGCCCGATACCGTAAACAATGTCGAGGTGCTCGACGGGCAGACCGTCACCGGTATCGATTTCAGCCTTGAATGGGTTTCCGACATCGGTTATATCGAAGGCATGGTGGAATTGCAGGGCGGTGGCGGCGACCTGACACTGGTCACTGTGACAGCTGATACCGTGAGCGTGCACCCTGACGCCACGGGGTATTACCTCATGGAGATCGCCGCCGGCACATACGACGTTACGGCCATGCTGAGCGGTTACCTGACCCAGACCCAGATGGCCATCGAGGTGGATACCGGGCAGGTGACCACCGATGTGGATTTCTTCCTTTACCTGGCCCCCAATACTGGTTATATCGAAGGCTATGTAAGCCTGTACAACGGTATCGGCGACGTGACCCTGGCCGAGGTTCGGGCCGGGGACCAGATGGACCATCCCGCACAGGATGGTTTTTACCATTTGGCCGTCGACGCAGGGACCTACACCGTTATTGCCAGCCATCCTTATGCCGTTAGTGATAGCATCAGCGGGGTGGAAGTGCAGGCAGGCAACACCACGGAGAATATCGACATAAACCTGATGATCAACCGCGCCGACCTGGTCAGCAAAGCCTTCGACATTGCAGGCAATCCACTGAACAATGTAGCGGTTGAGATCACGGGGCCGGAAGGGACATATACGGGGACCATCACCAGCGATTCCATCATTTTCGTGAACATCCCCTACGGGCCCTACCAGGGCTGGGCATGGTACGAAAGCCTGGAAGCCGTGTACGCGGAAGATGTGGTCGACTCGGCCAGCCATACCCTCATCTTCGTGATCGACATCACCGGGCTCCGGGATGAGCCGGGAGCCGGTCAGGCCGGCATCCGCGTGTTCCCCAACCCCTCCTCCGGCGAAATGCAGATCATGTTGGATGGGGCAGAAGGTTCAGTCGGCACGCTGAAGATCATCGACAGCAGGGGGACGCCTGTGCGCGAATTCCCGAACCTGATGTTGCAACCGGGCAGTAACCTCATCCGCTGGGACGGGCGTAACGACAGCGGCCATACCGTCGGTGCGGGTTTATATTTTGTTGTGCTCCGGCAGGGACAGGAAACATCTGTTGCCCGCATCATCAGGTACTAAATCCCTGATGAAATATACTACCTCCGGTAGGAATAGTATTCTTGACCATTACTGATCCTTATTATTGTATTGCATCAGGGATCTGCTCCGCCTGATGGCCTGTTTTAAAAAACCACGAAGGCCATAGGGCAACACCGGGTTTCACAAAGATCTATGAGGCTAAACACATGCCTCACCCGGGATACACGCGTCAGCGTGCCTGTTAATTATTTGTTAAATTCCGGAGGTTGAAATTTCTATATTATCCTCATTAACAACACCTTGATGTTATTTCTATTTGATATTGTTTAACATTTTTATCTATTTATTAAACAAAACGCCTTCCGCCGTTGTTTCATTCACAGAAAATCAATTTCAAACTTAACACTGTGAACCATGAAAACAACGAAAAAATTATCCGTCAGTTTGTTCATCCTCGCAATTTTTGCCGGACTGAACATCAATCTTTATGCAAATGACAAGAGTGGCAAAAGCGCCCCCACAAAGAACGTGGTGGAGATCGCCGTGGCCGACGAGCGTTTCAGCATCCTCGTGGAGGCTGTAAGCAAGGCCGGCCTTGTTGAAGCCCTGAGCGCCGAAGGCCCTTATACGGTTTTCGCACCGACCAACGATGCCTTTGAAATGCTGTTCAAGGACCTTGGCGTGAAAGGCGTACAGGACCTCAGCGCCGATCAGCTCACCCCCATCCTGCTGTACCATGTGGTCAGCGGTAAGGTGATGGCTGCCGATGTGAAGAGCGGCAAGGTGAAGACCCTTAACGAGCAGGCATGGCTCGACATGGATGCCGGCAGCTCGGGTGTCACCATCAACAATGCTTCAAAAGTAGTGATCGCCGACGTGGAAGGTACCAATGGCGTGATCCATGTGATCGACAGGGTGCTGATCCCCGAAAGCAAGAAAATGGAATCATCAAGTGGCTGCAATTAGTCAGCATATAAATGTCCGGGGCATCGTGTTTTCATGTTTGCCCCGGCATTTTTCGATCAAACAAACCGCACGAAATCAAACAAACCACAACTTACCAAGCAATTAATAATAAACACGAAAAACAATAAACATCATGAAAACACGTAAAATTAAGTTCTACCTGAAGCCCACCATCCTGATGATGGCGGCCGTAATTGTCCTTGCTTCATGCAAGAAGGACGATGACGACGACATGACCCCCATGCCAACACCTCAGCCCAATATCGTTGAGGTAGCCGCATCCAATGCTCAGTTCAGCACCCTGGTGACTGCCGTGACCAAGGCAGGCCTGGTTGATGCACTGCAGGCCGACGGTCCGATGACCGTTTTCGCACCGACGAACGATGCTTTCGACATGCTTTTTGCCCAGCTGGGCGTGAGCGGTATTGACGCCCTCACCGCCGATCAGCTCACCCCGATCCTGCTGTACCACGTGGTCAGCGGCAAGGTGATGGCAGCAGATGTCACCAGCGGGTACATCCCCACCCTGAACACCACCGCACCGGGCAACAACAGCGTGCTGCTGCTGGCCGATGTGAGCAAAGGCGTTCAGCTTAACGGTTCGGCCAATGTGACCGCCACCGACATCGCAGCTTCTAACGGCGTGATCCACGTGATCGACAAGGTCCTGCTTCCGCCCGACGTGGTCGACATGGCCATCAACAACAGCAATTTCAGCATCCTTGTTGAAGCCGTCGTGAAAGCCGGCCTCGTCGATGCACTGAAGGCCGAAGGCCCGTTCACGGTGTTTGCACCGACCAATGCAGCTTTCCAGGCCCTGTTCACCCAGCTCGGTGTGAGCGGCATCGCCGACCTCACCGCCGACCAGCTGACCCCCATCCTGCTGTACCATGTGGTGAGCGGCAATGTGCGCGCAGTCGACGTGACCAGCGGCATGGTGCCCACGCTCAACCCCGATGCCATGATCGACATCGAAGTCGGCCAGTCGGGCGTGACCCTTAACGGCAGTGCCAATGTAGTGGCCACCGACGTACAGGGCACCAACGGTGTGATCCATGTGATCGATGCAGTGATCCTGCCGCAGTAAGCAATTTTTCATAACACATATGCCACCCTCCGGTGGACCTGTAAAGGCGCTGAAAACAGCGCCTTTTTTTTGATCCCGGGGAATTTTCCAGGCCAGGCCTAAATTTTCAGACAGGAATAAGAATATTTATGGTGCTTCAATTGAACCGGATGTAGAAGCTCCCTGTGACCATGCAAGGGAAACTGCAATTAAATGGATAAATGAAAAATAATTACGGCATAACGCAACGCCTCATGGGCAATGCGCCTGACCTATAACAACCCGGGGCTGTCGCAAAAGTTAAAAAAGAGTATTAAAGCGTTTGATCTGCCTGGCGCTCCTGTGAGAAACCTCAGATCACCACCAGTTTCTTCACAAGGCGTTCGCGCAATGTGGTGATCTCGACAAGATAAATACCCGGCGCCAGGCCGAAGCAGGGAAGCAGCACATCGGTTTCGCCGGGTCCGGTACCGTCGTACTGACCGGCGCAGATCAGGGTCCCTTCCATGCTGTAGAGCGATACCCGCACATCGTTGCCTGCTGCTCCAAGCATGTTAACATGGATCCCCTGTCCGGGAGAAGGGTTGGGATATACGATCGCCATTAATCCTGCCTGTTCCGTAGCCACGGGATCATCCTTGGCCACCGTGAAGGTGCGCGGATCCGACCAGGTGATCTCTCCCGGCCCGTCAACGCCCCTTACCGCCCAGTAGTAAGTTTTCCCGGGTTCCGGTACAAACCCGGAGACGAACGATGCCGTGCGCCCCCCGGTCGTTTCCTCATACAGGACATTGCCCGGGCTTATCGGCCAGCCGGAGGCGATGAACATGCTGCAGGAGGCATCTTTATCCATCCCTTCGGTCTGCCAGTAAAATTCAGGCATCCGGCCCTCCAGCACATAATGATCCGGCGGGGCCTGCAGCGCAATGCTTTTTGAAGCCCCTTTCACCACGTAGGCAATGTACCAGGGCCTCTGGCTGGTGTTCGGGATGCTGTCCCAGTACCAGTAGTCGATCCCGTCCTCGGGCGAGAACAGGTAGAGGTCCATATTGAGGGATTGCGGGTTGTGCAGGTAGGGGGCTACGCTCTGGTTTATGTTGAGCTTCAGCTGGATCTCCGAGCCGAACTTGACGGTGTGCCGTACCTCTGTGGTATAGGAGATATCATACCCCACGCTGCTTTTCATCTGGAAGATCTTCGGTACCGATATTCCCGCCGAGGTCCTGATCTTGAAGGTGTTCTCGGATTCGCTCAGGTAGGTGGAGTCCGTTACCTTTTCAAAACTCCCGTTGATGGGCTCCTCACCATGGACCCATGATGCGTGGGTCAGGCGCGATAGCGTGCTGTAGTTCGTCAGCACCTTGAAGATCTCATAGCGGCCCCGGTGCCCGTACGACACACTGTCGATGGTCCAGTCCCTGAGCCTGATGCCATTGGGTTCTTCTATCCTGAAAGGATTTCCCTGTATGGGCTGGAAAAATCGGACAAATTGACCACCGAAAATCGTTTTAAAGTGACCAGGCAAATCGGAGCAAACTGACCAGCTAAATCGGTCCAAAGTGACCACCCTATTCCGGAGTAAATTGACCACCCCTTAAAAGTACTTCATTTTC
>JAXGTH010000123.1:0-8284 GCA_040775045.1 Bacteroidales bacterium
AAGATAACATGCTTTACGAGACCCGGTCGAGGGCATGGTATTTCCGGAACGCTGAATTCAGCTTTGCATACGACAGTGCGCTGTATCTCGATTTCCCTAAGCTCGACCTGGTGTGTTCCACAGGGCCCGACAGCACGGTGATCACCAATACCGCTGGCAAATATTATCTTTTCAGCCACGCCTTTCGCGGTGAGAAGGGAAGGATCTCATGGCTGCGTGCAGGCTATGAAGAGGATAAGGTATATGCCGACCTCCGTCGCTATGATATCGATGTGAGGACACTTTCATTCAATTCCGACTCGGCGGTGTTCCATAACAGGTATTTCTTTGATTTCCCCATACCCGGCAAGCTGAGCGAAAAGGTGCTTTCGAGCCCGCCCGGAAACCGCACACAGTATCCGCAGTTCGAATCATATTTCAAGGAGTACGAGGTGCTGGGGATCTATGAGAACATTAACTACAACGGGGGCATCGGGATGAGGGGCCGCAAGCTCACCTTCAGCGGCGACCGTGATCAGCCGGCCAGGTTCATTTTCAAGAAAGGAGGCGATTATTTTGCGGTGATCCGCTCATTGCTCTTCGAGCTGGAGGACGATGAGATCGTGTCGAGCCCTGCTTCATTCTCCATTTATTTCCAGGAGGACTCGATCTATCATCCCGGCCTCCAGATGCGGTACGAACATGATAAAAAGCTGCTTTCGCTGATCAGGCTGAACAGGGGCATTGCCCAGAGCCCCTTCTTCGATGCCTACCACAAGGTCGACATGTATTGCGAGGCCCTCTACTGGGTGATGGATTCGGAAGAGATCTCCTTTGAAAATATCAGGGGCCTGAGCCAGGAGAGCAGGACGGAATTCGAGTCGGACAAATATTATTCGGCATACGAATATTACAGGCTCCAGGGTATCGACGAGGTAAACCCCCTGGTGCTGGTCAGACAATATGCCGACCGTTACGGCACCAACACCGTCAAGGTGGGGGCTTTCGCCGACTTCATCGGCAAACCCGTGGAGCAGGCCGTGTCCATGCTGCTATTGCTCGATTCCAGGGGCCTGGTGGTATATAATTCCGATAAGCGCGAAGCCCTGATCAAGCAGCGGCTGTATGATTATCTCCTGGCCCATCACGGCAACACGGATTATGATGTCATCCACTTTACGTCGGCCACCAGCGATAAGCGGAATGCCGTCGTTGAACTGGCTACCTTCGAAATGCTCATCAACGGGGTGCCGGAGATCTCACTCAGCGATTCGCAGATGGTCTACATCTATCCCAGGAATGAGGAACTCGTAATGAAGGATAACCGGGATTTCAGCTTTTCGGGCAGGATCAGGGCGGGACTGTTCGAATTCTATGCACAGGATTGCTTTTTCGAGTACGATACCTTCATGCTCAACATGCCCAGGATCGACTCCATGAGTTTCTTCGTAAAAGTTGAAGATACCACCGGCAAGGAAAAGGTTGTCAGTTATCAGCGCGTACAGGCCATGGTAGAGGGGATGAGCGGGTACATGATGATCGACAAGCCCGACAATAAGTCGGGGCTGAAATCTTTTCCCGAATACCCGGTGTTTACCAGCAACGGCAATTCATTTGTATATTACGACGACCTTTCGGGGGCTAACGGCTCCTACGGTCGCGATGAGTTTTATTATGAGCTGGACCCTTTCACTATCGACAGCCTGGATAATTATTCCACCACCGGTTTGCGTTTCACGGGATATCTTGCCACCGGAGGCATCCTGCCACCCATGGACGATCCCCTGGTGGTGATGCCCGACCGTTCGCTGGGGATCAAAAGCGTGACCGGGGAGGAAGGCTTGCCGCTTTACGACGGGCTGGCCACCATCTACGATACCATCACCATGGATAATGCCGGCCTTCACGGGGCAGGAAGGATGCAATACCTGAATTCGCTGACCCGGACGTCCGACATGGAGTTGTATCCCGACAGCATCGTGGCAACCACCAGTGATTTCAGGCTTGAAAAAGTGATGGGCGACGTTGAGTATGCCGACGTTTCGGTGGGCAGGGCCTACCAGTACCTTTATCCCGATACCAACCTCATGGTATTGAAGATGGATGAAGAGCCCTTCTCCCTTTATGACGGTTCGTCATCACTGGAAGGCAGCCTGATGATTTCACCGGAAGGGCTCAAGGGTGCCGGGAACTTCGGTTTTGAGCGTGCCCTGATCGAATCGGGCGACTTCAGCTTCGGTCATCACAGCATGTCGGCCGACACTTCGGATTTCAGCCTCTATACCGATACCACCTTCAGCACGCTGGCCTTCCTCACGAATGATTACCGAACGGCCCTCGACTTTGACCAGCGCAGGGGAACCTTCATCTCCACAGGCGTATCCTCGCTGGTCGATATCCCGTTCAACATGTTTATCTGCTATATGGACGAGATCGACTGGGACATGGACGGGCAGGTGATGCACCTGAGGAACAATATCGTGGATGAGATCCCCGATATTGATGCCATGGACAGGGACCGGCTCATCGACCTCAACCTGAGCGGTTCGGAGTTCATTTCAATGCGGCCCGACCAGGATTCGCTGAGGTTCTTCAGCACCAGGGCCGATTACGACCTTCAGAGGAATATCATTTATGCCGGCGATGTGAAGATCATCAGGGTGGCCGATGCCGCGGTATTCCCCGGCGACGGGAAGCTTACCATCCTGGAGGATGCGCGTATCGAGACGCTGAGCGATGCCGATATCGTTACCGATACCGTTTCGAGGTACCATCATATATACGATGCCAACGTGAACATCTTCTCCCGGCATGCCTATGCGGCCAGCGGCAACATCGATCATGTGGATATTACCGGTGAGGCCAGTCCCGTGTACCTCAGCAGCATCAGCGTGGATTCGCTCGGCCGGTCGGTGGCCCACGGGATCATTTCCGATACTGCTTCCTTCATGCTCAGTCCCTGGTTTTCATATACCGGCAACGTGTACATGGCCTCTTGGCAGCCTTTCCTGCATTTTGATGGTTCGTTCAGTGCGGTGCACGATTGTTTCCAGGGCACTTACAACAGGGCAGTGGTCGACACCCTCATCGATCCGCAAAATATCCTGATCCCCGTGCCGGACAGCCTGCGGGGCCCGGGCGGAGAGCTTATCCAATCGGCCATCATGTATTCGCTCCGCGACGAGAATTTCTACCCGGCCTTCATTGCCGAAAAACGGATGGATGAGGACTTTCCCGCCCTGTCGGCCAAAGGCTTGCTGCGATATGACCCTGCAGCTGAAAAATTCACTGTTTCAGGTGGAGGTGACGAACCTTCGGAGTACCTGTCGCTGCATACCTCCAACTGTGTGCTCGAAGGGGTCGGAGAGGTGAGTACAGCCAATGATCCGCCCTATGTCGATCTTGACCTTTACGGCCGGGCAGCACATTATATCCTGCCCGATTCAACCAGTTTTGAGCTGGTCATGGGGTTCGACTTCTTCTTCGATCCGGGTGTCCTCAGGAGGATGACCACGGCCATTGCAGGGACCAACCTCCCCGGTACCGAAACATCCAATCCTTATTTCCAGGCTTTCCTGCGTCAGCGCATGCCTCCGGGCGAGGCGGAGAAGATCATCTCCGAGCTTACCAGTTTCGGGACCATCAGGAGGCTTCCGGAGGCGGTAGGCTACAGGATTCTGATCAATGATGTGACGTTTTTCTGGAATCGCGAAACGGCATCCTTCATTTCCAGGGGCGATATTGGTATTTTCAGCATTGGCGAGGATGTGGTGAACCGGATGGTGCCCGGTTATATCGAGATCGAGAACCGGACAGGCGGGTACGGCGACATCAACCTGTATCTCGAACTGCCCGACGGGCAATGGTATTTCTTCAACTACCGCAACTATATCATGCAGGTGATCGCATCCGACGAGGGATTCAACAATGAATTGCTGAACCTCAAGGAGGATAAGCGGCTGATCTATTCAAGTGATGAGGAATCACCTTATGAGTTCGTGATCTCCAGCAGGCGCAAGATGGTCGAGTTCAAGAGAAAGATGGAAGAGATACAGGCAAACAGAAAAAGATAAGGACGGATGATGGACTGGATATTATACACAGGTTTGCTGGCACTGGCCTATGTGTTGGGCTCCATGCCTTTCTCGATCTGGATCGGATTGATCTTTTTTGGCACCGATATCAGGAAGGAGGGAAGCGGCAATGCAGGGACCACGAACACTTTCAGGGTGCTGGGCTGGAAGGCAGGCGTGCCGGTGTTCCTCCTCGATGCCTTCAAGGGCTGGCTGGCGGTGTACCTTGTAAACATACTGCCGGAAACGCCTTACGTGGAGAACAATTTTTATTACCTGGCATCCCTGCTTGCAGTGGCTGTTGTGATGGGGCATATCTTTCCCGTTTTTGCAGGGTTCAGGGGAGGCAAGGGCGTGGCTACGCTGCTCGGGGTCGGGCTGGCCCTCTATCCCTGGAGTGCACCTGCAGCCTTTGCTGTGTTTATCCTGGTCTTCTTGTTAAGTGGGTACGTTTCGCTGGCTTCCGTCATTTCATGTATTTCATTCCCGGTACTGTCTTACTTTGTTTTCGGCAACCATGAACTGCCGCTGGTGATCCTCAGCGTTGCCGTGGCGGTGTTCGTTCCCCTGACGCACCTGAAGAATATCAACCGGCTGCTGGCAGGTACCGAATCGCGGTTTATATACAGGCGAAGGAAATGACGCCTTCATTATTTTGGCGAATAAACTTTTCTTGTGGAAAAATTTAATATTTTTACATTGCCAAAAAAGAATCATTCACACTGTAAAATTGTCAATATGAGATTCATCGTATCAAGTTCCCTGCTGGCCAAGAACCTCAGCGCACTCAGCGGCGTACTGAACAGCAGCAATACCCTTCCGATCCTTGATGATTTCCTTTTTGAACTGCAGAAGGACAGCCTGCTGATCACGGCTTCTGACCTCGAGACCACCATGACGGTGAGCATTCCGCTGGAGAAGGCCGAGGATCCGGGTTCGGTGACCATCCCGGCCAAGATCCTGCTCGACACCCTCAAGACTTTTTCGGATATCCCCGTGCAGATCACGGTCAATATGGATACCCTGGGCGTGGAGATCTCGGCAGGCGACGGTAAGTACAAGCTGAGCGGGCACCAGAGCGATGAATTCCCCCAGAGCCCTGAGCTGGACAATACGGCAAGCATTTCCATCGACGCCGACCTGCTGGTGAATGCCATCAACAAGACCCTTTTCGCCGCGGGCAATGACGAGCTCAGGCCGGTCATGTCGGGCGTGTTCTTTGAACTCACCCCCGACGACATCACCTGTGTGGCCACCGATGCCCATAAGCTGGTACGATACCGGCGTACGGATTTCAGCGCCGGAGAATCGGCCTCCTTCATCATGCCGCGCAAACCGCTCAACCAGCTCAAGAGCATCCTGGGCCCGGTGGAAGGTGCCGTGGAGGTTGAATACAACCAGACCAACGCCATGTTCAGTTTTGGCAATGTGAAGATGACCTGCCGCCTCATCGACGGCAAGTACCCCAACTACGAAGCGGTGATCCCCACCGACAATCCCCACAAGCTGACCATCGACAGGCTGGCCCTGCTCAACTCCATAAGGAGGGTGGCCATCTTTGCGAACCAGTCGACACACCAGGTGAGGTTCAAGCTTTCGGGCAAGGAACTCCTGCTCCAGTCGGAGGACCTCGATTTTGCCAACGAGGCCAGGGAAAGGCTTACCTGCAGCTACGAGGGCGAAGACATGGAGATCGGCTTCAACTCACGCTTCCTGCAGGAGATGCTGAACAATATCGACACCGAAGAGGTCATCCTCGAAATGTCGGCGCCCAACAGGGCCGGCATCCTGCACCCCATGGCGTCGGGGAACGAGGCCGAGGATATCCTTATGCTCGTCATGCCTGTCATGCTGAACCAGTAGTGATCGGAAAATATCTCTTATGGATATGAACAAGGAGGCTTCCGCACGGAGGCCTCTTTTTATATCTGCGGGCCGGCAGCCACCAGTCGTTTCCCTTCTTCGTTGTCGGTAAAGGAAACGAAGTTGTCGATGAACTTCTTTGCCAGTTTTTTGGCGGCTTCGTCCCAATCCGCCGGGTCCTGCCATGAATTCCTGGGGTTGGTGATCCCTTTGTCGCAGCCCGGCACTTCTTTGGGTATCCACAGGTTGAAGTAGGGGATCTGCTCGTACTCCAGGTGGTCGAGCGTGCCGTCGAGGATGGCGTCGATGATCTTCCTCGTGGAGGGCAGGTCCATCCTTTCACCCACACCGTAAGGCCCGCCCACCCAGCCTGTATTTACGAGGTATGCCGTTGAACCGTGCCGGTCCATTTTCCTGATCAGCTCTTCCGCGTATTTCGTGGGATGGAGCAGGAGGAAGGCTGCACCGAAAGCCGCTGAGAATGACGGCACAGGCTCTTTGATGCCCCGCTCGGTGCCGGCCACCTTGGCCGTGTAACCGCTCAGGAAATGGTATTTCGTCTGGTCGTGGGTGAGCTTCGACACGGGAGGTAAAACGCCAAAGGCATCCGCCGTGAGGAAGATCACCTTGGAGGGGTGGCCTCCCTTCGAAACCGGCTTTACAACATTGTCGATGTGGTAGATAGGATAGCTGACCCTGGTGTTTTCCGTCTTGCTGTTGTCGTCGAAGTCGATCTTCCCGTTTTCATCGATGACCACATTTTCGAGGAGTGCATCCCTGCGGATGGCACGGTAAATGTCGGGCTCGGTCTCCTCGCGCAGGTGGATGCACTTGGCATAGCATCCCCCCTCGAAGTTGAAGACCCCGTCGTCGTCCCAGCCATGCTCATCGTCGCCGATGAGGGCGCGCTTGGGATCTGCCGAGAGCGTTGTCTTCCCGGTCCCCGAAAGTCCGAAGAAGATGGCCGTGTCGCCGTCGCTGCCCATATTGGCCGAGCAATGCATGGCGGCAATGCCTTTCAGGGGCAGGTAATAGTTCATGATGGAGAAGAATCCTTTCTTGATCTCACCCCCGTACCATGATCCCCCCACGACCGACATCTTTTCCTTCAGGTTGAAGACCACGAACACCTCGCTGTGCAGGCCATGTTCCTTCCATTCGGGATCGGTGGTCTTACAGGCGTTCAGCATTACAAAATCAGGCTCGAAACTTTCCAGTTCCTCATCCGTGGGCCTGATGAACATGTTCTTCACAAAATGGGCCATCCAGGCCACTTCCGTCACGATACGGATGCGCAGGCGGGTGTCTTCATTGGCGCCGGCATATCCGTCCTGTACATAAAGATTCTTTCCGTTCAGCTGCTTCACACCGATCCGGTAGATCTTCTTCCAGCTTTCCTCGCTCACCGGCTTGTTGTCGGAAGCCTTGCGCTCGGGGTTCTTCCACCAGATGTTATCGCGCGAGGTTTCTTCATCCACGATGAACTTGTCCTTGGGGGAGCGACCGGTGAAGATGCCCGTATCCACGGCCACAGCCCCGGTGTCGGTAACATAACCGCGTTCGTAGCCTTGCAGGGAAGGATCGGTTTCATGTTCAAAAAGCTCCTGGTAGGAAAGGTTGTAGTAAATCTCATTTACATCGATAATGCCGTAGGAGGTGAGGGCTGCCCTGATCTTGTCGGTGTTTTTGGCCATGTTGTTATCTATAAAGGTTTACATTCGGTGACTAAACAAATATAGTAAATTTCAACACTTTTGTTAAATAATAACAATATACTTTCCACGAAGTGAAGAAAAATGGAAACCTGATGAACCAAGGATATCTGAACTATAGGCTTTGAACTTTAGACTGCTTTTAAGAAGTCAGGATCATGGATTCATCAGGTTCCTTTTTTAACATTCAATGGTGATGGTTTGCAACTTTCCTTATTTTGCCTTCTGCCTGATCGCCCCCTGTGCCGCTGCCAGCCTGGCGATGGGCACCCGGAATGGTGAGCAGCTCACATAGTTAAATCCGAGGGTGTTGCAGAATTCAACCGAAGAAGGCTCTCCGCCATGTTCGCCGCAGATGCCGATCTTGATGTTCGGCCTGGTCTTCCTGCCTTTTTCCACGGCCATCTCCACGAGTTGCCCCACGCCGGTCTGGTCGAGCACCTGGAAGGGATCGTTCTTGAGGATGCCTTTCTTCAGGTATACCGGCAGGAACTTCCCGGCATCGTCCCTCGAATAACCAAAGGTCATCTGGGTGAGGTCGTTGGTGCCGAATGAGAAGAACTCAGCCACACTGGCAATCTCAGCCGCAGTAACCGCTGCGCGCGGGATTTCAATCATGGTGCCAAATTTGTAGTCAAATTTGACATTCTTTTCCTC
>JAXGTH010000124.1:0-8015 GCA_040775045.1 Bacteroidales bacterium
CCCGAGTGCTCGGGATAAGCCACTCACCCACCTCTCCAGTGGTTTTTTACTTTTTCCCTGGAGAGTCCGGCAGTTTAGCATCCCGATTGCTCGGGATAAGCCACTCACCCACCTCTCCAGAATGATTCCTCAAAAGAAAATGCCGTTTTCAAATCTCCCCGCACCTCATCCCTCATCCTCCGTGCCCTTTTCTTTTGGACGTGCAAAAGTAAAAAAACTAATTGTGAACGACAAGAAAATTGTGAAAAAGCTTGGGAACAGTAGAACAGGGGAACAAGAATAAGAAATGAGATTTGAGACAAGAGACATGAGACTTGGTGCTATGGGTCATTTAATTTTCGCCTGCTGACCGATGCCTGGCGCCCGATGCCTGGCGCCCGATGCCCAATGCCTGCAATCTATTTTTAACCATGAAACCATGAAACCATGAAACCGTGAAACCATGAAACCGTGAAACCGTGAAACCGTGAAACCATGAAACCATACCCCCGCAATACTTCCCGCCATTAGCCGGGTTTCGCCGTCCGCAGTATGCTTATCCCCAGCACCGCGGCGATGAGGGATGCCGAAAGGATCCCCACCTTGGCGATCTCCTCGTATTCCCTCACCTCGAAGCCCAGGTCGGCGATGAACATCGACATGGTGAAGCCTATCCCCGCCAGGAAGGCCATGCCGTAAATGTGCTGCCATCGCACACCTGTTGGGAGCTTGGCCAGTTTCAGCCTGATCGCCAGCTTTGTGAAAAGGGTGATGCCCAAAAACTTGCCCAGGATCAAACCGGCCATGATGCCCAGCGAGATGGGATGGAAAAGCATGTCGAAGAAGTTGCCCTCGATATGCACCCCGGCATTGCTTAGCGCAAATATCGGCAGTATGAAATAGATGGTGAGTGGATGCAGGGCGTGTTCAAGTTTCTGCAAAGGGGTATTGGCTTCATCTACATGCCGGCCGATGCTGCTGATCACCTCGGCCTGCTTTTGGGTGAGCAGCGACTTGTTGTTGGGATCGGTTTTCCTGAAGATATCAATACAGCTGTATAACCTGTTGATAAATGTCCTTTCATCGATCTTCGGCCGCACGGGAATGGTCATGGCGATGAGCACCCCGGCGATGGAAGCATGCACGCCCGAAAAGAGGAAAGAGGTCCACACGCCCATTGCACCCACCACCGCATAGAAGGTGGTATTGCGCACGCCCAGGCGGTTGGCCGATACCAGCACAGCAAGGAACACGGCTGCATTGATCAGCTCAGCCATGTTGATCGACTCGGTATAGAATATGGCAATGACCATGATGGCTCCAAGGTCGTCGGCAATGGCAAGGGCTGTCAGGAAAACCTTAAGGCTTACCGGCACACGCTTACCCAGCATGGCCATCAGCCCGAGGGCAAAGGCGATGTCGGTGGCCATGGGGATGCCCCAGCCACTGAGGAATTGCGGGGTTTTATAATCGATGAGGACATACAGCAGCGCCGGCACCACCATACCCCCTATGGCTGCGATGATGGGAAGGCCTGCCTTGCTGAACGACGAGAGTTCGCCGGCCAGCACCTCGCGCTTGATCTCCAGCCCGATAGTGAAAAAGAACATGGCCATCAGCCCGTCGTTGATCCAGTGCTGCAGTGAGTTGGTAAGCTCAAAATCACCGATCTTGAATCCCATCTTCACTTCGTGCCACAAATGATGGTATGACTCGTAGAACCCTGAATTAGCCCATACCAGCGCAATGATGGTAATGCCGATCAGGATATACCCGCCAAGGCTCTCTTCCTTAATGAAGGACAGGATGTTGAATTTCGATTCGGTCTTGTAACGCTCACGTGCCATGATGGATCGTATGTTTTTCGTTAACAAAGATAGGAGGAAAAGGTTATATTGTTTCAGTGTTTCATTAGTGAGACTGCCTTTTTATGAGCGTAGCGAAATGAAAAGGCCCAGTCGAACTAATCCCGAGAACTCTGGAGTGTTTCAGTGTTTCAGTGTTTCATGGTTAAAATGCGGTACGGGGTACGCGGTACGGGGAGACAGGAATGATGAGATCCTAATGATTGTGATCTAATCAATCATCACTCAAAGAAGGATTGACCCAGGATATTGAGGTTTATGTATTTGTATAAAGAACGATTTTGAGTGATGATATCCCAGTGATAAGTGATTAGTATAGATTTAGAGTTTGATAACGCTGATCGAAGAGCGCAGTCGATCTAAAACCAGCTGCTGCCGTCCCAGCAGTGGGTGCACAGCTGCTCCCTAGGCAGGCCGATGGCTTCCACCAGGTCGCTGAGTTCCTGGTACTGCAGGGTGGTTACACCGATGCGTTCCCTGATCTTCTCGATCATTGCATGGTAACGGTCGGTGCCGGGGGTGGCGTATTCATCCAGATGTTTGTCGTCCGCACCCTCGAGTTCCAGTATGGCCTTGCGCCCTGCCAGGTCGAGGTTCGAGCGTGAACGTGAGAAGTTCAGAAAGTCGCAGGGAAAGATGAGGGTAGGGCAGGCGGGCCGCACATGGATCTCTTCGGCGCCATATTCGAACAGCACCTTCACATTGTCCTGGAACTGCGTCCCCCGCACGATGGAGTCGTCGCAGAACACGATCCTGCGCCCTTCGATGAGCTCACGCACGGGGATCAGCTTCATCCTGGCCACCAGGTCACGCACCTCCTGGTTCTGTGGCATGAAGCTCCTGGGCCAGGTGGGCGTGTACTTCACATAGGCCCGCTTGTAGGGGATCTGCTTTTCGTTCGAATACCCCACGGCATGGGCGATGCCCGAATCGGGGATGCCCGACACGAAGTCGGCCTCTACCTTATCCCTTCTGGCCAGCGCCGCCCCGCAGCGGTAGCGGCAGGCCTCCACGTTGATGTTCTCGAAGGAAGAACTGGGATAACCGTAATAGACCCAAAGGAAAGCGCATACCTGCATTTCTTCATAGGGCTTCTTGCGCTGCTCCCAGCCATCGGCCGTCGCCCTGACCACCTCACCGGGCCCCAGCACATATTCTTCCGTGAAACCGAGATTGGAGAATGCACTGGTTTCCGATGCAAAGGCAAAAGCTCCATCCTTGCGTCCCAGCACAATGGGAGTGCGGCCCAGCTTGTCGCGTGCAGCATAGATGCCTTCATGCGTGAGGATGAGTATTGAACAGGAACCTTTCACCTTCTCGTACACATTCTCGATGCCCTTCTCGATGCTCTCCTCTTCGCAGATGAGGGTGGCCACCAGCTCGGTGGCATTGGTACCCTCGGGACTGATCTCCGAGAAGGTGCGCCGCTGCGAGAGCGTGCGCTTCGTCAACTCGTCGATGTTCACGATCCGGCTCACCGTAACGATGGCAAACTCTCCCAGGTGCGACTTCATGATGATGGGCTGCGCCTCGAAGTCGCTGATCACGCCGATACCGCTCCTGCCATGGAAGGCATTGAGCTCGGATTCGAACTTGGTCCTGAAATAGGAATTCTCGAGGTTGTGGATGCCGCGCCTGATGCCCGTGCTGTTGATCACGGCCATTCCGCCCTTCTTGGTACCCAGGTGCGAATGATAATCGATGCCGTAGTAAAGATCCGTTACACAATCCTGCGCAGAGATGGTGCCGAATAACCCTCCCATAGTTGTTGTTTAAGCTTAAATCCAGGTTTAAGAAGGCTAAAACTACGGCTTTTTAAGCCCCGTAAAGGGCTTGTTGATATTTTGTTGAAAAGACGGAGGAGCATTTGAACTTTGAACTTTGAACTTTGAACTCTGAACTTTCAGAATGTTTATTAAATATGCCGGAATAGGTGCGACATTTTCTCATTTTTGGTATTAATAAGTATGAGCAAGGAATTACAATCAAGACTAATCAGGTTTGTGGGATTATGTATTACTCTGAAAAGACACAGCTGTCATACTTATGAAGGGGATCATCTCTGTAAGCAACTTATCAGGTCTTCAACAAGTGCAGCGTTAAACTTTGGAGAGGCTCGTAGTGCGGAATCAAAAAAGGATTTCGCTCATAAACAGAACATAAGCCTGAAAGAGCTAAGAGAATCCTATATCAATTTGCTGATCATGGACGAAAACCAATTGTGCAAAAATCCTGAATTACTTGCAAGGACATTAAATGAAGCAAATCAATTGGTTAGCATTTTCGTAACCGCCATAAAAAGATGCACTCAAAAACTCTGATGCAAAGTTCAAAGTTCAGAGTTCAAAGTTCAAAGTTCAGAGTTCAGAGTTCTTAAACAATCATCTCCTGAAATTGCTGATATACTCATCCAGCTCCTCAATGCTCGACTCGAAGGTAAAGGCGTCGTTCACCCTGAAGTAGTTACCTACATCGAGGGTATAGCGGTACGCATACTTGGCTACTTCAAGCTTATCATCCTCGAAGGTGAAGAGGTTCATGAGCTCATACACCTGTGAGGTGAGGAGGCAGTTGCTGCTGATGACCTGCTTGGCCATGGTCAGCTTGCTGTCGCTGAACGACTTGCTTTCGATCGAGCGCTTGGCCTGCTGGAAATCCTGCTCGGCCATGGGGTAAGGGCAGCCGTAATATCCGTCGTAGCCTGGAAGCACGTAAACGACCTCCTGCTGCACCGGGGCCACACCCGTGGTGGTCGTGGTGGTGGTCGTGGTGGTGGTGCTCGTCGCATTCATGTCGCTGATGCTCATATTGATGTCCATCCCCGTTACACTGGCGTTAACATTTACACTGCCGCCAATGGCAGGATCGGTCATGGTGGAGGTGGTCGTCTGCGTAACCGTCACCGTGGATGGCGGTGGGGGAGGAGTGGCGGAGTAAACATGCACCACCTGGGTAGGTGGCGGAGGGGGCGCCTGTTCCATGGGTACCGAACTGACCGGACGGATCACATACTCGCCCTTCTTGTTCTTTTTGATGGAATAGGTGTCCTGCGAACTGGTTTCGAGGAAATAGATGTTCTTGTCGAGCTCTGGGATATCATCGGCAAAGATGATCTTCAGTTTGTAGTTGGGGGCGTTCAGATCCTTGATCAGGACATTGGTCTCGGGCTCGGCGTTCTGCAAAACACCGTTGAGCACCACCTGAAAACGCTCACCTTCCTCGGTGAACAGGATGAGGTCGTGGAGGACCTGCGAAAACGCTGGCAGGAACAAGCCTGCGAGTAAAACGGAGAATAGGACTTTTTTCATGGCTATCAGATTTGATTTTAGTTTTCGAATTTGAAAATCGTGCCAAAAATCGAAAAAATTTTCTTATCTGCTATAGACCGGTTCAAAATAGAATCATTCTACATGTTCGATTGATGGGGAGCTCCTGCCGGTTGTCGAGCGCAGATAAGGATATTTGTATGCCATGATCAATATTTGCATACTTTTACACCGCTAATTCCTGCGACATGAAAAAATCAATGTTACTTTTTGTGCTGGCAGCGGCGATCAGCCTGGCCGGTTGCCACAAGGACCCGCCCAAATCATACGAGGAGACCGACATGACGGTGACCTATTACAATGACGGGTTCGATTTCAGTACATACAACACTTTTTTCCTCCCTGATTCCACTCTGCTGAAGACAAATTATATGAGTACTGCGCAAGTCAGTGATTTCTACGAGGATGGCGGCCTGTCGGAGCAGACCCTGGCATTGCTTGGAGAACGGTTCAGGGGCCTTGGCTATTCGGAAGTGCTCTCAGCCGATGATGCTGATTTTATCGCTGTTCCAACGATACTGATGATGAAGTCGGACGAGACGGTATGGTACGGCCCCGGCTGGTGGTGGGGGTATCCCGGATATGGCTGGGGGATCGGCATCGGTTTCGGGTTCAAGGGAGCGGACGATTACTGGGGCTGGTGGTACCCTGTATATCCCTGGTACCCGCAGGGCGTTCCGGTCACGGTATCGACATATACAGGCACCATGGTCTTCGAGATGCTCGACGGCGAATCATACCGCACAGTCCTGGAATGGGAAGCCACACATCCCGACCCGCAGCCTGAGGATAATCCCCCCAAGCTTGAGATCAACTGGCAGGCCATGATCGAGGGCTACTCCACCGACGATGGCGAATATAACCGCGAAAGGGCCCTCAGGGGCGTCGACGAGGCTTTCGCACAATCACCTTACCTCAACAAGTGATCACATGAAAACAATGATAAAAACAACGGCTGTAAGCTTGCTCTTCTTCCTTTTTACATATGCAACGGCCTTTTCCCAGTCAGTCTGGACCCTGAGTTATGAACCTGCCACACCGCTGGGCGATATGACGGATTTTACCGGCAAGACCAGCTTCAGGGGTCTGGGGGCTTCAGCAAACTGGTATGTCACCGACAGGATCACTGTTGGGGCAACGGTGCAGTGGACGGGCTTTTACGAAAAGAACGAGCGTGGCACCTGGTATTTCGACGGGGGCGCCCTCACCGCCACGGCATGGAAGGAGTTTTACATCCTTCCCCTCTACGTGAATGCAAAATATCACTTCGTGGAAGAAGGAAAACTGATCCCCTATGCAGGCCTGAGCCTTGGCACTGCATATGTTGAACAAAGCGTGCAGGTTGGAAAATATGATTTTGAGGAGAAGAGCTGGCGTTTTTCGCTGGCCCCGGAAGCAGGTGTCCGCATCCCCATGGGACTCGAACAGTCGTGGGGCTTCAACATCATGCTGCGCTACCAGATGCAGTTCTACAACGAGAATGTCGTCGACCTTATCCAGTACCTGAACTACAGCCTGGGGGTATACTGGAAGATCACCCCTGACAGGTATTAGCCGATCCCCCTGGTAAAGGGCCGGATGGCCCTTTCATACATGCCGTTGGTATAGGCGATGGTCATGCCGTAATTGGTTACCGGCACGCCGGCTTCAATAAACTCTTTCAACCGGCTTTGCAGTTGTTTCCTGGTGATCATGCAACCCCCGCACTGCACCACAAGGGCATAATCCCTTGCCGGACGCGGAAACCCGTCGAGCCCGGCCACGATGTCGAATTCAAGTTTTTTTCCTGTGTGGTTCTGCAGCCATTCGGGGATCTTGTACCGCCCGATGTCGTCGCAGTTTACCTGGTGTGTGCAGGATTCGAGGATCAGCACCCTGTCGCCGTCCTTCAGCTTCCCGATCTCCGGTGTCCCCTCAAGGTAAGCCCCGAAATTGCCCTTGTTGCTGGCCAGCAGCACACTGAAACCGGTGAGCGGGATCTCCTCCGGAACGATACGGCTCATCTTGTTGAAGACCTGGCTGTCGGTGATGGCCAGCTTGGGCCTGATTCCCGTGTGCCTGAGGAAGGATTCCACTTCGGTTTCCTTCAGCACGATGTTGATGCAGCCGTTGTCGAGCACATCCCTGATCACCTGCACCTGGGGCAATATCATCCTCCCTTCAGGGGCTTCGAGGTCGATGGGGGTGATGAGCATGACGATGTCGCCTGGCTCAACAAGGCCTGCCAGCAAGGATCTTCCGGTATATGCAGAGGGGGGCATCTGCTGAACAATGGTTTCCAGCAGCTTTTCCTGGTTTGAGGGGTCGAGGCTGCTGAACTCCACCACCGGAGTGTCGAAATCCTCAGTGATCATGCCCGCGGTGAGCGCTGTGAGGGGTTCCAGGTCCGACTTGTTGTGCACAAAGAGGCAGGGCACGTCGAAGCGTTTGAACTCCTGTACCAGCTCATGCTCATAGCTGCCGACGGTGTTGGCCGTGATGATCACGATGGCCAGGTCGATGGACCTGATCACCTGCAGGCTCTTCTTCACGCGAAGTTCGCCCAGCGCCCCTTCATCATCGATACCGGCAGTATCGATCAGGATGGCGGGGCCGATACCGAAGATCTCCACCGATTTCTTCACCGGGTCGGTGGTGGTGCCGGGAGTGTCAGACACGATGGCAATGTCCTGCCCGGCGATGGCATTGATAAAGGAACTCTTCCCGTTGTTCCTCCGGCCGAAGATGCCGATATGCGGCTTGTTTTCCCTTCCCTTTTTCATGATCCCGTGTTTTTTGCTTTGTGCATCCGTTCCCTGTGATGCCTTGAATCGATCCAGTCGTTGTAAGCCACGCTTAAGCCAAG
>JAXGTH010000125.1:0-7980 GCA_040775045.1 Bacteroidales bacterium
CAGGAAAATGCCGAAGATCGAGGTCAGTTCCCATTTGAAGGAATACATCCAGTAAAGGAAGTTGTTTTCCGTTCCGGGATGGCCCCAGTTGGCAAAGATAAGTATGAATACCAGCGAGAAGAAAAGGCCGGCAATCTGCCACAGCGGTTTTCCTCCTTCAGGAACAATGAACCCTGCCTGTTTTTCGGCACGTTCTGTCTCTTCCTTCCTGAATAATAGCGCCATAATCAGCCCGATGACTACGCTGAATACCACCGCACCAATGATCCTGGCCAGTCCAAGTTCAAATCCGAGGATGCGGGCCGTAAGGATGATGGCAAGAATGTTGATGGCCGGGCCTGAATAAAGGAAAGTGATGGCCGGGCCAAGACCGGCACCTCTTTTATGGATGCCGGCAAAAAGCGGCAGAATCGTACAACTGCAAACGGCCAGGATCGTACCTGATAATGAAGCCACAAGGTAAGCTTTCCACTTCACGGCCTTTGGTCCCAGGTACCTGGTAACGGCTCCCTGGCTGATAAAAACCGCGATCACACCTGCGATGAAGAAGGCCGGTACCAGGCAAAGTAAGACATGCTCCCTGGCATACCATCGCAGCAGGATAAATGCCTCCGAAAGGGCATTGTTGAATGATCCGGACCCTGCAGGCATGAAATAGAGGAGCAGGAATGCCATCAGCATCCAGCCGAAAATTTTGGTTTCTTTCTTCCACTCCATACTTGCTGGTTATAAATAAAATATCCAAATAAAATAAATGCCTGTAATGATGAATATAGCTGCAATGACCCTGCGGAACCAGAACTCAAATCTTTTGATCCGCTTATAGAAATTACCAACCCCCGACAGGGTGAAGGCAATAAGCCAGGCTGTGATGATCACCGGCAGACCGGTCGAAAACGCAAAGATCGGTGGTAAAAGCAGGTTGTGGGTTTCCAGGGTCATGGGGATGAGGATAAGAAAATACAATACCCCGCTGTACGGACAAAAAGCCAGGGCAAAGACCAGCCCCAGCAAGAATGGCCCGAGATACGAACCATGACCGATCTTAAGCTTTTCCGGCCATTGGCCAAGGCCAATGCCCATCCTTCCCCAGGGGATTATGTCCAGCATAAGTACCCCCAGGATTAACAGGAACGGTCCAAGGATTCGCTCCCCATAGCCCTGAAAGATGTCGGATATCTTGTAACCGCTGGCCCCGAAATAAATAGCCATACCAAGCACTGAGTAGGAAACTACCCTTCCCAGGGTGTACATGATTCCGTTATAAAAAACCCGCCTCCTTTTCTCAAGGTCTTTGCTGATGTATGCGATTGCCGTGATATTGGTGGCCAGCGGACAGGGACTTATGGCCATCATCAGACCCAGGATGAGGGCCGAAAAGATCGGCCATTGCGAATGTTCAAAAAGTTGCTGGAGAAATTCCATGCCGGAGTACAGGAAAGATGATGAGAGGATTAGCGAAGCATTTTGTTGACGGTTAAAATGATCTTCTCGCTCAATTCCTTCGGGCTATTCACGGCCTTCTGAAAAGCAAATGCAGTAAGGTCTTCCTTACTGTTGCCATCATATACGAACACCCCCGATCCGCTTAGTTCAAACTTTTCCTTTACCTCCTTATTTACGGGATCATCGATATTAATGTCGTTGAAGACTACGGCCGCGTTATCGGCGAAAACATCTTCAATGGTTTCCTTCGTAACTGCCCCGACTGCTTTGCAGGTTTCACAGCGCCTGTCACCATGAAAATAGTATATGTTCACGGTATGTTGCTCCTGCGGTGTTTCAGATACAGCATCCTGCCCGGAGTGCATGTCCTTGCTGGTCTGGCTGTTGCACGAAACGGACAATCCGAAGACCATGATAAGATAAATGAGGCTGAAGATCGAAATGTTTTTCATATTCAAAAAGTTATTGGTTCAACAGTTCCATTAATTCTTTTTCGGACGGCAGACGCCCGCTTACCTTCACTTCTTCATTGATAACCAGTGCCGGGGTCCTCATGATGCCATATTCCATGATCTTCATGATATCCTCAACCTTGACTATTTCGGCATCAATCCCTGAATCGGCAACCGCTTTGCGGGTAATCTTCTCAAGGCTGTTGCATTTAGGACATCCGGTACCCAGTATCTTGATCGTTTTTTTCATCATGATTTTATATTTCGTAGTTCGCAAAACTACGAACAATTGCGTTTAAAAAAAAGCATCAGGCTCCAAAAAAATCATTAAAAGTTTTACGGGCCAGTTCCCAGTTTTCCCTGTTCAGGCAATACCTGATCTTGGGCGGCTCTGTTTCGCCCTGGATCAATCCGGCATCCTTAAGCTCCTTGAGATGCTGCGACAGGGTTGACTTGGCAATGGGCAGTATCTCCGACAGGTCCCCACTGTAGCAACATGACTGCTTTGAAAGCAGCGCAAGGACATAGATCCTCACCGGGTGGCCCAGTGCTTTTGCAAAACGGGCCAGTTTCTTTTGCTCTTCGGTGATCACCCTTTTATCAGGCATGATTGTTCGCGTTATTACGAACAAAAATATTAAATTATTCCACATTTCACTGCAAGGAAAGGGAATTTAATAAAGTATAAACGGTAGTATCATTAATTTCCGTTGTGGATGGTTGCCTTATCATCACAGGCCCCAAATTCAAACTGCACCGTTACATGACCGATGCCATGCTTTGCCGACAATATGCTTTCCATTTGTTCCCTGATGGATGATGTGGCGCTCACATGCTGGTCTGCCTCAAGATCGGCATGGCACTCGAAATGGTAGTCCTGGTCATTCAGTGCCCAAACATGAACATGATGGATATTCGAAATGCCTTCGATCCCTTCAAGTTCCTTCCTGATGGCAGGGATGTCGATCCCTTTCGGGGTGGACTGCATCAGGATATCGGCCGTTTCCTTCACGATATTCCAGGCTTCCTTGATGAGATAGATGCTGATTAGAATGGTCACCAGGGGATCGATCCAGTAGATGCTGAAAAAATAGATCAGGACACTTCCAAGGATAACTACGAATGAGGATAATGTATCGCCGATCAGATGCAGGTAGGCCGACCTGATATTAAGGTTCCTGCCTGAATGTTTTCTGAGCAGGATCACGGCAAACAGGTTGAACAGGAGCCCTGCCGTTGCAACGACAAACATCAGCAGGCCCTTGATGGGTTCCGGGTCCTGGAATCTCTTAATTGCCTCAATTACCAAAAATGCCGAGATACCGATCAGCACGAGGGCGTTAAAGAAGGCCGCCAGGATCTCGATGCGCTTGTAGCCAAATGTCTTCCTCTCATTCGAAGCCTTGCCACTGATCCTGCGGGCGATATAGGCCAGCAGGATGGCAATGGTATCGCTGAGGTTATGCACCGCATCGGATAGCAGGGCGAGGCTGTTGGCCAGGATCCCGCCAATGATCTCCGCTACGGTGATCAGTACATTCAGCAGGGTGACCAGCAGCAGGCGCCGTCCGCCCCCGTCGGCATGTCTGTCATGATGGTGTGCCACGCCTTAAAGGTAGTGAATTAATGCGGGGCCACATCCTTCTTGCAGCAGGCCGGCAATTTGGCGTATGCCTCCGGATCGGCATCCACATCATCGGCATCATAGCCGAGCTTTGAGATGGCTTTCCTCAATTTGTCGGGATTGGTCTTATCGGTCTTGTAGGTGATGGTAACGATCTTTGTCTCATCATCGAGCGATACCGATTTAACTCCTTTCTCAAAAGCCATATTCCCTTCAATGCGCTCCTTGCACATACCGCATATGGCCGATGTCTGGATCTTGACCTCTTTTTCCTTCGGTTCTTCCTGTTGGGCCTGCATGCCCGTATTCAGGCCAATGGCAAACACCATCAGCATGATGAATCTTATCATTGTTTTCATGGCAATAGATTTTTAATTATTTAATCCGGCCAATGGCGCAACTGACATATGATCTCATGCGCTGGTTCAGCTTTCCCGTCCCTTCTTCAGGGTAGCCCAGCTTCCTGAGCTTTTCGACGAAGATCTCACGCATCCTGTTTTTACCGGTATAATCAATCTTAACGGTTGATTGATCGATGTCGACATCAACGCTGATCACTTCACCGATCCAGGCAAGCTCCCTGCTGATCGTCTTTGCGCATCCCTGGCACTTCAGGTTATCAACTTTTATTACTTCAGTTTTCATATCGAATACCTCCTCTTATTATTTCCTTTTTCCTTATTCTTTATTCCTTCTTCCTTCTTCCTTCTTCCTTAACTAAAGGGTGAACCGTATTCCCGCGTAAATGTTCACTCCCGAAACGGGGCCCCAGATCATTGATGAATCGAAATACCTGCCGAAGGGCCGGTCGGCAGCGATTATCGGGTCTTTCTGCTTGTAGTTCGTCAGGTTCTCCCCTCCCACATATACGCTCCATTTCCTGAAAAACCTGCTCACCTGGGCATTGATGATGGTATAGGCAGGGGCCTTATCGCTTCGTCTGTATTGCTCAGGATTGCTTTCCGTTCCCGGTACCCGGCTGGTTCCGTTGAACTGGGTGGTGAAATCGAACTGCCATTTCCTCAGGTTGGTGGCGTAGGAAAGGGTGACCAGGCCTTTGTAACGGTTCGTCAGCGCTTTTTGCTGCAATGTGCCGTCGGTGTTCATCTTTACGTCGTTATACCTGAATGCCACCGTCATGTCCATCCTTTCAAACAGTTCGTAACTGGCTTCAACCTGGTAGGCATTGCTGTATGACCTTCCGTCGAGATTGTAAATGTATATGGCCTGGGGATCCCTGTCGAAATCAAGGATCACCTGGTTCATGAAGCTGGTATGGTAAACTTCTCCGCTCAGGCGCAATTCCCTGCCCATGAGGTCGAAATACCGGGTAATGTTGATCCCCGCGTTAAAAGCTTGCTCCTGTTCCGGTTCCTCTTCGATCTTTAGTGCCCTCGAACTGGCCAGCATGGTATTGTTCTCAGCGATCACCCTGGCCGTGCGGTAACCCAGTCCGGCGGAAGCACGAAGAATGGTCTTCTCGTTTATGCTGTATTTGATGTGGAACCTTGGCGTGGCAAAGGCACCATAGATGTTATGGTAATCACCACGGATACCTGCTATGATGCTGAGCTTCTCGTCGAGTTTATAGGTGTACTGGAAGAATATCCCGGGGACACGTTCAAATTGGTTAAAAGCACTGTCGTTGAGATGCTCGATGTAATTGCTCATCTCAAAACTCATTCCGGTGGTGAAGTTATGCCGGGTATTGCCGATATATGACTGGAAGAGCAGGTTGAGGTAATAGCTGTTCTCTTCAGCATCGTAGTCGTTCAGCCCGAAATAGGAGTTTTGGCTGTGATGGGTGAACTGCTGGATCATGGCCACACTGGTTGACGGGCGGTTCTCGAATACGACTCCGCCTTTCCAGAATGCCTCGTAACGCCGGGTCTTCACGTTGATCCCGTATGGCATGCTTGTATCGCGAGCCATATCCGTCGAAAAGTCCTTCTGACCTCCTGTGCGGTCCTCATCCAGCACCTTGAAACCAAGCTGTGTCGTCAGGTGTTCACTGCTGTATTTCCAGCGGTTGAAAACATTATACTGTGTCATAAGGGGCATATCGAGGAAACCATCGCCGTTGTCGTCGACCTTGTGCGACAGGTTTTCGGCATGGGCAAAAATGGCGGTACTCCATTTCGGATTGAGCCTGAAAGCGCTGATGACATTGCCTTCCACCTTGCCATGTATATTGCCGTAGGCATTGAGGAACAGCTTATCGGCTTCATCGGGTTTAAGGTATTCCACGTTGATCTGCCCTGAGATGGCATCAAAGCCGTTGATCACGGCCGAGGTTCCCTTGGATATCTGTATGGATTCCATCCAGGTCCCGGGGATGTACCCAAGCCCGAAAGAGGTGGCCAGCCCGCGGAGGTTGGGAATGTTCTCCGTCATGATCTGGCTGTAGGTCCCGCGCAAACCGAGCAATTCGATCTGCTTGGCCCCGGTTACCGCATCACTGTATGATACGTCGACCGAAGCATTGGTTTCGAAACTTTCAGAAAGATTGCAGCAGGCTGCTTTTTGCAGTTCGTGAGAAGTGATGTGCTGGGTATGAATGGGATCAAGCCTCGAAACGAAGGTCCCGGGAGCCTTCTCGGCGATAACGACCTCATCCAGTGAATTGTTCTTCTCCAGAACAACTTCAATTTCATGCTGGTCTTCGCCGATCATGATGGTATCATTCTTAAATCCGATGTAGCTTACCACCAGCAAGGGTTCGATATGGTCCGGTACATCGATGTGGAACCTGCCCTTTTTATCGGTTGAAGTTCCCACCGTGGTTCCGGCCCAGTAAACATTGGCACCTGGTAACGGCTCCTTGTGCTCATGCAGATTGGCCCCGTGGCCGTCGCCCTGGTGTTCTTCATAATGATATACTGTTCCCTCCAGGTGCCGGGCATTGACGGCCATTGCCATGAATGCCCATAGCATGATAAATATTGTTTTTATGTACATTGTGATTCAGCTGTTTGATGATCTGGTTAAAGAAAGTGGTCCTGTGCGGGATCATGGTCCCGGATCAAACAGCCTGCAGAGGAATGGTAAGTTGGTGAAGGAATATACGCAGATCCTTACCGGCAAGCGGGGGTGGAAGGTCATTGCTGACCATAATGTGATTTGATTCACCCTCTTCGGAAATGATGGTTAATGGTTCCTGCATACAAGGCGTGACAGCAAGGTCGGTCGTACTCTTGAACTTTACCGGAAGATCGGTGTCGATCTCCAGCTTGACCAACAAAGTTTCCGTATGGCAGCAATCACCTGTATTGCAGGCGGGAATTTCAACCGGGGATTCCACGGAGCAGCATGCCAGGTCGTGGGCATCGGTATGTACATGTCCGTGATCACAATTAAATTCAGGAACGAAAAGGGAGAACTCAGTAGTTTGTTCTGTCTGGCATGAGTGCCTGAAAACGGAAAATCCGCTTGTTGCAACGAGAATTACCGCAGCAAGAATGATCGTGGCTATGTTCTTCAGGCTTTTCATACCTATGATGCCGGGTTTAATTATTAAACATACAAAATTATGAATTTGTTTTTCCCGTGGGAGAAACAGATGTTAAAAAGTTGTTAAAACGGCTCACGGGCCATTGATTTTCCGTCATGGAAGCGTTGTGAAAGCAGGCACAATTAATTAAGCGGATATAACGGGGCAAAGCAAATTTTTTTAAATTTGGTAACTCTTAATCACAAGTACCAGAAAATTATGGACCTGCAGATCTTAAAGCTTGAAGTAAAGGACCGGATCGCGCTTGTAACCATTAGCCGTCCGGAGGCATTGAATGCCCTGAATACAAGGTTTTTCAACGAAATGGACCAGGTTGTTGCCAACATCAATGAAAGGACCGATGTAGGTGTGATGATCATCACAGGAGAGGGTAAAGCATTCGTTGCCGGTGCGGATATTGCTGAAATGGTCGACAAGACCCCGGAGCAAGGATCGTCTTTTAGCCGGCTCGGACAGCATACCTTCCGCAGTCTCGGGGAGATGGATATTCCCGTTATCGCGGCCATCAATGGATTTGCACTGGGAGGAGGGCTGGAGCTTGCCATGGGATGCGATTTCAGGATCGCCAGCAGCAAGGCAAGGTTCGGACAGCCCGAGGTTAACCTGGGGCTGATCCCCGGCTATGCCGGTACACAGCGTCTGCCGAGGCTCACGGGACTGGGCGATGCCCTGTACATGCTCATGACAGCCGAAATGATCGGTGCCGAGGATGCCTTGAGGATTGGGCTGGTGCAGAAAGTGGTCGAGCCTGAAATGCTCATGGATACGGTCATGGGCATTGCCCGCACCATTCTTGCCAAAGGTCCCAAGGCGGTAAGGCTTATCAAAAAAGTGGTGCGCAGGGGCATGTCGGGGGATTTCGACGAAGGTTCTGAACTTGAAGCAAGGATGTTCGGCACACTTTTCAAGGACGAAGGCGAGACAGGGATGAAAGCCTTCCTGGAGAA
>JAXGTH010000126.1:0-7915 GCA_040775045.1 Bacteroidales bacterium
AACCACCTGGTCCGACATCGAGGGGAACCTGCCCGACATACCGGTGCGCTGGGCCCTGTATCACCCTGATGATGCCAGGCAGGCCATGCTGGCCACCGAGCTGGGCATATGGACATGCAACCATGTCCACCTGTCGTCGCCGCAGTGGATGCCCGATATTGACGGCATGGCCAATGTGCGTATCGACATGCTGCAGCTCAGGGAAGCCGACCATACCGTGCTGGCAGCCACGCACGGGCGCGGACTATTCACCACGAGCTGGGTTTCAAATCCCTGGGTATCTGTGCCCGAAACACCCGAATTGCCTGTTGGCAGCGTATGGCCCAATCCGTTCAGTGATGAGATCAACATCGCCTTCGGCGAACCATTGCCACAAAAAACCATTATTAACATCATCGACCTGCAGGGAAGGGTCCTCATTAGCAGGGAACTTGACGCCAAGCTTTCCTCCTGCAGGATCCCTACCCCGAATTTACCGGCCGGGGCATACATCCTCAGCATCGACAGCGGTAAAAGAAACTGGTCAGGGAGGATCATTCATCAATAAAAAATGAGGCTGTCCGTGATGGGCAGCCTCTTTTGGTCTGACAGTATATTTGCTTATTGTACAACCGATTCGGTTGCTTCTTCCGTTTCCATTTTGAAGTTTTTCACCATTTTGGGCTTCGGCGTATCGACAATGGTCAGCTCATCGATCAGGTTTTGTGCTCCGGCCATCTTATCGATGATGAAGAGCACATACCGGATATCCACGTTAATGGTCCGCTGCAGCTCGGGCTCAAAGGCGATATCGCCGCTCATGGCCTCCCAGTTGCCGTCGAAGGCTAAACCGATGAGCTCGCCCTTTCCGTTCATGACCGGGCTTCCTGAATTGCCGCCTGTAATATCGTTGGTGGTCAGGAAGCAGGTGATCATGCGCTCTTTACCGTCGATCATTTCTCCGTAGCGCCCGTAATCCTTGTTCTTGTAAAGGACCTTCAGCTCCTCTTCCACATAAAATTCGTCATTCGTCGGGTCTTCCTTCTCCATCACCCCTTCGAGGGTGGTATAATAATCGTAGAAAACGGCATCGGCAGCCACGTAATCCTGCACCGAGCCATAACTCATTCGCATGGTGGAGTTGGCATCGGGATAAAAGACCTTGTCCGGGTTCATCTCCCTGAGGCCGGCAATGAACAGCCGGTCATACGTGCTGAGTTTGCTGCTGGCTTCGCGGTATTGCCCCATGACCTGTCCAAGGCTGGCGGTGAAGGCGTTGCTGAGTTCAAGCGCCACATCCTTTTCGAGGATTTTCTTTTTCGGATTGTCAAGGAAGGCCTTGATCTCTTCCTGGCTTTCGAAGATCGAGTTTTCGAAAACATAATCGGCCAGGGCATTGAAATCACCCTCCATGTCATCAACAAGCTCACGGAAATATTCCGGCTGGAGGTCGGCAGGCATGTTGTCGTGGTATACCTTCATCACGGCGGCAAAGGCATCCCTGTCGGCCGGGGCGTAATAATCCTTGAAATATTCGGCCATACCCGAGCGCAACTGTTCAACGGTTTCATCGATGATCGCATCATCGGCTTTCGATTCCAGCAATTCAAGCAACTGCCCGTACTGGGAAGCATAACCCAGGATCTCTGGCGAATTGGCGCCAAGGGCCGTATAGGCCAGGTTCGGGAATTCGGAGGTCATGATGGCATAGCCATCCCTGATGTTGTTCAGCACCTCGCCGTAAATGTCTTTCCTCTCGGGAACGGCATCGGCCCAGGCCTGGAAAGCTTCCTCCAGAACCTGCTTCTTTTCAAATACCTTCAGGCGTTTCAGACCGCGCGACTGCCCGATGAAGAGCTTCCATGCATTGGCGAGCCCTGCATATTTCGAGGCATATTGTATGCGTACCGCGGGGTTGGCATCCATATGTACCTTCCAGGCTTCGAGCTGTGCATTGAATATCTCGATAAGCACGGGCAGGAAAGCTTCGAGTTTGTATTCGATCCCGTAGGAGGTGAGGTATCGTTCCGTGCCACCGGGGTAGCCCCATATCATGGCAAAATCGCCTTCCTTGTAACCGTCGAGGGAGATGGGAAGGTGGTGGGCCGGTTTCAGGGGGATGTTGTCTTCAGAGTATTCGGCAGGTTCCCCGTCGGGACCGGAATATACCCGGAAGATGGAGAAATCGCCGGTATGGCGTGGCCACATCCAGTTATCGGTATCGCCGCCAAACTTTCCAATGGAGGAAGGGGGAGCGCCTACCAGCCTGACATCGGGATAAACCTTGTAAACGAAAAGATAATATTCGTTTCCGCCGTAAAAGGAAGATACCCTTGTGGCATACTTCCCGTCTTCTTCAGCCCTTTTTTCAAGCTTGCTGCGGATCTTCCTGACCTCTGCCGAGCGTTCGGCTTCGGTGAGTGTGTCGGAGAGGAAAGGGATGATGCTGTCGGTAACATTCTCCATCCTCACCAGGAAAGAAGCCGCCATGCCCTCGTTGGGCAACTCTTCCTCCAGGCTCATGGCCCAGAAACCATCCTTCAGGTAGTCGTGTTCGATGGTGCTGTGCGACTGGATCTTATCGTATCCGCAATGGTGGTTGGTGAATAAAAGGCCCTTGTCGGAGACGATCTCGCCGGTGCAGAAAAAACCGCCCACACCACCACCGGAGAGGCCCACAATGGCATCCTTGAGGCTCGATTGGTTCACACTGTATATCTCTTCAGGGGTAAGCTGAAGACCCATCTTCTGCATGTCAGTATAATTGAGCCTCTCAACGAACATCGGAAGCCACATCCCCTCATCGGGTGGCTCAAAGGCCATTGTGCTGCCCGTGAGTAAGGCTGCAAACAGCAATAACATCAACTTTTTCATGATCATTTATCGTTTGGTTTGTAATTAAATTATTTCAGTCCAACCATTTCTGGTCCCTGCCTGAAAGTGATGTCAACAGGGATATTGGAATTGTTGAGCCTGTCGAGGTCGGCCTGCAATCCCGGGGGCACCATGGCAGCTTCTTCAACCCATGCTTTTGCGGCATCGTAGTCGCCATTGCCCTGGATCACCAGGATCTTTTCCATCAGGCTGACCATGGCCGCTTGCATCTGTTCGAAGTTCACCGTATAGGTTCCGTCATCGTTGATGGTAAAGGCGCCCTGTTCCTCGAAGTAGTTAAAGCGCATCATGTTGGCCTTTCCATGAGAGCTGGCAGCGCCAAACCTGCTCGACCGGAAGATACCCGCGAAAAAGGTCACATAATTGTCCATGACCTCTCCTTCGTTGAGCTCGCCCATCTCATAAAGTTTGGTAACGAGATAAAGGCCCATGATGTCGGCCTTGCCCTCTTCAATGGCTGAGTATTGTTCCTTCAGCGCTTCGCGGACAGTTCCCTTGCCGTTGATGGTGTTCTTGATTCCCATGGCATGCCCCACTTCATGGAACATGGTATTTTCGAAGAATGCCGTAAAGGTTACATACTGCCGCTGTGCGGGATCGATCAGCAGGTCGGAGATGGGTACCAGGATCTTGTCGAACTTGGCCCGCATGGCATTCTTGAGCTGTAATTTGCGCGAACCGTATTTGATATGCACTTCCTCATCGTTCGGAAGGTTGATGGCAATGGTCTTGCTTCCGGCATTGCAGTCGCCGGCATAGAAGATCACATCATAGGCGTTCATGTCGGCTTCGCTGCCAGGGATATCCTTTTTGTATTCTTCCTCAACAGGGAGTCCCCGCTGAAGGTCGGGAAGCATAGCGGAAAACTTTTCGAGTTTTTGGCTCCAGTCGATATCTTTCAGCAGGATGAAGGACTCGAAAGCCGCTTTGTAGCCGTACAGGGCATCCTCATAGTTTTCGATGGCCCCGACCACGAAATCGATGTTCGTGTTCTTCATTTCCATCCATGCAAAATCACTGGGCTGATAATTGTCGGTTACCAGGGCTTCGGCCCGGAGTTCAAGGTATTTCTTCAGGCCCGGGTCTTCGGCCAGGGCAGCGGCTTTCTTAATGAGCTCCGAAGCTTTCTGCAATTCGGCGGCATAGGCTTCATGATACCATACCGACTTGAGTGAACCATTCTCATCCCGCCTGATGATGGTGTAAAGGCTGGTCTTGCCGGGATCTTCGAAAGCCTCAAACTCTTCTTTTGTCATGTCGGCGGGGTAAAAATTAGCGCCCCTGGGCTTTTCACCAATGCCGGCGATGAACGGAGTATTGTTGTTCAGCCTGTCCCATGGCCCGTAATTGATCATGGCGAATTTTTTGGTGTTTTCATCGCTGATCCTTTCCAGGAAAGCGTCTTTCTGACCGATGGTCTGTTTCCAGAAGAGGTCGTCCATGATACCGGCAACTTCGAAGAGGATACCGATGATCTGTTTTTCGTTTTCCGAAAGATGGCTGATGTCGGCCGTCAGTTCAAAGGGAGCATAAATAGCCAGCCTTTCGTTCACATAATCAACGGAGGTGGGCTCAAGGGCCATGTCGCCGGGAATGATGGTGACATTGTCGCCTTCCGTACTTTTCTTTTCCTGGTCGCAGGAAACGGTGATCCCTGCCACTGCGATCAATAATGCAAATAGATACGTTGTGGTTTTCATGTTGTCGATAGGTATAAAGGTTCCTTAATCCTGCGAAATTAAGAATATTTATCCATAACGCATGTTTCTGGCAGGCGTAAAAGCCTTGTTTCAGTATGATTATATTTCAGGAAGATCACCTGATGGGAACCTTGACCTTATCCTCCTGGCTGAGACCGGAGACCACTTCGATGTTGATGCCGTCGGAAAGGCCAAGCTTCACAGTGCGTTTTTCGAAGACCTGGGGTTCCGTTTCCACTTCCACATAGGCCGTGTCTTTTTCAAACTGTACCACGCTTTCGGGAATGGCAAGCACGCTGTCGACCCTGGCCAGCACGATGTCGGCATTGGCACTGTAACCGGCCCTGATGAACTGGTCGTTACGCAGTTTTACATCTGCCTTGATCTCGAACTGTATGGCTCCGTTCTCTTCTACGCCTTTTGGCGAAATATGCTCGAGAATAGCTTCAAAGCGGGCCTCCTCGATGGCCCCGATCTGCAGGATCAGAGGCATGCCCTCGCTGATCTTGCCTACCTCGGTTTCATCGATCTTGCCTTCGAAGATCATTTCATTCATATCGGCCACGGTGGCGATGGTGGTTCCGGCATTGAAGGTATTGCTTTCGATCACCGAATTGCCCTGTTCGACGGGCACATCGAGCACCATTCCCGTGATGGTTGATTTCACCAGGGTGTTGGTCGTTTTTCCTGCAGTCCTGGTCTGTCCTTCCTGGATGAGCTCCAGGTTATTCTGTGCTGCCGTCACTTCCTCCTGGGCATTGTTGTATTCCAGCTGGTACTGTTCGAATTCTGCTGCCGGGATCACCCCGTCGTTGTATAGTTCTTTCCTGCGCTCATAATTGGTCTTCGCATTGTCCAGTGCGATCTGTGCACGGTTCAGCCTGGACTCGGCATTGTTGAGGTTCACCATGTTGGGGATGATCTTGACCCTGGCGATCACGTCGCCCTCCCTGATCATCTGCCCCGGTTCCACGAAAACCTCTTCGATGAGACCCGATACCTTCGGGGTAATGTCGATCTCCTTGCGGGGGTTGACCGATCCCGTGGCCACGGTTTTCTTGATAATGCTCGGTGCCATGAATGCCGAGGTTGTTTCGTAGATTACGGGCGTATCCTTCGATTTACCGTACAGGTAATAGATCGTGAATCCAAAGATCCCGACCACGATCACGATGATGAAAATTCGGAAAAAGGTTTTCATGATATTCTTTGCTTAATGGTTTTACATCTATTCATTTCTAAGGGCATCGATAGGTTTCATGCTCACCGCACGGTAAGCAGGCACCAGTCCGGCCAGTATACCGGCCACCACAAGCACTTCGAGTGCCTTGACGGCCACGCTGAAGTTCACTTCCGGATTGGTGAACATACTGCCATCGGCCCCCGTGGTAACGAGGAGGTAATTAACGCCTTCCACGATCCCCACGCCCAGTACAAGGCCCACATAGCCGGCAATGGTGGTCAGGATGACCGATTCCATGATCACCTGCGATATGATGCTCCACGGGGTGGCCCCTATTGCACGCTGTATGCCGATCTCCTTCGTCCGCTCCTTCACGATGATGAGCATGATGTTGCTCACCCCGATCACCCCTGCCAGCAAAGTGCCTATACCTACGATCCAGATCAGCCCGTTGATGCCGGCAAACAATGAATTCATCTTGTTGAATTCATTCTCGAGGTTGAAGGAACCAACCGCCCGCTCATCGTCGGGATGGATGGAATGGCGCTGTCTGAGGAGTGCCTTTGCCTTCTCTTCGACTACCGATACCGGTACATTATCCTCGGAAGTTATCGAATACCAGCCTACAATATCCCCATAGTTGTATGTTCTCTGCAGGGTGGTGAAAGGCAGGTAGATTACCTGGTCTTCATATTCACCGCGATGGGGTTTGGTCGAAGCAAACACACCTACCACCTTGAAATACACACCCTGTATCCGCAGGTACTGCCCGATGGGGTCTTCGTCGGGCGAAAACATCTCGTTCCTTACGCGGTTGCCGATCACACATACCTTTCGGTTCTGGCTGATATCCAGTTCATTGATAAAGCGACCCTGACGCACACCCACCGGGTCGATAAGGTTGTATGCCGGGTAGTCGCCCTGTATGGTGAAGGCTCCGGTACGTTCGCCCCTCACCACGTTGTTATTGTCGTTACGGGTACGGCCCTGTATCCTTGGGCCGATATATTTTATTTCCGGTATCTTTTCGATCAGCGCTTCCGTATCGCTGTTCCTGAAATTGTAATAGCGTCCGCGGTCGAAACCCTTGTAAGGCATGGTGGTGCGCTGCGTCCATACGAATACGCTGTTGGTTGCCATGTCGCCCATATCGCGGTAAACGGCATGCTCGAGGCCGGTACCGGAGCCCATCATGATGGCCAGCATGAAAATCCCCCAGAATACGCCAAAGGCGGTGAAGAATGTCCTCAACCTGTTTTTCTTCAGGGTGTTGAAGATCTCATACCATCGGTCAGCATCAAATAGTCTCAAGGTTCTGTTTTTTATGGCACATGGCGTTGTTCAACAAATTATTCATCTCTGAGGGCGACAACGGGTTTCACCGATGCCGCCTTCCTGGCAGGGACAAAGCCCGCCAGGGCCCCGCAGAATACCAGGAGCAGGGTGGCATAAATGGCCACCTGTATGTTAACTTCCGGATTTGCAAAGTAATCGGTTGCCGGCAGAATACCCGATAAAAGTTCGAGCAACCCCACACCCATCACCAGCCCGACATATCCGGCCGTAGCAGTGATAAGTATGGACTCCTGAAGGATCAGGCTTACGATCGACCAGGGAGCAGCCCCGATGGCTTTCCTGATGCCGATCTCCTTGGTGCGTTCCTTTACCACGATCATCATGATATTGCTCACGCCCACAATGCCTGCAATGATGGTCCCTATGCCGATGATCCAGATGAAAAGCCTGATGTTGGAGAACAGGTTCATGAAGGTCTGGTATTGTTCAATGCTGTTGTAGATGAACAATGCCCGTGGATCGGAAGGGTCAAATTTCATTTTGTCCGAAAGGGTTTGCTTCATGGTTTCGATGATCGCGAAGCTTTCATCTATATCGGCATCACCGAGGTTCAGCAGGATACTGCCAACAGTGTTGCCCATGTTGAAAACCCGCTGGGCAGTCGACAAGGGAATATAAACGCGGCTGAGGTCGCGATCGCCGCCGGGATCGTCAAAAGTGCCAATGACCTTGAAGGGGATACCGCTCACCATGATGTATTTCCCGAGCGGGTCTTCACCCTTGAAAAGGGCTTCATCGACCAGCCGCCCGAGGACGACCACCTTTCTGTAACTGTTTTCGTCGATCTCGTTCAGGTATCTCC
>JAXGTH010000127.1:0-7861 GCA_040775045.1 Bacteroidales bacterium
ATATTTTCCTTGAGGTATGAGGCACTTTCGCGGTGGTTGGGGTTGGTTGCCCATTCATACTGTGCCCGGCTTACCCAGTAAGTGGCATTGGGAAAGCTGAGCTCATAGGCCGTTTGGTCGTCGTTGTATCGGATGCTGCCCCCGCAGTGGTCGAAATGCAGGTGGGTGAGCACCATATCGGTGATGTCGGAGGGTCTGAAACCGTATTTTTCAAGCGACCTTTCGAGGGTGTCGTCGCCGTTGAGGTGATAGTGCCTGAGGAAGCTGTGGTCCTGCTTCTCCCCTATCCCGTTGTCGATAAGCACCAGCCGGTCGCCGTCTTCCACCAGCAGGCAACGCATGGCCCAGTTACACAGGTTGTCCTCATCGGCGGGGTATTGTTTTTGCCAGAGCACCTTGGGTACCACACCGAACATGGCACCTCCGTCGAGCTTGAAATTACCAGTTTCTATTGGATATAAATTCATTAAAAGGGTTGAGTTAGTTAAGCAATATAGTTACATAACTATTTTGCCGGAAGAAAGTTCATTCAGGGCGTATGCATAGGCCCCGACGGCCACGGCGCAGGAGGTTCCCAGCCTTGAGATGCCTGCCCCGACCTTTTTCACCGGGTCGTATTTCACCATTTCATCGCTTAAAGGTACCCTGATCATGACGGAGGTATCCCTCAGGAAGTGTTGCAGTCCCTGTTCGTCCTCAAGGTCGAAGGCCTGCACTTCCATGCGTGGCAGGCTGTCGCCGCCGATCTCCCTGAAGGCGCTGTTCATCTCTTCCACCAGCTGTGGCATGAACAGGGGCCAGGCCCCTGCCAGTCCGCCGCCGATCACCACGAGGCTGTCGGTGAGGGTTACGGCATTGGCAAGCGTATCGCCGGCCACCGAAGCAAATTCCCTGAAGGCCTCCAGGGCAGCATGTTTCGGGCCTTCGGTTTTGCCCGCCCCGATGTTGTAGATCGCCTCCGGCTCGGGGGCCTCGCTCAAAAGGATGCCTGCTTCCCGGGCAAACACCCTCCTGATGCCCCTGATGCTCACGCTGTCTTCCGCGCTGGTATGGGGATAAAGCCTGTTGCGCATTCGGTTGATCTCCGCCCCGGCAGAATTGTCGCCCCTGAAAAGTGTCCCGTTCATCACTATGCCCCCGCCAAATCCGGTACCGAAGGTCACCCCCAGGAGATTGCCGTACCGCTTTATGCTGCCGCTCTCTTCCAGTTTACCGTTTACCCATGGCAGCAGGCCTGCGATGGCTTCACCGTATGCAAACAGGTCGCCGTCGTTGTTGATGAACACCGGCATGCCGAAATGCCTTTCCAGCATGGCTTTCAGCGCAACCCCTCCCCTGAAGAGCGGTAGGTTCTCCAAATCGCCGATGATGCCGCGCTCGTAGTCGGCCGGCCCCGGAAAACAGAAGCTGATGGCTGCAGGCTCTGCATCGGCCTGTTCCTTCACCGCTTCGAAACCACGGACGATCATTCTCAGCAGTTCATCAAGGTTTTCTGCTGCGGCAGGCAGCCTGATCCCTTTCCCTCTGACCTCACCTCCTGTCACTGCATAAAAGTCGAAGTTGGTGCCGCCGGCATCGAGGGTGAGGATGGTGCGTTGGTCGTTCCTGTAGTCCATATGGCATATTTTGGTGCAAGATAAGAAATGAATGCCGAATAGCGGCCAACGAAAAAGGCCTGCGTAAAATTTACACAGGCCAGGGAATTATGGGGTGCCCGCCGCAGTTGCGGCGGGTCGTTAACGGGCTTCCACGCGGGAAGCCACTTTTTTATAGGTGATGGTGATCCCAAAGTCCGTACCCTTCTTTTCTATCGTCACCCTTTCACCCGTATTTTCCTTCAGTTCATATCCTTCCGGCAACTCTTCAGTTTTGTAGCCCGGGCCGTAAACCCATGGCCCGTAAGGGCTGCATTCGACCGTGAAGTAGTTGTCGGGGCCGTCGGCACCATTATGGTACATCCCGCCGGGCTCTCCGGCCACGGCCCAGATCTCGTAGTCGACCTCCCAGGCATAGAAGGCATAAGCCTGTCCGTTCCAGAAATGCCCGTCGTAATAGAGGGTATAAAACCCGGGATAGGCCCTGTAGTATTTCCCGTACTGGAACACCGGGGGGATGGCGCCCGTGCCGGCATCGATGTATTCGGGCTTGGCATCGATCCAGGTCAGCGCGAGGTAGGCCCTGCCGGGCTGCCCGTCGCGCCCGTACCAGGGTTCAACATAGCATGAAGTGACAAAAAAGGCCATGAGCAGGAGCAGGAACCATTTGGCCCATGATCCGTTCGCTATACCTTTTTTTCTGAATTCCGGGGTTGTGGCTGAAGCTTTCATCTTATCAGTTTTTTAAGATCAACATTTCGGGGCCCCACAGGAATAATTCAAAGAGTGTGCCAAAGTTTTCTGGGTGCAGGCAGGGTTGAGTTTTAAGTTTTAAGTTTTGAGTTTTGAGTTAGTTAACAGTAAACAGTTACCAGTGACCAGCAGCCAGTAGCCAGCAGCCCCGGCCTGAATCAGGATTCATATCCGGAATAATCCCTAAAAATCCAAAGAAAGCGAGAAATAGAAAACCGGCCTGTAGATGCGGCCGTCTTCGACCCCCCAGGCGAGGTCGCCACGCATGAAGTACCCGAGGATGCGGCTGCGGACGCCGAAGCCGAAACCTCCAACGAGCGGATCGCGCTGCTGTTCAAGCTTGATGAGGAGGGAGCCGTTGTAAATATATTTTGTATAAAGCGAATTCTCGCCCGACCATGGGTTCCAGCTTGTCCATGCCGTACCGGCATCGACGAAGCCCACCACCTGGAAATTGTTCAGGAAGTCGGACCTGATGGGCCTGTTGTACAGGTAGCGGAACACGGGCATCCGCAATTCGGAGTTGATCAGGGCAAAGTTGTTCCCGTTCCTGATGTTCTGGTGGAAGCCCCTCATGTTGGTGGCCAGGGTCTGGAAGGCATAATTCTGCGTGTAATCGATGGGCGTTTCCTGGATAAACTTGGGCACCAGCCAGTTGTCGACACCTCCCATATAATAAATGAGCTTGTTATGGCCCAGCGAGGTGCTGGCCGCGAAACGGTTGGCCCAGATGAAGGTCCGGTGTATCCGGATATAATGCCTGAAGTCGAGCCCCAGCACGATGAGCTGCTGGTTGCCTTTCTCGATCTGCTGGTAATACTCCCCGAAGATCTTATACCGTGTACCGTCGTGCAGGTTCAGCCCCAGGCTGCGGGTATTGTCGTAGATCAGTTCGCCCTTGAAACCGCCCCAGTTGGTATAGATGGTCTGTTTCTTAAGGCTTACGATATCCGTTGAAAGCACCACCGTGGCATCGTTGCGGTAAGTGGCCGTACCCCTGACTGCCAGTACCGGGCTGAAGGGCCATTTGAGGATATAGTAGGCCTCGTGCGAATGGTTCCTGATGATGTCGTAACCGGTAACGTTCTCCACCGTGACCCGGTGCAGCACCACCTCCTTGTCGAGCCTCCGCTTGAGGTTGCTGTAACTGAAAATGTATTCGTTATTGATGAGATTGATGTTGAGCCTTACCCCGCCCACGATGCGGTAATCCTCGAGCAGGTCGGTCATGCCTACCTTGAACAGGGCATTGAAGCCGGGGTTGAGGAAGATGGGCGATCCGCCACCGGCAAAGGGCTGATAGGTCATGTTGATGAAGTTGAAGTCGACCTGTGTCACGAATTCGTTCATGGAATATTCGACACGGTAGTTCAGCTTCTTGGGAACGGTGAATCCAGGTGTGCTGTCGGCTTCCAGGGTCCATACCGGCTGCTTTTCCCCACCCAGATCGACAAAGGCCTGCCGTTCAAAGACATAATTGTCGATGTCGATCATTTTATCACCCAGGGTATCCCCTTCATAAACATTGAAGAACCTCTGCCTGGCAGCTTTCTTTTCCTCCGGGGCAGGCTGGCCGGGAAGTGCCTGTCCAGGCTGTGGCACCTGTTCCAGCAGGCTCATAAAGGCTGTTTTTTCAAGCGTTTCAGCAAGCGGTGGTCCGGTTCCAAAATCTTCCAGGAAGATCTTATGGCTGTGGTCGTCGTAGACCACCTCTGCCAGCTGCATAGCCCTGCTGTTCACGTCCTGCCAGAGAATGTTCCTGCTGTAGTTGGTCACCGGCACCGACCGGGTAAAATAGCGGTAATGTATGGCCGTATCCACGGCAATGATGGCACTGTCGAAACGTGCCACATAGCGGTTGAAGATTCCGTTCTCATCGCTCAGGTATGTAAAATAGCCAGGGGAATATTCGGCCGGGAAGCGCTCATTGGCAAAGCGGGTGGAGGTCACCCTCCTGAGTATCTTTCCCTTTTCCATGTAATCATAAGCAAAAAGGTCATAGTTGAGCGGGATCACCTCAGGCATTTCTGCCGAAGGCAGTGGCAGGGTGTCGGAAACCCTGTTGGAGCTGAAAACGATCATCCTGCCCCGGTCGATGAAGCGGGGCTGAAGGTCGTCGTAAACGTCGTCGGTGATCTGTTCGTGCGATCCTGAAGCGATGTTAAAGAGGAAAATGTCGGACTGCCCTTTCTGCACGGCCGACATCAGCAACTTCATCCCGTCAGGGGTATATGAAAAGTCGAGCACCTTTTCGAAATTGTACAGGATCATATGGCTGGTCTTCCTGCTGTCGGCGGAATAGAAATAGAGGTATATCTCACCTTTCCGTTCCACGATGAAGGCCAGGATATTCCCGGCAGGGTGCCAGTCGAGCAGGGGATAGCTGTAATCCGTCTTTTCATCCAGTTTATAACCTCCCCTCCAGATACATTTCTTCTTTCCGCCCTGCAGGTCCTGCACATAGATCTTATACCTGCCCATATCATTGGTCACATAGGCTATGCTCCCGCCCAAGGGGTTGATCACAGGGCGGTCGTAAACCACGTTGTCGCGGATCTTCTTCTGCACGGTGGCACCGGGAAGGTAACGGCCGCTCTCGTCAAGGCTGTACTTTTCCATGTAATATTTCTTCCATTCCATGATCAGGTTATTGAATGAAAGGCCTATTACATAAAGGAAGCCGTTCTCCACGCTCCGTGTGACCTTGGTCATGTGCACCACCTCCGGAACAGCGGCATTCCCGTACCTGTCGGCGACGAACTTCCAGAGCGAATGCCCGGCATCGACGGCATCGGAACCGGTAAGATGGTTGAATTTGTCATACCTGCCCGAGAGGATCCCGTCGCGCACCCTGCTGTCGATATCCGTGTTCCATCCCTCCGACAACCAGGCGATGAGCCCGTCCTCATACCAGGAGGGCATGGTATACAGGGTGTTGTTCTTGATCTGAGAGCCCAGGCGCTGCCCGAACATCATCTGCTTGAAGATAATGGATGAAATGCCGGCCCTGATCTGCTGTTCAAAATTGGTATGGGAACCGTCGAAGTAAAGGAACACCTTCTTGCCGATGATATAGGTGATCCCGCCGGTATTGTACTGTTCGTCCTGCATCAGGCCGATATTGCTCTGCTTGAGGTCGGAAAGGTTATTGAAGATGATGAACTGTATCTTGTCGTCGAGCGATGACTCAAGTTTCAGCTCTATCTCTCCGATATGCTCCTGGGCATAGCGGGCAGTATAGCGCGCCAGCTCCTGCCCGTTACGATAGAAATAGGTATCGAATTTGTCGAAACTGTAATAGGTCCACAGAAAATCCTTGTACTGCACCCTGTTCTTCCCGAACGAAAGCTGGGAGCCATTGTAGAACTGGGCATGCACAAGGTGTGTGCAGGCCATCAGCAACAGCAATAACAGGCTGCGCCCGTACATCCGTATATGGTTTCTTTCTTTCACAAGGACCTTGCCGGCAAACCGCCGATCGTGTGTGCTAATTTATGGATTTTTCCTCGACAAGGCAGCAACATGCCGATGAATTCAATTATTGGTACCTTTGCCTGCAGCATGCCAATGGAAGTTTAACGGGGAGAGCACCCGATTATTGACCGCTTTCCAAAATAACATCACATCATGATCAGTATCCGTAAATTCGTTTTCAATCCCTTCCAGGTAAACACCTATGTATTATATGATGAAAGCGGGGACTGCGTGATCATCGATCCCGGTTGTTCCGATGGTGTTGAAAGCCTCGAGCTGTCGGACTTCCTGAAGTCGGAAGGGTTAAAGCCTGTCAGGATACTGCTCACACACACCCACATCGACCATGTAATGGGGGTGAACATGCTTGGCGACATGCTGGGCCTGGGTGCCGAGGGTCACAGGGGCGGCATGGCATTCCTCGACCATTCTATGGTTACGGCAGCCAACTACGGACTCGACCTGGAGCGGAACCCCGTGCTGGCGGAACACCTTGAAGAGGGTGACGAGATCACCTTTGGCAACAGCAGGCTGGAAGTGCTTTACACACCGGGGCATGCCGATGGCAGTGTATGTTTCCTGGCCAGGGAGGATGGTTTCGTGGTGGTTGGCGATGTCCTGTTCAGGTCGAGCATCGGGAGGACCGACTTCCCGACAGGGGATTATGACCTGCTGCGAAAAAGCATTTTTGAGAAGTTGTTCGTACTCCCCGACGAGACCGTCGTTTATCCGGGCCACGGCCCTGAAACCACCATCGGTTTTGAAAAAAACAACAATCCCTTCCTTTAGGAACCGGCATTGATCCTTTTTGCGAGCTCCTCCATGTCGAGATCCGTCATGCAGCGGAAATGTTTTTTCGGACATTCGCCGAAGCCGATCTTGCTGCAAGGGCGGCAAGGCAAATCCCTCACTTCCCATATATGGTTCGAGGCATCATGGCCGGGCATGTAGGGGTACATGCCAAAGCCCGGAATGGTGTTTCCCCAGAGTGAATGGATTTCCTTGCTGAATGCGGCGGCGATATGCATCAGGCCCGTATCGTTGGTCACCACCCGTGAGGCCATGGCAATGACAGATGCCGACTGGTTGATGTTGTAGAATCCGCAGGCGTTAAAGATGTGGTCGCCTCCCCCTTCCCTGATCAGGTCGCCGCGCTGCCGGTCTTCTTCCCCGCCGAGAAGGATCACCGGGCTTTGCAGCGCCCTGCACAGGCGTATGGCCTGGTCTGCGGGGAGCATCTTGGTACGGTGCTTTCCACCGATCACAAGGGCAACAAAGCCCTCGCGATGGGAAGCCGGCAGGTCGTCGGATGTGAGTAGGTCTTCATCGGGTATGAAATATTCGAGACCCTGGTTGTCGTTCACAACACCGAGGGGGGTAACAGCCCTGAAATAACGGTCGACAATGTGGACCCCAGGCAGCCTGTCGACCTTCAGGTTCACGAGCAGCCATTTTTCGATGTTCAGCTTGTCGAAGGTTGCGGAAGGCCTTCGCAGGGCCATTTTTACCCTGGAGGTCCTGAGGTTGCGGTGCAGGTCGACGATGAAATCAAAATGTTCCTTCTTCAAATCCCTGATGATATTGGTAAGGCTTCCCTTCAGCAGGTGGAACCTGTCGATATGCGGATTCGCCCTGATCACGGGATAGAATTTCTCCTTGGTGAGGAAATGGATCTCCGCACCGGGCAATTGTTCGCGGAGGCACCGGATCACGGGAGTGGTAAGCACGATATCGCCGATGGAACTGAACCTTATGATGAGGATCTTTTGCAAGCAGGAAAATGTTTGACTGACCAAAAATAGGGAAAAATGGAAAAGGGAAAAAGGAAAAGGGAAAAAGGAAAAGGGAAAAAGGGAAAAGAGTGATGACATGAATTTAAAACTGATAACAGGCAATTAACTTGTCTATGCCTGAAATAAGTTGACCATAATTTTTACGATTATGGGAACAAACAGCATTTTTACAGAAAGTCTTCGGTCAAGACAAAATCGTTACTTTAGTGAAGAAATAAAGAAGAAAATTGTAAGGGACCTGGAGAA
>JAXGTH010000128.1:0-7791 GCA_040775045.1 Bacteroidales bacterium
AACCAGATTACCCAGAATCCCGCTCAGGCTGATGAAAATAAAATAGATGAACTGGAAGGGAAGATACCAGGCCATCAGCCTGTGTTGACCGAAAAATTTTGTGGTCTTATACAAAAAGGGAAGGTCGACAAGGCATTTAAAAAGGAAGAGGCTGGAAAAAATCCATAATCCCGCCAGGGAAATAAAGGCCCATATGAGCGAAAACAACAATAAAAGGTTAAATACAAGAACTATAATGGCGGAAGTGATTAGGAAGGGATCCTTATACGACGGGCTCTTGGATACCCATCGAAAGCGCTGGATGAGGAATGATCTCAAACCTGGTGACGGGCGGGTGAATACTATTCCCGCCGGGTTGGTGTTGAACCCGGTAGAACCTTTCGGATAGTGCCGGTTTATTTTTTCCATCATAAAGATATCGTCCCCCCCGGGAATGTGTTCATTCCCTTCGAATCCACCCACATCCACAAATACAGCTTTCTCATAGCTGAGGTTGGCCCCGTTGCACATGATGGGCCTGCCCATGCCGATGGCCCCCGCGCCGGAAGCCACCAGGCTCAGCAGTTCAAGGGCCTGGAAAGAAGCCAGCCACCCTCTCGGTTCACGGATGGCAACAGGACCGGCGATCATTTTGTAATTTCCTTCTTCATATACAGTGGCAATACTTGCCAACCAACCGGGCCCCGGCATGCAGTCGGCATCCAGCGTGGTGATAAGGCTTCCTGAGGCATGTTCCACGCCATATGCGATCGCTGCCTTTTTCCCGCCAAGGCCGGAGGGCAGGTGCAAAGGCCTGTATCCATTTTTCCCCCGGAGGGATTCCAGGATTCCGGGGCTCCCGTCGGTTGAATGGTCGTTTACCAGGATGAACTCACGAAGTTTATCAGGATATTGTTGGGCTTCCAGAAGCCCCGCCAGGCGTTGCAGGCTATCCTCCTCATTGCGCAACGGAACGATCACGCTGATGAAAGTTGAATATTCTTCCTTGGGGGGGAATTGTTTCAGCCGCCTCCAGCCCCTGCATAGAGATATGATCAGCAAACCGTAAAAGAATGAGGTTGTTACGACAATGATCAGCAAAACAATCTCAGTGCTACCCATTGGCCGGCCTCCTGAAAAATTTGAGGGTATAGGCCAGCAGCGCCCCTGCCAGTGCCGGTATGGCCAGGTTGATGAGCCAGAGGCCGGTGGATGCCGCCACCACGCCCATGGCGGTTTCGGCTGGCATGCCGGCCGGCATGTCCAGCCAGATGCCGACAAGGAACAGCGACACCGATCCCCTGATGCCCAGTTCTGCGATGGCCACCGTGGGGATCATGGTGATGGCAAAGAAGATCACTCCCACGACGATCATTCCCGGAATGAAGGGGATGTTGACGGAAAAGGCCCTCAGCAGGAGGTACATCTGCAGGGAGAAGACAAAGAAGCGGAAGGCGCTGAGCAGGATGATAATCAGGAGTTCGCGGCTGCTGTAAGCTGACAGTACCCGTATATAGGAGTTTATCCTTTCGGGGATCCTCCCCCTCAGCCTGCCGGCAAAGGCGCTTAGCAGTGAGATGTTGAGAAAGAGCAGTACGAACAGGATGTCGAGCCCCAGGATGAGGAGGCCGCCACCCCAGAGGAACCAGGTGTATAGATGGGCAGGGGCATTGAAATAACCGAGCAGGGCTTCGTGGTATCCGAGGAAGAACAGGAAGATGCATGAAGTACCGGCCAGGAAGGTGACCAGCAGCTGGCTCATGCTTCCCAGGATGGTGATGAACACCCCTTCGATGCGGTTGGCCTTCTCGAGGATGAACACCCTGCCGAAATAGTCGCCCACCCGGTTGGGGGTGAAGGAACTGACTGCCACACCGGCAAGTACTGCCCTGAATGAGCGGCCGTGTCCCACCTTCTCGATCTTGCCTATCAGCAAAGACCATTTGCGGGCCTCCGTTCCCCAGTTAAGGAGCATCAGGAGCAATACAAGAATAATGATGGCAATGAACCTGCCACTGCTGAAGCTGCCGGCAAAAACCCGGTATACCCCTTCCAGGTCGCGCTGGTGAAAGAGCTGACGATAGATGAAGCCGTAGGTGACCAATATGATGATGAAGCTGATGAGGAAGTTGTATGTTTTACGTACTTTTGTTTTCATCAGGTTCACTTAATCGGCCATGCATTGAAAAGCGATCGCATCATACTGGGCATCGACCCCGGCACCAACATCATGGGTTACGGGCTTATCCACCATAAAGGTAATAAAATAGAACTGATCACCCTCGGGGTGTTGAAACTTGGCGGATTTTCGGACCATGCGACAAAACTGAAGAAGATCTTTGAGCGCACCCGTGCCCTCATCAGCGAATACAAACCCGATGAACTGGCCATTGAAGCGCCCTTCTTCGGGAAAAACGTGCAGTCGATGCTCAAGCTGGGCCGTGCCCAGGGTGTGGCCATGGCCGCCGCCCTCAGCCTCGACGTGCCCATCTTCGAGTATTCTCCCCGAAAGATCAAACAATCCATCACGGGCAGGGGTAATGCCTCCAAGGAGCAGGTCGCCGGCATGCTGGCCACCCTTCTGATGATCCACGACCCGCCGGAGTACATGGACGCCACCGACGGCCTTGCCGTGGCCGTCTGCCATTATTTCCAGCGCAAACCCTCAGCCGAAGGCGAGCATTACGGCAGCTGGAAGAGCTTCATCACGAAGAATCCCGGCAAGGTCAGGTAAGCATCGATGAGCATGAAAAAATATATATTGCTGGTCTTTTCCGTTGCAGTATTGTTCTCCTGCAACCGCCGTGAAGAAACGGCCCGGCCGAATATCATCTTCATCATGTCGGACGATCACGCCGCCAGGGCCATCAGTGCCTATGACAGCATGCTGGTCAGTACACCGAACATTGACCGGCTGGCTGAAAGGGGCATCCGTTTCGACAATTGCTTTTGCACCAATGCCATCTGTGCCCCCAGCAGGGCGGTGATCCTCACCGGGAAGTACAGCCACATGAACGGGGTGCTCGACAACTCAAGGCCTTTCAACGGTGAACAGCAAACCCTGCCTAAACTGTTGAAGGAAGCAGGTTACCAGACGGCGATCATCGGGAAATGGCACCTGAAAAGCACGCCCACGGGATTCGACCACTGGCAGGTGCTCCCCGGGCAGGGCGAATATTACAGGCCCGATTTTATCGATTCTACAGGGAAGCACAGCATGGAAGGTTATGTAACGGATATTATCACCGACATGGGGATCGGATTCCTGGAGGACAGGGATCCCGGCAGGCCTTTTTTCCTCATGCTGCACCATAAGGCCCCGCACCGCAGCTGGCAGCCTGCCATCAGGCATCTTGGCATGTTTGAAGCCCGAGAATTCCCCGTCCCGGCAAACCTCGGGGACACTTATAACGGGAAAAGCCCTGCCCCTGAACAACAGGAGATGACCATTGCCCGGCACATGTCGCTGGACTATGACCTGAAGATGCCGGAGGAACTGATCGAAAAAAAGGGTTCGGACAGGGAGCTCTTTTTCAATACCGGCTGGTCAGATCCTCGCGACAGGATGAATGATGAGGATTTCATGAAATGGAAGGATTTTTATTCCCGGCGTGCCGAAGAGTACAATAAACTGCCGAACGACAGCACCATCATCGATGAATGGAAATACAGGAAATACATGGAAGATTACCTTTCGTGCATCCATGCCGTGGATGAGAATATCGGCCGCCTGATGGACTACCTGCGGGATAGCGGGCTCGACAGGAACACCATCGTGATCTACACCTCCGACCAGGGATTCTTCCTGGGAGAGCACGGATGGTACGACAAGCGCTTCATGTATGAAGAGGCCCTCCGGATGCCATTGCTCATCCATGCTCCAAGTGCCGGGACTTCCATCGACAGGCATATGATCACCAATGCCGATTTCGCACCGACGCTCCTGGAAATGGCCGGCCTGGAGGTGCCTGATGACATGCAGGGGGAATCGTTCAGCGATATTCTTAAAGGCAGGGATCCCGGACAGGGGCGCGAGGCCGTGTACTACCATTATTTCGAATACCCAGCCGTGCACGCGGTGAAACGCCATTACGGCATCCGGACGGAGAAGCACAAGCTGATCCACTTCTATTACGATATCGATGCCTGGGAGCTCTACGATCTTGAGGCCGATCCCATGGAGATGAATAACCTGTCAGCTGACCCTGGTCATGCTGCATTGATGGATGAAATGAAGGACAGGCTCAGGGAACTGCAACTGCATTACGCGGATACCTCTTTCGAAAAATACCTGCCCTTAAAGGCTGAAATGATCGACCACCTGGCCAGGGGAATTGCCTATTCACTGAAGGATCAGCCATCAGCGCGCTATCCTGGCAGCCCCGGATGCCTTACCGATGGCATCGCCTATCCGGTAGGGGAAGCATACCAGATCGACAGGGAACACTGGTGCGGTTTTTGGGGTGATGACCTTGTGCTGACACTCGATCTCGGGCAGGAGCGGGAGATCAGGTCCATCAGGGCAGGATTCCTGCAAAACCAGCAGGAATGGATCTTTGCCCCCACTGCCGTTGAGTTCTTTACCTCCCTCAGCGGGACGGATTATATGTGCATCACCAATGATCTGTGCCAGGGGCAGATAAAAGATGAACGGGTGATGAAAGTATATGCCGGGGCCGAATATCCCGGACTCAGGACAAGGTATATCAAAGTCCAGGCCAGGCACGAAACCCTGCCCGGCTGGCATCCCGGGGCCGGGCAACCGGCATGGTTGTTCGTGGATGAAATCATCGTGGAATAGGGCTATTCCGTAATCCTGCCTTCACTCCCTTCCTTTTTGTACTTTTGTGAAAAATGCACGCATGAACATTGCCGCACTGGTTTCGGGAGGCGTCGACAGCTCGGTGACCATACCCATTTTAAAGGAAATGGGGTATGAGCCTGTGATCTTTTATATCAGGATCGCCATGGAGGATGAGCCGGGATTCATGGATTGCCCTTCGGAGGAAGATATAGAGATCACCACATGGATCGCAAGGAAGTACGGGCTTAAGATGGAGATCGTCGACCTGCAGCAGGAATACCGCGAACGGGTGGTGAGCTATACCATAGAAACGGTGAAGCAGGGCCTTACCCCCAATCCTGATGTGATGTGCAACCGGCTGATCAAGTTCGGCAGCTTCGAGGACAGGTACGGGAAGGAATTCGACAAGATATCCACCGGACATTATGCCTCGGTGATCAGGAACGATCAGGGCTTTTTCCTGGGCACTGCCAGGGACACACGAAAGGACCAGACCTATTTCCTGGGCCGGATCACCTATGCCCAGCTTTCGAAGGCCATGTTCCCCCTCCACAATCTCTGGAAAAAGGAAGTGCGGAAACTGGCCTTGGAGATGAAGCTCCCGAGTGCCCACCGTCCCGACAGCCAGGGGATCTGTTTCCTGGGAAAGATCAATTACAACGATTTCATCAGGAACTATGTAGGGGAAAACCCGGGTGAGATCGTAGAGCTGGAAACCGGAAGGGTGTGGGGAGAGCACAGGGGTTTATGGTTTCATACCATTGGCCAGCGCAAAGGCCTGGGGCTGAGCCAGGGACCGTGGTTCGTGGTGAAGAAGGACATAGGGAAGAACATCCTTTACATCTCGAACGGCTACGATCCGGTGGCACAATACAGCGACAGGGTGATGCTGGCCGATTTCCGCTTCATCAACCCCGAGCAACCACTGGACCTCCGGGAGCCAAGGGAGATCTGCTTCAAGATCAGGCACCAGCCCGAATTCGGTAAGGGCACACTTGAAAAGGACGGCGAAAGGCACGTGATCCGTTCCCATGAGCCTGTTTCCGGCGTGGCACCCGGACAGTTCGGGGTGGTATACAATAGCGAGAAGACCATCTGCCTGGGAAGCGGCATAATAGCACTGGAATAACATAAAAATAGCATATCATGGAAAACTTTGAGATTTACAACCCGGTCAAGGCTTATTTCGGAAAGGATGTAGTTAATCATTTGCATGAGGAGATATCTTCAAGAGGAAAACGTATCCTTCTGGTCTATGGCAAGGGGTCGATCAAGGCCAACGGAATTTATGATGCAGTGATGCGGCAGATCGATGCGGCGGGGGCCGAGGTTTTTGAATATTCGGGTATCCGGCCAAACCCGGTGATCGAAGATGTAAGGGCAGCCGTCTCGCTGGGCAAGCAGAAACATGTTGACATGATCCTTGCCGTGGGTGGCGGCAGCGTAATCGACTCGGCCAAGGCGATCTCGGTAGGCATCCCCGCTGATAACGACCCCTGGGATTTTGTTAAAGGCAGGAAAAGACCCGGGACCGGCGTTCCCCTGCTCGCCGTGCTGACCCTGGCAGCCACGGGCACGGAGATGAACCGCTTTTCGGTGATACAGGATAACACCACCAAGGAGAAACTCGGCTTTGGCTATCCGCCCATGTACCCTGCGGTATCCTTCCTCGACCCATTTTACACCATGAGTGTTTCGGCCGATTATACCGCCTACGGTATCGCCGACCTGGTTGCACATGCCCTGGAAGCCTATTATGGGGCTGGCGATGCCAGCCTGTCCGACCGCTTTGTGTTCGGCATCATCAGGGAGGCCCTGGAATACGGCCCGCAGCTGATGGACAATTTGCAGGATTATGATCTGCGTGCAAAGATCATGTATGCTGCCACCATGGCCCTGAACAACCTCACCATGTACGGGAGGGTTTCAGGCGACTGGGGGGTGCACAGCATCGGGCATGTGCTGTCTGTAATGTATGATGTCCCCCACGGGGCGTCACTTTCCATTACTTTTCCTGCATGGATGCGGCTGCACGAAACGCGTACCGGCGACAGGATCAGACAGCTGGGCAGGGAGGTGTTCGGTGTCGGCACGGTGGATGATACCGTGAAGCAGTTCGAAAGCTTTTTCAATAAGATCAATACACCGGTCAGGCTATCGGAAACCGCTTACGGACCATACGACAAGGAAGCCATACTGGCCCTGATGAAGAAAAGCAGGGTAGGCGGCAACCATCATAAACTTACGGAGGAAGACCATGCAAGGCTCCTCGAGCTGATGTGGTAGATGCCCTATTCTTTCAATACCTTCATTAATACCATCCTGCCATTATCGAGCACGATGCGGCAGAAATAAATCCCGGGATGCAGGTCGGTCATGCTGATCTTCCTTTCACAGGGGGCAACGCATTGCATTTGATCTTCCTTCACCACGTTGCCGATGATATCGGCGATACTCAGGCTGCTTATCCCCGTCTCGGCGCTAATCACCAGGTAATCACTGCAGGGGTTCGGATATACCCGGAGCATGTCCGAATACAGTTCCTCGATGCCGACCAGCACCGTGATATAATTCACCTTGGCGATTGAGTCGGATCCTCCCGGCCCGGTCGATTTCAGGCTGACGGTATAATCACCCGAATTCTGGTAGGTATGTGAAGGATTCTGGGTGTTGGAAGTATATCCGTCGCCGAAATGCCATATCCACTGGGAAACGTTGCCGGCAGTAAGATCGGTAAAATTCACCTGCAAGGGGAAGAAACCCGAAGTGGGGTCACCGACGAAATCTGCAGTCGGAGGGAGGTCGTTCACCGTGATGTAGTTTGTCTTGACTTCGGTATCTGTCCCTCCCGGTCCCGTTACCATGAGGCTTACCGTGTAGGTGCCTGTATTATTATAAGTATGCACTGGATCCTGGAGGACCGATGTTCCGCCATCGCCGAAATTCCAGTTCCAGGTGTTTACCGAATCTGCCGAAAGATCATTGAAGGTAACATTGAGCGGCGGGGT
>JAXGTH010000129.1:0-7737 GCA_040775045.1 Bacteroidales bacterium
CACAGGCAACTGGCAGAACAATATATCGACCCTGCAAAAATGTACTACGTGATCGCCGGGGATGCTGCCACGCAGATGGACGCACTCAAAAGCCTTGGCTTTGGCGATCCTGTGCTGGTTGAATCCAGGTAAGCATGGTATCCGGAAAGGGATAGGACGGTAGTGTCTGCTCAGTATTCTATCCCTTTTCGGGCCTGCACCCCATCCTGGTAGTAGTGTTTGACTTCTTTCATCTCCGTCACCAGGTCGGCATGGGCGATGAGGCGCTCGGGGGCATATCGGCCGGTGATCACAATCTCCATCCCATCAGGCCTGTTGCTGATCACCTCCAGGAACTCTTCGAGCAAGAAGAGGTTATAATGCAGGGCTATGGTGGCCTCGTCCAGCACTACCACGTCATAAGCCCCTGAGGTGATGACTTCGGCAACCTCCTCCAACCCGGTACGGGCGGCATCGATATCCTTCTGCTCAGGTTGGTTAACGATAAAGCAATCGAGTCCGTATTGCCTGATGGTGATGGCCGGCAAAGCGTTTCTTATGGCTTCATGCTCGGCGTAAGGCTTCCCCTTTACGAATTGTGCAAAGAACACCTTCTTTCCCGCCCCTGCCGCCCTGAGCGCCAGGCCAAGGGCGGCAGTTGTTTTGCCTTTGCCGTTACCGGTATATAATTGTATATAGCCTTTCATGATGAAAGATGCTGATGCGGTGGATCATTCCTCATCCATCCGTATGCCTCAAAGCCTGTCCCTAATCGGAAATCTTCACCAGGCGTGCACTTTCCGTGCGCGAACCTGCATTGAGCCTGCACACGTAAACACCTGCCGGGATGCCGCTTGCATCCCAGCTGAGTGTATGGGTACCTGCGGCCACAGGATGATCCACGATCGTTTCTACCATTTTCCCATAGAGGTCATATATCGCCAGCCTTACATGGCACTGTTCGCCGATGGTATAGCGGATGCTCGTCATGTCGCTGAAGGGATTAGGGTAGTTCGAAACCTTCATGAATTCCCTGTTGGACGAATGCTCACCCAAACCAACCGTTCCGGGAGTGATGTATGCATAATAAACGTCCTGTTCACCATTGAGTGTGCCCGCCCAGGCAAGGTGAGCACCGCCCTCATCGGAAACCATGTCGAAATAATCGCCCATCTTTTCCTGCTGCGGCCAGCCCACATGCGGGTCAAACACGTCGGATAGCTGCACATTTACCGACCAGGTTACGCCCTGGTCCTCTGAATATGAATAGAACAGGGCTGAACCGAGCTGCCCCCAGGGATCGGATCGGGTATCGAGCCAGGCCACGTCGATACGCCCGTTAGGTGCTACCGACATGGTGCCGAACCACTGGTAATTGGTAATGGAAATATCATCATTGATGCGCACGGGCTCGTCCCAGGTGATGCCGCCGTCAGTGCTCCGTGAGAACATCACATCGGCAGGATCAGTGCTTGATGTCCTGACCACTGAAGCGAGGAGGTACACATTTCCCCTTCCCGGACCATCGCTGTGATCCACATCGACCCAGGCCTGGCCAAGCAAGCCGGAGGGATTCACCGCGGTCCAGCCGCTGAGGTAACCATCCAGGTCGACAGGGGCATATACCGTCCATTCGATGATGGACCCCGGAACCTGCGCATTGATGGTTTTTGATACCATGACATCGTTGAACTCCCCGGCACCGCCAACATAAAGCTCCCCGTCGGGGCCTACGGCCAATGTACCCCAGTATGGTTCGCCCGGGATGGCCGTACATGCTTCATAGCTGGCACCGAGGTTCGTTGAACGCGTAAAGAAGCCCGGGTAGCAGTAACTCCAGTATTTTGTCCAGTTGGAATAGATGTTGCCCGCACCTATCCCATCGGTCTTGTCGATGCGCATCCATTGCTTGTCGCCTCCCTGGGCGAAAGTGCCTTCGTCCCATTCCACGTTGCCATCAGCGGTCTTGTATACCGTGCAGAGATAATCGTCGCTGCCGGTCACCGTAAGGCTGTTATAATAGAAATTACCGTCAGGGTCGCAGTCGAGCACGGGATCGGAACGGAATACGCCGGCATCGATCGATCCGGGGAATGTCCATGTCTGGCCACGGTCGAGGGAGTATCCGTAACCTGCCTGTCTGAACGAACTGTTCACATTGTCGAACTGCCTCCATCCGATCATGATCCTGTCGGGATTGGTAGGATCCACCGCGATGGATGGTTCATTGGCCGCATCGCCAAGTATGTTCAGCCCTTCCTCATTAACGTTGACCTGCGTCGTAAAGAAACCCTTGCTCTGAAAGGTATAGGCAGGTGAAGTTTTTGCATTTTCAAGCGGCATGGGAACCGAATGCTCGTCAGGGACCTCGTGGTGCTTCATCGCCTGAGTGCGGGCATCCATCGTCTGCGGAATGGCGCTATGGGTGCACAACATGCCCAGGGCCGCGAGCATGATCATTTTCATTGTTTTCATTTTCTTTAGTGTTAGGTGTAGGATCAGTGTTCAATATTTTATCCGTGCCGGGAAATCGCTATAAATACCGGCAAAGGACCGGTTCATTCATGAAAGACCAGGGCTTCGTAAACGTAGATGTCTGCCTCCCTCCATCCATCCCAGCCAATACCTGCCTTGTCGCGCGCGCAATGGCCTAAGAACTCCTCAACGGTCCACCCTGTCTCGGTGGCAACCTGCGGCAGGAAGGTACCCGATGAGGATCCCTTCCTGATGTAAATGCCATGCTTGCCCGGCACGATCTCATCGATGGATGCGATCTTCTTCATGGGCGTAAGGACGGATATCTCGATCTCGATGTCGTCGAATTCTTCGGTCTTCACTTTCGGGAAACGATGATCCCGGGTTGAAGCGGCAATAGCCATTTGCTGCACGACCTCGTAAAGGGGTTCAACCGCCTCGAATCTGCCAATGCAGCCACGCAGTTGCCCGTCCTTGTTGAGTGTCACAAAGGCACCGCAGGGTGTTTTGATCAGGTCAGAGAAATTCGCAGTGTTCAGCTCCGGTGTCCTCCCGTAGGCAACATATTCCTCCATGGTAAGCCTGGCAATGCCAAGCAGATCGTTCCTGTCCTTTTGCGTTAGCCTGAAGCTCATCCCTGTTTTTTCCTGCAGCGGTCCGGTCACGGCCAGGGCATAATACCCCACCACCCTGTTCTTGTCGGGATAGTAGTTGGCATCGCCCGAATTCATGTACTGCACCTTATGGTACTGCATGCCGGGATCCCCTTCGGTGAGGTTCAGGAGGGTGAGCACCGACGTCCAGCCGCACATGGCCGTAGCCAGGTTGGGGATGCCTTCCGATTCATTTTCCCTCAGCACCTTCAGGAAAGTTTCCTTTGAATTGCTGGTCACGGCCTCTGCGGTCCTTCCATCAACATCTTTCGCATCTTCATATTCCGGGTAATGCGAAAAGTCGGTACTGATCACGAAAAGGTTGCGCTCATTGAAATATGGCTTGAGGGCTTCGGCAATTTCGGCAGATACACCGGCTTCCTGTGAACCGATGACGATGGGAATGATGCTGAATGGCTTTTTCAAATGGTACTGAAGGAAGGGAAGCTGCACCTCGAGGCTGTGTTCCGTTAAGTGGGCCTTGGCCTGATAGGAAAACACATCGTGATCCCTGATCAGTTTGCCGGCCAGCTCCCTGTCGACCGTCACCTCACCCAGCGGAGTCTCGTAATTGCCCCTGTCGTATATGGAGGCTCCACGATAATATGCCGTATGGCTTGAAGCGATCACAAAAACATGGTCGAATTGCCTGTCGGGATCGACCTGGCTGTAACCCGATGCCGCTACGATTCCCGAATAGGGGTAACCGGCATGGGGAACGATGATCGCCCTGACATCATCGTATTTCCGCCCGATAGCCTTTTCGAATAAAAGCTCCAGGTCGGCCTGGAGTCCGCTGCGGCTGCCGGCATAGAACTTACCAGCCGCATAAGCCTTTCTGTTCACGGGGGCATCGACGGGATCCTGGGAGTGACAGCTTCCGGAAAAAAGTGACAGGATGATCATGGTTCCGACAAGTTTTTTGTTTTTCATCTGTCAATATTTTATTGACCAACAAGCATAACAAAGGTACGAAATCTTTGGGGATGATAAGGCATATGAATTTCCTTTTGGCTATATTTGGGCTAATGGATATGGGCCCCGGATATACGGTCACAGGCACGACAGGGAAATCGCCCGGGATATATCAAATGCTTGCTTTTGGACTCGGCCTGACCTGTTTTATTGCCCAGCTGGTGATCCTTCGCGAGTTCCTAAACCTTTTCATGGGGAACGAACTCATCATCGGCATCGTGCTTTCCCTATGGATGCTGATGACCGCTGCCGGGGCGCTGGCCGGGAGGTATCTCAGGAATACCCTCAAACAGGGCGTATTCTTCTATCTACTCCTGCTGCTGATGGGGTTGCTTCCGCTGGGAGGGGCTCTACTGGGGCTTTGGCTGCGTGTCCATTTTTTCACCCCCGGGGTGATGATCAGCCTTCAGGGTGTTCTGGGCATCAGCCTGGCCGGGCTTTCGGCTTTCTGTATCTTCTCGGGCATGTTCTTCACCCTGCTGGCCGCTGCGGCCAGTGAAAAAACAGGCAGGGGCGGCATCGCACGCATCTATGCCGTTGAAGCGGCCGGTAGCCTTGCCGGAGGGATCCTCTTCAATTTCCTGCTGGTCTATCTTTTCAATTCATTTCGCATACTGAGCATCCTGCTGGTAATGAATATGATGATGGCTGTCATTTATGCTTACCTCGACCACCGGAGGTTACTGGCAGGCATCACACTCCTCCTGCTGTTGCCCGTCATATTCCTGTCTGCAACCGTCAATCCCGATATTTTATCAGCACGAATGTTATATCCCGGACAGGATATCCTGACATATAAGGATACCCCCCTGGGCAAACTGGCAGTGACTGAACGCGAAGGGCAGGTCAACCTATACCAGGGAGGCCAGCCCATGGCTATCGTCAATGATGTTCCCGAGCGTGAAGAAAAGGTGCATTATGCTATGAGCCTCCATCCTGATCCCAAAAAAGTACTGATGCTTGCCGGAGGGCTCGACGGTTCGCTGGATGAGATCAATAAATACGGGATCGACAGGCTCCACTATATTGAACCTGATCCCTGGCTTGCCAGGACAGCCATGGATCGTGGCTGGATCTCCTGGCCGGAAGGGATGCATATGATCTGCGGCGATCCCGGGAGATTCCTTGACACGGCATCGCAAGCGTATGATGTGGTCATCCTCAATGCCCCTCCTCCCCTGACCATAGGCAGCAACAGGTTTTACACCGACGGTTTTTTTGAAAAGGTAAAGGAGAATTTGCGCAAAGGGGGAATATTCAGCCTGCGGCTCCCTGCATCGGGGAATTATCTCGACGAAAAGTCGCGCATGCTCTATTCCACCATCATGAATACCCTCGAGCGTCATTTCAGCTATACCAGGCTGGTGCCGGGATATCATAATTATTTTATCAGTTCCGATTCGCCGGTCGATGATAAGATCACGGTGCGTATCGAAGAGGATTCGATACAGACCATATATGTGAACCGCTGGTACCTCGACGATGCACGAATGGATCGCAGGGCTTCCGCTATCCTGGCAGAGCTTGATCCCGATGCCAGGATCAACACCGACTTTCGCCCACTGGCGAGCTACCTCGGCATATTGCGCTGGCTGGGAATGTTCCGGGTACCTGCATGGATCGTGGCCATGATCCCGATCCTGATCATGCTGTTCCTGCTGTTGCGGCTTTCACCGGTCAACACTGGTCTCTTCGCGGCAGGTTTTACGGCTTCGTCGGCAGAATTTCTGCTGATGATCGCCTTCCAGTTCATGTATGGCATCATCTACCAGGTGGCCGGCATCATCATCATGGCCTTCATGGCCGGGCTTGCGGCAGGGTCAGGATACCTTTACAGGTACGCAGGTGAGGGCAGGCGCAGCTTCATCAGGATGCAAATCGCCATTGCCATTTTCATCGGTATCCTGCCCCTGCTGCTGTTCCTGATGGAGAAAAACACCGGGACCTGGTTGCCGGCAATATCGATCTGTCTGCTCACATTCATCTCGGCAGTCATGACCGGCATACTGTACCGCCTTGCCACAGGGTTGAGCCGGGAAAGTTACGAAAAGGTGGCGGCATCCACCTATGGGGCCGACCTGGCAGGTTCGGCATTCGGATTATTCCTGATAGCCGTATTTATTTTTCCCCTCATCGGCATTTTCTGGTCGGGACTCATGCTGGCCGGCATGAATATCATGGCGGCGGCCATTATGCGTTTCAGGTACCTGAAGTAGCGCGATCATGATCACCCATCCCGGCGAAGCGAATGGCCGGACAAGATGGGTTGCCTGCGTCACAGCATTGCGCAACAGTTTTTTCTTTGCTATCTTTGAAACAATAATAAAAAGTATGCAGGGCAAGCTATCGAAACGTGATTTTATCAGGTGCAGCCTGCTGGGCGGATGTGGCCTGGCCCTGGGACTCGGGCATATCGAAATGATGGGGAAAAGCCTCCTTAAGGCTGCCGCACCGCTACCCGGAGACTTATGGAAATGGAGCAGGGAAGCCATACATTATATTCAAACCCCGAAAGGGATCAAGTGCAAACTCTGTCCGCATGCCTGTGACCTGAAGGAAGGCGAGACCGGCGACTGCCGCACACGCGTGGTCAATGAGGGGAAACTCCATACCATCGCCTACGGCAATCCCTGCGCCGTCCATATCGACCCCATTGAAAAGAAACCCCTCTATCATTTCATACCCTCCAGCACCGCCTTTTCCATTGCCACGGCCGGCTGCAACCTTGCCTGCCTGAACTGCCAGAACTGGAACATCTCCCAGATCAGCCCGCTGGATGCACGGAACCAAGACCTCATGCCCGACAAGGTGGTGGAGGAATGTATCAGGGGCGGTTGCGCATCGATCGCATACACGTACAGTGATCCCATTGCCTTTTATGAATACACCCTGGACACTGCAAAGATCGCACGCAACAAGGGTATCCGGAACGTATTCATCAGCGCCGGCTATATCAATGAAACGCCTTTGAGGGAGCTGGCTCCTTATCTGGACGGGGCCAACATCGACCTCAAAAGTTTCGATAACGAGACCTATGAGATGCTCAACGCAGGCACACTGGAACCCGTGCTGGACACGCTCAGGATATTGAAGGAGATGGGGGTGTGGCTCGAGATCACCAATCTTATCGTGCCTACCTGGACCGACAACATGGACATGATCAGGCGAATGTGCGAATGGCTGCTCAAAAATGGGTTCCAGGATACCCCGCTGCATTTCAGCCGTTTCCATCCCCTGTACAAGCTCACAAACCTGCCTCCCACACCCTACCAGACACTAAAACAGGCATATGATATTGCTAGGTCGGAAGGAATACACTATGTTTACATCGGCAATGTGCCGGGGGGAGAAGAGGACCATACGTATTGCCATCACTGCGGAGAGCCTGCCATAGAAAGGAGAGGCTACAGCATCGTTTCCAACAACATACGGAACGGAAAGTGCGGAAAGTGCGGCGGCAGCATACCAGGAAGATGGGAGTGAGGGAAATGTACACGGCACGCGGAAACCAGGAACAAATAACGAACGGGGAATATTCAATATACAATATACAGTATACAATATAGAATATGTGATAAGCAAAACCCTGAACTGAACCTTGTACCCTGAACCCTGAACCCAACAACAAATCCTCATGACAGAAACGGAAAAGATC
>JAXGTH010000130.1:0-7728 GCA_040775045.1 Bacteroidales bacterium
CGAAAGCATCGTCGCCACAGAAGGCAACGGCAATATACCTCAGGTTCACTGTCCCGCCGAAGCATTCCACACCGTCGTCGGCGCAGGATACCACCTCCACATGGTCGATCACGGTGTTACTGCCCACACCACCGAGTGTAAGCCCGTTGATCTCGTTGCCTTCTCCGATATTGGTCCCCGCGTGGCGGATGGATATGTACCGGATGATGCCTGAATCAGCGTTCGCGATCTCGCCGCCAAATACTCCCCTTGGCTCGGTCAGGGGGATCCCTTCGATATGCGATTCTCCTGCTGCCAGGTTCAACGGGGCATTTCCAAGGATGATGAGCCCGCCCCAAAGCCCCTGTGCATCGGCAGGGACCGATCCCTGCAGGTCGTCGCCTTCAACCGTGAAGATGATCGGATCGGAGGGGGTGCCTTCGGCGACGATCTTCCCGCCCCGGGCCACGATGAGGGCACTGGCCGCCGTACCCTGGCCCGTGCGGGCACGGATCACCGTGCCGGCTTCGATGGTCAGCACCTGCCCGTCGTTGACGAACACAAAACCTTCGATCAGGTAGGAACGGTCGCTGGTCCAGGTTACCGTGCCGGTACCTTCGCCATTGTCGTTGATCACCATGGCCCCGTCCTCGATCTCATAATCACTCTTGCGGCAGGAGGTTAACAGGATCACGGCTGCCAGCACCAACACCGGCAGTTGAAGAATGGTCTTTGCAGGAAGAGATATTGTCATGACTTAACTAATACTTGTATTCAAAATTCAGAAAAATATAGGCATCATTGCCGGCGTTTGCCGCGTAGGGCACCCAGTCCTGGTAGTTCAGGGCGATCTTCACCTGCCGGATGGGCGAATACTGCACCCCGCCGATCAGGCCGCTTCCGTCGGAAGCCAAGTCCCAGGGCTGGTCCTCATCCGGGAGGCTGTTCGAATACACCTGGTCATAGCGCGCAAAAACCTGCCAGTTGGGGGTAAAATCCCATGAGCCGTAAACCGAATACCCGTATTTGTCCTTCCCGTCGCCATTGTTATAATTAAGCTGGTAATCATACTCGACACCCGCCGTGAGCTTGTCCCTGAATTTATACCCTGCAAATCCACCCATGGTCAGCTGCACCGGCCCCTTCTTCATATAATCGCCATAAACCCTTACGATCAGATCCTTCACGGGGAAAATCGAAACGCCGAGGGCCGTTTTGAAAGCGTTGTCGTCCTGGAGTTTGGTATACCCCTCGCCATTGTATATTCCGAAGTCGGCGCTCACCATGTCATGGAACCTGTAAGCGATGCTCCATCCCAGGTCTGCCGCCGGACTGAACCCGTATTCATCCATGAAGGATTTCTGAATGTAGCGGTGACCCCAGTAGTCCTCCTGCTCACCGAAGGCATACACATCGATGATCCCGACCTGGGTGGTCAGCCTGCCGGCCGTGTAACGCAGGTATGCATTCTTGAAATAGGCAAACCGCCGCAGCAAGGAGTACTCAGATGCATCGTTCGGGCTCCCGATATCGAGCTTCAGGGCAATCTCGAAATGAGCGCCTGGCTGATACCGGTAACCGAAATATGCCCTGCGGATCTCGAAGGCGGCATCTTCCTTGTCGCTCATCACGCTCGTATGGAAATTCGTAAACACCTTGATGATGGGGCTGCCATGAGGCCTGAAATCATCCTGCCCTTCTTCCTGGGCACCGGCCAGGAAGGGAATTGTTAACAGAAAAATTGTTAATGTGAAAAAATATTGGTAATTTTTCATCGACCCAAAACCTTGATTGGTTTATTTTAGTTGACTTATGAAAGTCAAAAATGCTAATTATTCGGCCCGCTTCGACCTTGACAGGGCTTAATAAATTAACATTAAATTAACATTGGAGGAACATCTTTTAACACCCGACTGTCTATTTTTGTGACCTAATCTGCCATTTTGCCAATGGAGACTTTTTATCTGATCCTCGTTGTAGTCTTGTTCATGCTGGCCATTTCCGACCTTATCGTGGGGGTCAGCAACGATGCCGTCAACTTCCTGAATTCAGCCATAGGGGCCAAGGCTGCGCCCTTCAAGATCATCATGCTGGTGGCCGCCCTGGGTGTACTGGTCGGTGCCACCTTTTCGAGCGGGCTGATGGAGGTTGCCCGTAAAGGTATTTTCCATCCGGGGATGTTCTATTTTTCGGAGATCATGATCATCTTCCTGGCGGTGATGATCACCGACGTGATCCTGCTCGATGCTTTCAACACTTTCGGCCTGCCCACCTCCACCACGGTATCCATCGTTTTCGAACTGCTCGGCGGGGCCGTGGCCATCTCCATCCTGAAGATCATGGCCACAGCGGAACACAATATGGCCGACATTGGCCTGTATATCAATTCCGAAAAGGCCCTGGCCATCATCACGGGGATATTGCTGTCAGTGGTGATCGCCTTTACCATAGGGGCCATCGTGCAGTATATTGCCCGTATTGCCTTCTCATTCAACTACAAGAAGAACCTCAAATACCTCGGCTCCCTCTGGGGTGGAATTTCCATCACGGTGATCGTGTACTTCATGCTCATCAAAGGGGCCAAGGGTGCATCCTTCATGAGCGAAGCCGTTCAGGATTGGATCGAAACCAACAGCGGCATGATCATGCTGTTCAGTTTCGTGGCCTGGACGCTGATCTTCCAGGTGCTGACCCTGACCTTTAAAAAGTTCGATCCCATGAAGGTGATCGTGCTCATCGGCACCTTTGCCCTTGCCATGGCCTTCGCCGGCAACGACCTTGTGAACTTTATCGGGGTGCCGCTGGCAGGCTTTGCCTCTTTTAATGATTTCAGGGATTCGGGCGTAGCAGCAGACGGATATCTCATGACCGCCCTCGCCGGACCCGTCCAGACCAAGACCTATATGTTGCTTTTGGCCGGCCTGGTCATGGTCATCACCCTGTATAAATCGAAAAAGGCCCAGTCGGTGGTGGCCACCTCCATCGACCTCAGCCGTCAGGGGGAGGGCAGCGAACGCTTCAGTTCCACCCTCTTTTCGAGGCTGCTGGTCAGGCAAACACGCCTGGTTGCCGGTGGCGTCAACAGCATCATCCCCGAAAATGCCAAGAAGGTGATCCGGTCGCGATTCGATCTTGACAAGATGAAGGAGAGCAACATCAGGCAGCAACGGAAGGATGCCAGCTCCTTCGACATGATCAGGGCTTCGGTGAACCTGGTGGTGGCCAGCATCCTCATCGCCTTCGGCACCAGCCTTAAGCTGCCCCTCTCCACCACCTATGTCACCTTCATGGTGGCCATGGGTACTTCGCTGGCCGACGGGGCCTGGGGTCGCGAAAGCGCTGTTTACAGGGTCACCGGCGTGCTGTCGGTCATCGGTGGATGGTTCCTCACAGCCGTCACCGCCTTTACCGTTTCTTTCATCATCGCCATGGTGATCTACTACGGGCAGATGCCGGCCATTATCGTGCTGCTGCTGATCGCGGCCTTCCTGATCTACCGCACCCATGCCATCCACAAAAAAAGGGTGAGCAGGAAGAGCGAAGAAAAGAAGTCGATGGAAAGCGAAGAGGTCATTAACGGGACCAACATCGTCGATAAGTGCTCCATCACGGTCAGCGAGATCCTGCAGGAAGTGCCCAAATCCTTTTTCTCCGTGATCAAGGGGCTGGCCAACGAGGACCTCAAGAAGCTCAGGAAGAAGACCAAGGAAGCCAATGCCCTGAATAAAAAGGCCAAATACCTGAAGGATAATATCCACCATACCATCGACAAGCTTGAGGAGGATTCGATCGATACCGGGCACTATTATGTCCAGGTGCTCGACTTCCTGCGTGAGATCACGAGGTCGGTATATTTCATCACGAAATCGTCGCTCACCCATGTCGACAACAACCACCGCGGGCTGCTGCCCGACCAGGTTGAAGAACTCAACCAGCTCAATTCAAGGATAGCCGAACTGTATGCCGACATCCTGAAATCGATCCGGGAGCACCGCTACAAGGCCATCGACAGCCATATCGGGAAGCAACAGGAAATCCTCGAAATGATCGAGCACATCAACAAGAAGCAGATCAAGCGGATCAAGAACCATGAAGCCGGCACTAAGAACAGCCTCATGTATCTGGGTATCCTCGGGGAAATGAAGAATATCCTTTTCTATACCATCAACCTGCTCAAATCGCAGAGGGATTTCATCCTGGCCCAGGAAGCCGATGAAAAAGATACGTAAAAGTCTGAAGATCATTAGCGGAGGGCAGACGGGTGCCGACAGGGCTGCACTCGATTTTGCCCTTTCAAGGAAGATTTCCTGCGGTGGCTGGTGCCCTGCAGGGAGGATCGCCGAAGACGGCCCCATCCCTTCCCGCTACCCACTCAGGGAAACAAGCGGCATTGAGCCGGCCGAACGTACAAGAAAGAACGTTGACGAAAGCGACGGCACCCTGCTTATTGTTCCCGATGAAGCCGACGACGGGACACGCTATACATCGGCATACGCCAGGGAAACGCGCAAACCTTTGTACCGTGTTACGAAAGACGACATCCCGGAAAAGCAAAACTTCCTGCTCTGGCTCGACATCAACCGTATCCGTGTGCTCAATGTAGCCGGCCCCAGGGAAAGTAATATCGGCGGAAGCTATGATTTTACCCTGGAAGTGCTGGGGAGGTTGCTGGATTAGATGCCGGATACTGGATGCCAGATGCCGGATGCCGGATACCGGATGCCGGATGCCGGATGCCGGATGCCAGAAGCCTGCAATCCCGGGAACCGGGGCCGTATCATTCACGCTTCCCGCTCACCATCCGCTCCTTGCCCTGCATGTCCTGTTTGAGTGCTATTTCCTTAAACCCGCTGCTACCCATTAAATTCGCGACTTCACCGGCATGGGATTCGTTGCATTCGAGGTAGAGCTTCCCGCCGGGAAAAAGATGACCTCCGGCAAAAGAAACGATTGCCCTGTAGAACAGGAGAGGGTCGTCGCCAGCGAAAAGTGCCGCTGCAGGTTCGTGCCGGAGCACGTTCGGAAGCATCCTGTCCGTGTCGGCAGGGGTAACATAGGGAGGATTGCTTACAATGATATGGTATTGATCCAGCGAAGCCTGATCACCGGGACTGAGGATATCAAGTTGGCTGAACCTGACCACCGCCTCCAGCCGCGAGGCATTATCGCGTGCCGTTTTAAGGGCATCGCCCGAAATATCGATGGCGAGTACATCGGCCTGCGCAAAGTTCTTCCTGAGGGCGATGGCGATGCAGCCACTTCCGGTGCCGATATCGAGGATGCTGAGGGTTTGCTTCGAGTCCTTGTGGTCGGCGATGATCCATGCGACAAGCTCCTCCGTTTCGGGCCTGGGAATGAGCACGGAAGGGTCCACATGGTAGGCGTCGCCATAGAACCATGCCTTTCCGGTGATGTACTGGATGGGTTCGTAGCGTTTCAGCCGCCTTATGGCCTGCTGAAGCAAGAAGATCTCCGATTCGCTGAGATTCTTCTCACGTTGCAGCACCATCTGCGCCGGCGACAGTCCCGTGATGTGCATGAAAAGCTCCCTGATGATGCTTCTCAGCTCCGGCGCGGGATAAACCCCACGGAGTTCTTCCCTTGCCAGCTCCTGTAACTCACCCAGTTCCGCCTTGCGTATTTCCATCACCCGAAATTAAGGATTTTCATTATATTTGGAATAAAAAACCGGTTCTGCGGTTCCCGGTACCTAACAGACCGGCACCAATAATTCTGCATGATAAAACATTAAGCATTCAACATTAAAAACTAAAAATCCAATATGCGGGGCGACGTACTGATCATCAACAATTACCACCGAAAGGCTGCCAGGCAGGCCGTGGACATGCTGCTGCACGAGATCAGGCAAACGGAGGGCAAGTACTTTATCACCGTGGCAGGCGAATCGGGTGCAGGCAAGTCGGAGGTGGCGGCATCCATTGCCAGTGAGCTTGAAAAGCAGGGTATAGCGGCCTGCGTGATCCAGCAGGACGACTATTTCGTTTACCCCCCGCTTACCAATGCGGAAAAGCGCCGCGAAGATATCGGCTGGGTCGGGATGCAGGAGGTGAAACTTTCGCTTATCGACGAAGAGATCGCCGCAATGCGCGAAGGGAAAAACATCATTGAAAAGCCCCTGGTGATCTTCAGCGAAGATACCATTACCACCGAGAAAGTGGACTTTTCCCCTTACAGGGTGGTCATCGTGGAGGGGACGTATACCACGGCACTGAGAAATGCCGATACACGTATTTTTATCAACCGCGACATCAACGATACCCGGAAGGCGAGAAAGAAGAGGGCGAGGGAAGCGCAGGATGAGTTCCTTGAAAGGGTACTCACCATCGAACACAGGATCATCAGCGCCCAGAAGAAGGATGCCGATATCATCATCACGAAAAAATTCGATGTCATAAAAAAGAAGGATCATGACGGATAAGATCAGGCATATCGCCATGCTCAGCACCCATGGCTATTTCGATCCCATTCCCAAGTTGGGCAGGACCGACACCGGCGGGCAGGTGGTTTACGTCCTGCAACTGGCCAAGGCCCTGGCAGCCGTAGGTTACAAAACGGATATCTATACACGCTGGTTCGACCGCAGCCAGCCGCAGGTCGATCCGGTGCCGGGGCATCCCGGCGTGAGGGTGATCAGGATCCCGGCCGGCAGCTGGGAGTTCATCCCCAAGGAATTCATTTACGATGTTTTGCCTGAACTGGCAAACAACATGGTGGAGTTCATCCGGGAAAACAACCTGGAATACGAAATCTACCACGGCCATTATGTGGATGCCGGCATCGTGGCACTGGACGTGGCGAAGGCTTTCGGCAGGCCCGTGTATTTTACGGCACATTCGCTGGGGGCATGGAAACGTGATCAGATGGGTGGCGACCCCGAGCAGATGGAGACAAAATTCAACTTCAGGCACAGGATCAGCGAAGAGACCAGGATCTTTGAAAATGTAAACGGGCAGTCGCTCACCTCCGTCGTCCAGCGCGAAAAACTCAATGCACTGTATGGTTATGATGCCGACAACATCGAGATCATCCCCCCGGGTGTCGAAGTGCATTATTATTATCCGAAAAAGGATGGAGAAAAGAAGGTAAAAACCCCCTTGCCTGAGAAATACGTATACTGCCTGAGCCGTATCGACACCAACAAGGGACATGACCTGCTGCTTCGGGCCTGGGATATTGTCAGGAAAGAGATCGAAGATGTGGACCTGGTGATCGGCGGGGGCTCGCCTGATCCCAAGCCCAGGGAACTGGAGGTTTTCGAAACCATGGACAGGATCATCGAAAATGCGGGCATGCAGGACCGTGTAGTGAGGATAGGATATGTACCCGACGGGATGATGCGTACCTATTACCAGCAGGCTGAGCTCTTCGTGATGCCTTCGCTCTTTGAACCCTTCGGGATGACCAGCCAGGAGGCCATGGCCTGCGGAACCCCCGTGATCGCATCCAAATTCGGCGGGATCAGAAACGTGATACAAGAAGGATACAATGGCTTCCTGGTCGATCCGTCAAATGCGGCTGAATTCGCCGATGCCATGATCAGCCTCCTGAGGAACAAGGAAAAGTGCAGGGAGATCGGGAACAATGCCCACAAGGTGATCATGGAAGAATACAGCTGGGAAGCCATCGCCCTCCGGCACATCGATTTTTACCATAAATATATGTAAGCATGGACCTGATCGCCAAACTGCATGAACTATCGGTTGCGGGAAGGGCCGCCGCCATGTGCAC
>JAXGTH010000131.1:0-7725 GCA_040775045.1 Bacteroidales bacterium
CTTCAGGATCTGGAAACTGTGCAGGTAGCTCACCCCGTACCAGCCGTAGCCTCCGTGCATCCAGTTCCAGGTAAAATGGGTGGGGTACAGGTTGTCGTTTGTATTGGCCGGCAAGTCCCTCACGCGATCTATCTCGTAAGTGAAATTATATCCGATACAGGCTGCCTGTCCGCAACAGAGGACGGTCTGTTGGAAGGCCTGCCGCATATAGGGCTGCGTCGAATTGTCTACCACAGCCGGAAGGTCTTTCCCCTTGTATGCCTTGGGAAGCTTAAGTTCGGGAAGCTGCATGAGCGCTGCCTCTTCCTCGGGAGTCAGGGGTACCAGTTCATAGCCGGCGGGCGGAACGGTCTGGTCGGCCGGACCTTTTTGTGCCCAAAGGAGGCCAGTGAAAAATAGCATAAGGAGCAAGTGCAGGAGAAGTTTCATAAGACCGGTTATTGTTTTCGCAAAGCTAATAAAACATGTCAAAATAAAGACATGGTAAAAACACGGAATGTTGTCCGGAGATAATCTTAATAGAAGATGATCTCGCACTCGGGGCGTTTTTCGGCGAACTTTTCTACTTTCTTCTCCTTTAACCTGGTGTTATAGCACTTGATATGTCTGAGGGAAGGGATGCTTTCCAGGGGATCGAGCGATTTTACCGGTGTGTTGTAGAAGGAGATATTTGCAAGACTGTTGAGGTGGGAAAGATCATCCAGTTTTTTTACCTGTGTACCTGAAAGATCGAGGTACTCCAGGCGTAAAAGCCCGGCGATCGGCTCGAGGTCATCTACCGGGGTGTTCTTGAGATCGAGATGGACCAGGTTGGTAAGTTCAGAGATGGCAGAAAGGTCGCCAATGGGATTATTGGAGATCACCAGGACCTCAAGGGTGGTCATTTGAGCGATCGGTCGCAGGTCGGTGATCTGCGTATCGTTCATTTTCAGTTCTTTCAGCCTGTAAAGGATTTGCAGGGGGGTGAGGCTCCCGAGGTCTTTCCGCTGAAGGAGATCAATGCTGTTGAGGTCAGCAATTTGCTGAAGCGCCAGGGGCCCCGGTTCTTCCTTTATGCCGGCTGCTTCCAGGAATATGGTCTGCCATCCTTTTCCCAGGGCAGCCCACCATGCCTCGAGTGTGGGTGTCTGGTAGATCACGGTACATGAGGGCTTTTCCTTTTTGAATGCGATAACTTCATCAAGGGTGATGCCTGTTCCGTCGCCACGGATGAGTTCAAGGTTATTCCGCCCGAAAACGTTAATTACTGAAACTCCCGTGCCGGTAATATCGAGTTCCCTGAGGCTGGTGATCCCTGCCAGGCATTTGATATCGGTGATGCCGGTATTTGCCATATTAAGGTATTCCAGGTTCAGGAGGCCGTTGAGGGGTTCACAATCGTTAACAGCGGTGCCTGAACAGTTGAGGCTGTTCAGGTCGATCAGGTCGGCCAGCGGTAGCAGGTCCCCGATACCGGTATTGCTGCAGTCGATGGTGTTGAGGTATACCAGCGAGCGCAGGGGAGTCAGGTCTTTGATCGCTTGATTTCCGGATACATCGATCACCCTGACCTTAGCCACATGATGGAGTTGTTCCTTGCTGGGCACGGGGTCAAGGGGCGTCATGCTGTTGAACACCTCTTTCCATGCCGGCGACATATTTTTCCACCACCTCGTGAGGGCTACCGACTCATACACGACCAATACCTTTGGATTATCAGCCATGAAGCGGTTGGCCTGCGCATCGGTGATCCCGGTATTGTCGCAGTATACCTTTTCGAGTTTTGGCAGGCCGCTGAGGGGTTGAAGGTCGTTCACCTTCGTGCTGTCGAGATAGATGGCCTGAAGGCTACCCAGGCCGTTGAGGGGTGTGAGATCGTCAACAGCTGTGTTGCTGAGGTAGAGCCATTCGAGCGATTGAAGGGGCTGCAGCGGTCCCAGGTCATTCACCGGCGTCCCGGAAAAGTTGAGGATCCGTAAATTCCTGAGCTTCGCCAGCGGGCTGATATCCCTGACCAGGGTGTTGCTCATCCTGAGGTCGCCGAGGTTCACCATTCCTGCAAGCATGTCGACACTGTCGGAAGGGGTATTGGAAATGTTCAGCTTTTCAAGGTTCCTCAGGTTGGCCACCAGGTGAAGGTCCTCAAGCCTGGTGTAACTCAGGTCAAGGCTTTTGAGCGAAACGGAATATTGCAACGGAGCGATGCTGGTTATGGCGGTGCCTGAACAGTCGAGCGACTCAATGCCGATCAGGCTCCTTAAAGGGCTGAGATCATCGATGAGGGTGCCTGAGCAATTCACTTTCCTGAGCTCGCCCATCCTTGAAAGCGGTTCAAGGGTATTGATGTTGAGGTTGCTGCTGATGTCGATCTCGGTTTCGGATGAGAGCCTCTGCAACAGCCTGTAAGCTGCATTTTTCCTGAGGGGGATGCTGTCACGGATGATCCCTTCGTAATATTCGGTTTCATCAATGAACAACGTGTCTGAACCATAAACCAGGAACGTATCCACGGGTAATTCCATAAATCCACGGTATTCGGCAATGGCAAGGGTGTCGCTGATCTCCACCACATTCGACATCCTTACGGTATCAGTGAGGATGGCTTCGTGCCCGATCACTTCACGCCAGGCCCCCGGCATGGCATTCCACCAGGCAAAGAGTTCATCCTTTTCGTCGATCTTGGTGGTGTATATGGATACGATCCTCAGGTCCTGTGCCACATCGTCGTAATTTACCTCGATGAACCTTTCCTTGTTTGAGGAAACCGGGTCGCCGGTAACGGTCATCCCGTTCAGGGTGCGTGTGAGGCTGACAATGAAAAAGAGCTGTCCGTCGGCAGTATACTGGTACTCGATACCTGTAACATTCAGCGAGAAGACAGCTTCGCGGAAGAAAAAGTCAATATCCTTGAGGTAGGCCTGCACATCTTTGTTGATCAGGGTTTGCCGGTTATCGTCAAGGTCATCCTCGACCTGTACTTCCGCGTCGCGGAAGATCTTGGCATAGCTCTGGTTGATGATCACGTCCTTGTCGCGGGCCGGGGTTTCAGGATTACCCAGTGTATTGAACGAGTATTCGAGGAAGCTTACCAGGTTGCTGACCTGGGACTTGTATTCCTCGATCTTTTCAGGACCAATGCCTTTTATATCATCCTGCGACGAGGCCGTGAACGGGAATATACCCGTCATGAGCAGGAATATCAATACGTAAGGCAGCCTGTAAAGATCATTCATGGTAGATGTAGTTAAGCAGGATCTCGCGGTTCTTCTCATCGATTTCGAGCAGGTTGGATATCAGCCAACCGCTGTTGTATCCATCCCTGTTGAAATAGCTGAGCTCAAAATACCATCCGTCGATCTGGAAAAAATGGAATTTCAGGTCTTTGACCGTTTTGAACCTGAGGTTGCCCTTCTTGATCTCGTAAAAGAAGATCGAGACGTAGTCGGGATTGAAATGCCGGTTGCCGAAATATTCCAGGCTGTCGCCTTCGTTGAAGACCCTGAAAATATTCATGAAACCGACTTCATGGCTCAGGGGGTGCAGGAACTTCTTGTCGTTGAAGTTGCTGTTGTCGGGCTTTTTCAATAGTTTATGGAAAGGCTCGAAATAAACTCCGTCGATCACCCATTTCGACCCCACCTGCTCTTCCTGCAGTACAAGGAAAAGGGTGAGTTCCTGTTCAATCCCTTCGTAAAAGAAGATGGTCTTCAGTTCGCACAGCCATCCGCCCCCGTGAAAGTCGAGATATACGGGAGCGTCCTTGTCGAGCACCATTTCGGAGAATTTTTCCTTTGCGGCTTCAACGAGGACGCTGTTTTCGAGGTTGAAAAGGTTGGGCAGGTATTTCTTCCTGAGTTTGGATGAGCGGAAATCCTTGTCTTTCTGGTAAAGCCGTTCACCATCCTTGTCCTCTTCCCCGTTGAAGCGCCTGAAGAACTGGTTCACCTGTTTGGTCTCAGCATAAAGCTCTGTTTCGTCGTACTGGAAATTGCCCAGCGACTGCGATTGAGCAATGCATGACAGTGCAGGCAGCAGGACCAGCAATGCTGCAAGGGGAAACAACCTGGTCATGGATGGTTATTTAGTGGTTTCTACAACCCTGATATCACCCAGGAGTACATCCCAGAAACCGATGAGTTTTCCCTGTATCTGGGTTTGTTTTCGCTCAACGTAAACGGTGATGTCTTTCTTGGTAACGTCCTTGTACACGAGCCCGTCGTCCGACGATCCCTCAAAGCGCTGGAAAATGGTGATCACCCCAACGTACCTTCCGTCGGGCTGTAGTTCAAGGTCGCTGATGTACTGTATGTTGAACCATTCGATCTTTACCTTATCATAGTTGAGCAGCATCAGCCTTTCAAGGTATTCCCTGATCCCGTAATACACCACCTCTTCCCTGTTCAGGGAGGAAACTCCCATCTGGGCATCCTCAACGAACAGTTCCAGGGTGCGGTCGATCACCCTTTTGGCTTCGGAGAAAGGGGTTTGCTTGTTGCCGATGATGCTGATGTATTTGCCCAGGTCGCGGATCTTTTCCATGGCCAGGCTGTCGATGGCGCGCTTGCGTTCAGGGCTGATGTCGGTCTGGGCCTGTGCGGTATAGCCAAAAGCCATCCCGGCCAGTATGATGATGATTAGGCTTAATCTTTTCATTTTTAATAATCCTTTTTAATGAGTTCAAGCATTTTGATTTTCCCGTCGGCATCGTATTCGATGTTCCCGATCTCGTTGAGGTTCTTCTTCTGGTCCTTGAGGTATTCCAGGTATTTCTTTGCCGTTGTGGGCCTGTCATAATCCTTTAGGTCGCCTTCCTGGCTGATGATGATCAGTACAGGGGAGTCGGGGCTGGCAAAAAGCTTCAGGGCTTCGTTGATCTTCATGTTGGCCTGCTCCACACCCGAGGCACCCGCCACAAGGGCAAAGTAGTCGCCAAGCGAGAGGCTGGTGGCTTCAGCCTTTTTCTTCTCTTCCTCCTCTTTTTTTCGCAGGGCTTCCTTTTCGGCGGCTATGACCTCCTCTGCATCCCTGATCAGGGCCAGGATCTCAGGCTCGTTGATGTTCATGTCCTTGACGCGCTGCAGCTTGCTTTCCTTCTGCTGCAGGCTCATGTTGCCTTCATCGTTGATGATGGAGAGCAGGTCCTGCCGTGCAGTTTCCACGTTGCGGGCGTATTCGGCGGCGGCCTGTTCACGGGCCAGTTTTTTCTTGCTTTTACATCCTGCTACTCCGGAACCCAGACTCAGGGCGAGCATCAGGAGAAATGTAATTTTTAAGATACGCTTGATCATCTTTCCGAAATGTTAACGGTTTAAAATAAAGGGTTTTCCAGTTTCGTATATCAACGTACAAAACTATCTAAAATTTTATTATTAATTATTTTTAAGGTTAAAATTGATCAACAGCGACATGTGCATAAACCAGAGGGATAGGGACCCTTGCAAAAGCCTTTGGGAAACCTGGTGTTGAAATTCAAGGCCTCTGTGGTTTTTTTGCTATGGAAACACAAAGTCCCGTAATGGATCCTTAAAGGCATACAATGTAATTCAAGCAGTTCAATTGCCATATTTTAACTTTTGCGACAGCATCTTTCTTTTTATTTTTGCAACGCCTTGCCAATGACCGTGTGGAGTTTTTCAGGTCTATGGCATATCAATTTCAACCAGGCCCTATTATGATGAACAAATTGCAAGAAGCCGTCGACTTCCTTCATTCCCGGGGGATGGATGCCCCGGAGGTGGGCATCATCCTTGGTACCGGGCTCAGCAAGTTGATCGACAGGATAGACATAGCGCTGAGGATCGATTACGAAGATATTCCTCATTTCCCGGTGTCCACCGTGGAATTTCACCACGGGGAACTCATATACGGAAAACTTTCCGGTAAGATGGTGATGGCCATGCACGGCCGGTTCCATTATTATGAAGGGTATTCCATGCAGGAACTTGTATTTCCGGTAAGGGTGATGAAGATGATGGGGGTGAGGAACCTCCTTGTTTCCAATGCCTGTGGGACCATGAACATGGACTTCCCGAAGGGAAGCCTGATGATGCTTACGGACCATATCAACCTGCTGGGCGACAATCCGCTCATCGGTAAGAACCTGGACGAGCTGGGGCCGCGATTTCCTGACATGAGCGAGCCCTATTCAAAAAAACTCCATGGACTGATGAGGGATATTGCCCGTGAAAAAGGCATCACGCTGCATGAAGGGGTTTATGTGGCCGTTCACGGGCCCATGCTCGAGACGCGTGCCGAATACCGTTACCTCAGGCGCATCGGTGCCGATGTGGTGGGAATGTCGACCGTGCCGGAAGCCATCGCCGCCAGGCATATGTCGCTTCCCTGTGCCGCTGTGTCGGTCATCACCGACGAATGCGATCCCGATAACCTTGCCGTTGCCGATATCAGTGATATCCTGAAGATGGCGCGTGTGGCCGAAAAAGACCTGATCGTCCTGTTTGAGGAACTGGTAAAACGTATTTAACTACCGGCATCCGACATCCGGCATCCGGCATCCGACATCCGGCATCCGGCATCTGGCATCTGGCATCTGGTATCTGGTAAGCTGAATCAGGCATCCTCACTTCAACCTGACGACCTGTCCCGTCTTCGCCTGCGTGCCTTCAGGCAGGTCGTTCTTCCTGTATAGTTGTGCAAGCCTTACACCATAGAGCTGCGATATGAAATGCATGCTTTCCCCTGCTTTGACCGTATGGGTCGATGCCTTCTTATTCTTCCGCTTCTTCTTTTCCAGGTAAATGATCTGGCCTTTTCGCAGGCTTGCCTTTTTATCCAGGTCATTGTACTTCGGCAGCTGCCAGGAATAGATCCCGAAATCGGAGGCGATGGCAGAAAAATTGTCTCCTTCTTCCGCGAAAATGAATTTCACACCGTTGTTGATATAGACCTTGCGCCCGGTTTCCCAGATCTCCACGAGCTCATAATTCCCTGACGGGGGATATGAAATAGTGCCGTTTCCGTTCAGCGGAGGGAGCGTCCTGTTCGTCTTGCCGGCAAGGTACACTGGGGTGATCCCCTTATCGAACTCGTAAAGCCTGTTTTCTTCTATGATCTTGATGAGCAGCTGGGGATACCTGGGATTGGTGGCATAGCCCGCTTTCTTGAGTCCATGGGCCCAGCCCTTGTAGTCGGTGGTTTTGAGCCTGAACAGGTCGGCATAACGTTCGCGCTGCGTGAGAAACAGCGAATGGTCGCGGTATGATTCGTCGGGGGAGTCGTATTTTCTGAAACATTCGTCCTTTTCGTCGTCATCCATGTGGAAGGTCATGCCTTCCCAGCCCTTGTGGCATTTGATGCCGAAATGGTTATTGGCCTTACGGGCCAGCTCGCTGTTGCCGCTTCCCGATTCGAGTATGCCCTGGGCCAGGGTGATGGATGCCGGGATGCCATATTCCTTCATCTTTTCCATGGCCACATCCTTGTAGGTCATGATGTATTCCTCCACGCTGATCTCGCGCTGGGCCGTCAGCGGCAGGGAGGCCATCAGGAAAAGGATGACCGCGATATGTATTTCCCGTTGTAACGACATAGGATCATCTCGACAATGCAAAAATATGATGCCCTTTGAAACCTGACATGCATCTATAACCTTTCTTTTTCACAAAATATTGTTATTAAAAAGGTCCCGGGTGATGAGTATTGGGTGCTGGGTGCTGGGTGCTGGGTGCTGGGTACTGGAGTCCCAGGCGTCGGGCATCAGGCATCCGGTATCAGGCATCCGGTATC
>JAXGTH010000132.1:0-7574 GCA_040775045.1 Bacteroidales bacterium
CAGGCCGGTATCCACATCTTCCAACACCTCTCCCCTGCCGGAGGCCAATACGGGTTTGTTGCGGACGAAGAAGGCGCAGTCGCTGCCCAGCTTCGCCGCCAGTTGTTCAAGGGCAGCAGCATCAAGGCCAAGGCTGAACATATTGTTGAGCATTAGCAGGGTGCGGGCCGCATCCGAGGAGCCCCCGCCAAGCCCGGCGCCCACCGGGATGCCCTTGAGCAGGTGGATCGCGACGGGTGGAAGTTCATGGCCTTCGCCGAGCAGGGCACAGGCCCTCAGGCATAGGTCGTCATCCCCGGGCACCGGTATGCCGTAATGTGCAATAATGGTTTCACTGCCCGGGGCCGGGAGTATCTCCAGGCTGTCGTGCAGCCCTACGGGGTAAAAAACGGTTTCGATGTCGTGAAAGCCGTCGCTGCGCCTGCGCAGCACCCGGAGGCCCAGGTTGATCTTGGCATTGGGAAAAGAGATCATGCACCAAAGTTAACAGAAAAAAATAGTCCGGTCATTACTCCGGTCATCTCATATATTTTACGTATTTTGTAAAAAAAACGATGATGAGGAATTTCTTGCTGATCACCCTGCTGGCGCTGTTTGCCTGCCATCATGAGCAGCCGGCCGACACTATCAGGAAAAGCCATCCGAGCCACAAGTACACCTACGTGGATATCGACACCGCCTCGCTCAGGTACTTCGAAACCGATTATCTCCCGGTATATTCCGACATCTATGAGCGCGACGGCACCAGCAGGTTCATGCTCACGACCACGGTCAGCATAAGGAACACCTCACTTAGCGATACGGCATACCTCCTCTCGGTGACCTATTACGATTCGTACGGCAGAAAGCTGACCGATTACATCAAGTCCACCGTGCTGCTATCACCGCTCGAGTCGATCGAATTCGTGGTGGAAGAAGTCGAGAAGCTGGGCGGTGCCGGAGCCAATTTCATCATCGACTGGGCTGCAACGAATTACAGCGACCAGTTGCTGGTCCAGGCCGTCATGATCAGCACACACGGACAACAGGGCATCTCTTTCCTTGCCGAAGCAAAGGTCATCAGCCGGCGCTATTCCGAATAGCCGCAGGCCGGTCATTTTGTCGTCGGTCCGCCCATAGCGGTAAATACACTGTCGACAGGCTCCCAGAGTTCGAGCTTATTCCCTTCGGGGTCCAGGATGTGAACGAACTTTCCGTAGGAATAGGATGTTATGCTGTCGAGGACCGTGGCTCCGCCGGCCTTTAACTTCCTGACCAGGCCTTCGATATTATTCACCCGGTAGTTGATCATGAACTCTTTCTCCGAGGGTGCGAAATATTCGCTGCCCCGTTTGAACGGGCTCCATTGCAGGTAGTTGATCTCTTCCGGCCGGTTGGCGTTCCGAAATTCGAAACTCGAACCGTATTCACTGACCGCCAGGCCCAGGTTCTCGCCGTACCATGCCTTAAGACTTTCGGGATCGTCTGTAAAGAAAAATATCCCGCCGATGCCGGTAACCTTAGGGGTGGTGTCTCTTTCCGGCAGGCTGTTTTCCCCTGGGACGGCCAGGGATCCTTCCTGTTTATCGTTCACCGTAGCGGTCCCGCAGGCTGCTCCCAGGAGCGCCAGCAGCAGGATGATGTATGATCTTCTCATTTCATGCATATTTTCAATTCCATGTCAAAACCTGTTTTCCTGAAGTTAAAATTATGAAATTATTCCGTGGGGGCTGCATAATCGTCTTTGGGAAACTTTGTGCTGAACCCGGTAGCCTTCGAGATTTTATTAACCCGTTGAACCACAGGGGGACATAAAGGATTCGCAAAGGCACGCCAAGTCTTTCATCCGGTTTAAGTATAAGATTTAAGATTCGTCGACAGTCTCGCAGGCGTCATGAACGGCAGGAAATCGGGGTACCCGGCATGAACTTTCACATCAAAGAATTTGTTCGTATTTTTGATCCCTGTTTACAGATTATGGCACTGATCAATTCCGTCATATCATGGTTGATGAAAAAGCGCTTTCACCAGATCGAGCTTTTCATGAAATACCCGCACGAGGTACAGGGCGAATGGTTCAGGAAGCTGATCAGCACGGCCAAAGATACCGAGTGGGGCAAGCGCTACGATTTCGGTTCCATAAGTTCCTATGAGAGCTTCCGCGAACGAGTGCCGCTGAATGACTACGATTCCCTTAAAGGCGACATCGACCTGCTGATGAAGGGCAAACAGAATATCCTCTGGCCCACCGACATCCGTCTTTTCGCCAAGTCGTCGGGCACCACCAGCGATAAGAGCAAGTTCATCCCGGTAAGCCAGGAGTCGCTGGAGGAATGCCATTTCAAGGGCGGCAAGGACATGCTTTCGATCTATTGCCACAGCAACCCCGACACCCTGTTGTTCGACGGCCGGGGCCTGGCCATGGGTGGCAGCCACACCATCAAGGAGGTGAACAACGAGGAGTTTTATGTGGGCGACCTGTCGGCGCTCATCATCCAGAAGCTTCCCAACTGGGCCGAATTCATCAGGGTACCCAAGCGGAGCCTGGCACTGATGGACGAGTGGGAGGAGAAGATCGAGAAGATGGCCCATGCCACCATCCCGCATAACGTGACCAGCCTGTCGGGGGTACCTTCCTGGACCCTGCTCCTGCTGAACCGCATCCTGGAGATCACGGGCAGGGAAAATATCCTGGAAGTCTGGCCCAACCTGGAGGTGTTCTTCCACGGAGGAGTGAATTTCAGCCCATACCGCAAGCAGTTCAGTACGCTCATCCCTTCTGAAAAGATGCATTACAGGAACAACTACAATGCTTCGGAAGGGTATTTCGGCCTGCAGGAAGATAACGACAGGGACGATATGCTGCTGATGCTCGATTACGGGATCTTTTACGAGTTCATCCATATGTCGGACATCGACCGGGAGCAGCCGCCGGCGATCCCGCTCAGCGAGGTGGAGCCGGGCGTTAACTATGCCATGGTGATCACCACCAATGCAGGCCTGTGGCGATACCGCATCGGCGACACGGTGATGTTCACCTCCACCGACCCATACAGGATCAGGATCACGGGCAGGACGAAAAGCTTTATCAATGCCTTTGGGGAGGAGTTGATCGTCGACAATGCCGAGAAGGCCCTGGAGATCGCCACGGCCAAATGCCAGGCGGTGATCAGCGATTATACCGCCGCGCCGGTGTATTTCGACGGAAAGGAGAACGCATCACACGAATGGCTGATCGAATTCAGCAGGGAACCGCAGAACCTCGAATTTTTCACCGAAACCTTCGACAACGCCCTCAAGTCGCTCAATTCCGACTACGAGGCAAAACGTTACCATGACATGATCCTGCGTCCGCCCATTGTACGAAAACTCCCTCCCGGAACGTTTTACAAATGGATGAAGAAGCGCGGGCGCCTCGGCGGGCAGAACAAGGTGCCCCGCCTGGCCAACGACAGGCATTATGTTGACGAGATCCTCAAAATGATCAAATGATATTTACCCGTTTCCATACCCGCATGCTGACCGCGGCATTGCTGTTTTTTCTGCTCACAGCCGCCACCATGGAAGGCTACAGGGAGATCAACCGCATCCCCGCCAGGGGAACAAGCGTTAGCAGCGATGAGCTCGGGAACGCCTTTTTGACCGCCGGCAACCAGCTGTTAAAATACAGCCCTGCAGGGAAAAAGCTGCATACATACAGCAACCTGTATTCGGGTGATATCAGCCACGTGGATACCCAGGACCCCTTCAAGATCCTGTTGTTCTACCAACCCTTTGCCCAGGTGGAATTCCTGGACCAGACGCTCAGCCTCACCAGCAGCCGTATCGACCTGAACCAGCTGGGCCTGGGACTGGCCAGCCTTGTGTGTACATCATACCAGGGCGCCATATGGGTTTACAACCCGGTGGATTTTGAATTGCTTCGGATCGACCAGCAACTAGAAGTAACTGAGCGTACCGGTAACCTGTTGCAGTCCACGGGACTTGCGCTGGATCCCAACTTCATGGTCGAGCGCGATAACTTTCTTTATCTCAACGATCCTGCTGCCGGTATCCTTATCTTCGACAAGTACGGATCCTATTACAAGACCGTTCCCGTGAAAGGGCTTACATCCTTCCAGGTTTTCAACAACAAGATCATATTCACCCGGGGGGATGAAGTTGGCATCTACGATGTGAAGCTTAACGAGCTCAGCACGACCACTCTTCCGCAGGGAGAATACAGGTCGGCCGCGGTGGTCATGAGCCTGGACCCGGAGAGGCTTTACATGCTGCTTGACGATGCGCTTGTTTTTTATGAGATCAGATAGCAGGGGAAACCCGGAAGCCTGATAACCACATCTGTATTGAGTGATGATATCCTAATGATTAGTGATTAATATAGATTGGGAGTGGAGAATTGTGATCAGGAAGCCAGGAGCCAGAAGCCAGAAGCCAGAAGCCAGAAGCCAATACACATTTTTCCCCTCACCCGCCTCACCAACACAGATTTTTCCTATTTTAGTCGAAAATTCGGGATCATGCATATCGCCATAGGAGGGAATATCGGCTCAGGGAAAACGACGCTCACCGGTTTGCTGGCCAAGCATTTCGGCTGGCAGGCCCATTACGAGGATGTTGAGACCAACCCCTATCTTCACAGTTTCTACGAGGACATGCAGCGATGGTCGTTCAACCTGCAGATATATTTCCTCAACAGCCGTTTCAGGCAGATCGTGGAGATCAGGAAGAGCGGCAAGACGGTGGTTCAGGACAGGACCATTTATGAGGATGCCTATATCTTCGCACCCAACCTGCATTACATGAACCTGATGTCGACGCGCGATTTCGAAAATTACAGCGCCCTGTTCGAGCTGATGAGTTCGTTCATCCAGCCGCCCGACCTGCTGATCTACCTGCGCTCGTCGGTGCCCAACCTGGTAAACCAGATCCAGAAGCGGGGCAGGGAATACGAAGAGTCGATCCGCATTGATTACCTCAAGAGCCTCAATGAACGCTACGAAGCATGGATCACCAGATACAAGCTTGGAAAGCTGCTCGTGATCAATGTCGATGAGATCGATTTTGCCGAGAATGCCAAGGACCTCGGGCTGGTTATCGATAAGATCACGGCGGAGATACACGGATTGTTTTAGTGCCAGGTGAAAAATATAGAATTGAGTGATGATATCCTAATGATTAGTGATTAATATAGATTGGGAGTGAGGAATTGTGATCAGGGCCAGAAACCAGAAACCAGAAGCCAGAAGCCAGAAACCAGAATATCCACCTGCTAATAACTGATAACCATAAACGATCATGAAATTCCTTGCCGTAATCCCGGCACGTTATGCTTCGACCCGTTTCCCGGGTAAGCCACTGGCCATGATCGATGGCACCTCCATGGTGATGCGTGTGTATCTTCAGGCCAAGAAGGCTGCATGTTTCGACGAGGTGGTGGTGGCCACCGACGACAGGCGAATTTTCGACCACGTGACGGAACAGGGCGGGAAGGTGCTGATGACCTCCCCCGACCACCCCAGCGGCACCGACCGCGTATTTGAGGCAGCGATGCACCTGATCGCCGAAGGCGCTGACATGCATGACCATATCGTGATCAATATCCAGGGGGATGAACCCTTTATTGATCCCGCAGCCATCGACAGCCTGGCATCCTGTTTCCAGGAGCGGGATATTTGTATTGCCACGCTTGTAAAAAAAATCAGTTCGGAAGAGGAACTTTTCAATCCGGACACCGTTAAAGTGATTGCCGGTAAAGACAGGCGGGCGTTGTATTTCAGCAGGTCGGCCATCCCTTTTGCCAGGGGTGCCGACCGGGGCGGCTGGCTCTCAAGCACTTCCTTCTACAAGCACATCGGGATCTATGCCTACCGTGCCGATATCCTGAAGGAGATCACCGCCCTCGAACCGTCCCGACTGGAAAAGGCCGAGGGGCTGGAACAGCTGCGCTGGCTGGAGCATGGCTATGCCATCTTCACGAAAGAAACTGAGTATGAAAGCCTTTCGGTCGACAGCCCGGGGGATTTATCAAAACTTACTAACAAATCTTGAAATTTTATATACCTTAACGTAATTTAGCGCCGAGAAAGCCAGGAATGACGGGCATTGACAGATATATCAGCGAATTGTTGTTCGATCACGACTGTGTGATCCTGCCGGGGGTAGGCGGGTTCCTGACCAACTATTCAGGGGCCAGGATACATCCCGTCAGGCACAGTTTCCAGCCTGCTTCGCGGACGGTTGTCTTCAACACCAACCTGCGCACCAACGACGGGCTGCTTATCGATCATGTAGCCAGATCGGGCGGGACCACTTACCAGGAGGCCTCCACCCTGGTCCACGACTATGCCGGCAGGCTGATGAATGAGATCAGGGCGGGGAAAACCTTTTACCTCAACAACATTGGGAACCTGAAGATGGGTGCCGAAGGCAACATCATCTTCGACCCCGACCCCGGGAGCAACTACCTTGCCGATGCTTTCGGGCTTCCCTCCTTCGTTTCCCCTGCCATCCAGCGGGAAACGGTGCGGCAGCGGCTTGAAAAGCAGCTTACGCCCAAACCCGTTTCCCACGACAAGGAAAAGCGCAGGGTGATCAGCCCGGTGGCCGGGTGGGCGGCAGGCATCCTCATCCCCGTCGCGGCAGCGGCCCTGCTTTACTTCTTCAACCCCACCTTCGTAGAGCGGCTCGGCGATTCCTATGCCAGCTTTGTACCGACCGTGACCTTCACGCCGGCCGAAGATGTTGGGAAACCTGCGAAAAAGATGCCAGCCAATGAACTTTCCAACTTCAGGATCATCCCCGAAAAGGTAATGGAATCAAGCCCCGCCGAGATGCAGGAAACCCCTGTGGCCCCCGAACAGCCGGTGATACAATCCATGAAGCGCTACCAGGTGGTGGTGGGTTCCTTTGCCGACGAGCACAATGCTGGCAAATATGTTGCGGAACTCAGGTCGCGTTATCGCGATGCCGGCATCGTGGGCACCAACGCCGGCGGGCTGGTCAGGGTCAGCATCGGGGGTTCCGACAGCAAGCAGGAAGCCCTCGGCATGCTGGAGGTAATCCGGCAAAAGGAAAATCCCTCGGCCTGGCTGCTCCGTGTAAGATAATTTCTTTTCTTTGTCATTGTTTTCAATGCAACTTACCGGCTGAGTGGGCAAGAAGAACAAGATCAGCAGATTTGAAGAGAACAGCACTTTCCCGCACCTTTTCCAGAGGAGTTTCGAGGAATTGCAGGATGGCTTTCACCTGAAAGGCCGGTGGCACAGCGATTATTTCGGTAACGATAATCCCATCACCCTGGAGCTGGGCTGCGGCAAGGGCGAATATACCGTCGGGCTGGCCCAACGCCATCCTGAGCGGAACTTCATCGGTATCGACATCAAGGGTGCCCGCATGTGGGTGGGATGCAAGAAGGTGCAGGAACTGGGGCTGAAGAACGTTGCCTTCATCCGCACGCGCATCGAGCTGATCGAAAACTTCTTCGGTCAAGGGGAAGTGCAGGAGATCTGGCTCACCTTCAGCGACCCACAGCCACGGAAGTCGCGCCAGAAGAAAAGGCTGAGCTCGCCGCAGTTCCTCAGGCGTTACAGCCG
>JAXGTH010000133.1:0-7546 GCA_040775045.1 Bacteroidales bacterium
CGCAGCCACCAGGGCCCAGTCGCCGAACCTGGCATAGGATTCCCTGAGGTAGCGGCAGGCGGCGGCGGTACTTTTCTCCACATGATAACGCTCATCAACCTGTTTTCCGACCTCAAGGCCATGGTCCTTTGCCGTGCCTTCGAGGAACTGCCAGAAACCCGTGGCCCCCGAAGGGGAAACGGTATTTTCGAGCCCGCTCTCGATTACGGCCAGGTACTTGAAATCGTCAGGGATGCCGTATTCGGCAAGGATGGGTTCGATGACCGGGAACCAGCGGTGCGCACGCTTGAACATCAGGATCGTCCTGTTGTGCCAGTAAGTGTTGACCATCAGCTCGCGGTCGAGTGACTCACGCACATGGAAGACATTCAGCGGGACCGGGCTGCCTGCAAAATCCATCTGTCCGGGCACGCTCACGGCAAAGATCTTATAGTTTCTCCTGAAGGCATCACGGTACTGCCGGTCGGAAATACCGGGGTCGCCGGAGAAGAAATAAAATAAACCGGCAGCGGCAAGCCCTGCCGCCAGCACCAGTACAAAGATCAATGTCCGTCTTAACATTGTTTCAGCAATAATCAGTCATTCATTCAGAAAGGGCTGGCAAGGTCCCTGAAAAAAGGCGCTTCCTGGTCCTTCTCAGAAACCAGGGGCCTGTCGATGCCCCAGTCGATCTTGAGGTCGGGATCGTTCCAGAATATGGAATTTTCCGATTCGCGGTTATAGAGATTCGTACACTTATAGATGAACACGGTATTTTCGGCCAGGGTGAGGAACCCATGGGCAAAGCCCGGCGGGATCCAGAGCATCCTTTTATTTTTTGCCGAGAGTTCGAAAGCTTCCCATTTACCGTATGTGGGAGAATCCTTGCGGATGTCGACCGACACGTCCATCACGGCCCCCCTGGCTACCCTCACCAGTTTTCCCTGCTCGTAGGGTGGCTCCTGGAAATGCAGCCCGCGCAAAACACCTTTGGATGAACATGACTCATTGTCCTGCATGAATTCCATATGAAGGCCGGCTTCCTCAAAGACCCGCTTGTTGTATGACTCGAAAAAGTAACCCCGTTCGTCACCGAACACCCTGGGCTCGATGAGCAGCAATCCTGAAAGCGCTGTCCTGATTATGTTCATTTTTAATTTTAGTAGAATTTATTTCATGCCGGCAAGCACGGTGAAGTGCAAAACAAAAGAAATAACGCCCCACCAACTCAAAACTCAAAACTCAAAACTCAAAACTTAAAACTTAAAACTCAAAACTCAAAACTTAAAACTCTAAATGTGGATAACCTCCCCATAAGCTGCCGCAACAGCTTCCATCACGGCCTCCGACATGGTCGGGTGCGGATGTACCGACTTGATGATCTCGTGCCCGGTTGTTTCCAGCTTGCGCGCGACCACCACCTCGGCGATCATTTCGGTCACGTTGTCACCGATCATGTGGCAGCCCAGCCATTCGCCGTATTTCGCATCGAAGATCACCTTGATAAAGCCTTCCTTGTTACCGGCAGCACTGGCCTTTCCGGATGCCGTGTAAGGGAATTTCCCAACCTTGATCTCATAGCCGGCTTCTTTGGCCTGCTCCTCGGTCATCCCCACGGATGCAACCTCGGGATGCGTGTATGTACAGGCCGGGATATTGCCGTAGTCCATGGGTTCCGGGTCGAGGCCGGCGATCTTTTCCACGCAGGTGATGCCCTCGTGTGAAGCCACATGGGCCAGGGCCGGCCCGTGCACGATATCGCCAATGGCATAATAACCTTCCACGCTGGTGCGGTAAAAGCCGTCGACCTTTACCTTGCCGTTCTCCGTGGCGATGCCGGCCTCTTCAAGGCCGATGCCTTCGAGGTTGGGGGCGATGCCCACGGCAGAGAGGACGATCTCGGCTTCGATCACCTCCTCGCCCTTTTTCGTCTTGACGGTCACCTTGCAGTTCTTGCCTTTGGTGTCGACATGCTCTACCGACACGCCCGTCATCACCTTGATGCCGGCTTTCTTGAACGACCTGCCCAGCTGTTTTGACACTTCAACATCCTCGAGGGGTACGATCTCGGGCAGCACTTCCACCAGGGTGACCTCGGTGCCGATGCTGTTGTAGAAATAAGCAAATTCGGAGCCGATGGCGCCCGATCCCACCACAACCATGGATTTTGGCTGTTTGGGCAGGGTCATCGCTTCGCGATAGCCGATCACCTTCTTTCCGTCCTGCTTCAGGAAGGGCAACTCCCTGGAGCGTGCGCCGGTGGCGATGATGATGTGCTTAGCTGAATATTCCTTCTTATTACCTTCGGCATCGGTCACCTCCACCTTTTTGCCGGGCAGAACCTTGCCGGTGCCGGCAATATGCTCGATCTTGTTCTTTTTGAACAGGAACTGGATCCCGTTGCTCATGCCATTGGCGACATCGCGGCTCCGCTTCACCATCCCTTCGAAGTCGGGCGTGACCTTACCATCGACCTTCACGCCGTAGTCGGCTGCGTGGCTCACATAGTTGAATACCTGGGCCGACTTGAGCAGCGCCTTGGTGGGGATGCAGCCCCAGTTGAGGCAAACGCCGCCCAGTTCAGACTTTTCAACCACAGCCGTCTTCAGGCCCAGCTGGCTGGCCCTGATGGCAGCCACATAGCCTCCCGGGCCGCTGCCTATAACAATTACATCATAATTCATTGCCGGATATTTTTATTGATTTGCAAAAGTACGAAAATTCAACACTTGAGCAGGCAGAAGGTTCAAAATTAGGCGTTGGGCGATAGGCGATGGGCGTTAGGCGTCGGGCATCGGGCTGGAAGAAATCTGAAATCTGAACTTTGAAATCAGTAGTGTCCGGATAAATTATACGTAATACAAAATGTAAGGGGATCTCTCAGTCGATCCGCCTTTGGCGGATCTCTTTCGAGATGACAACTAATGAGTGTAAAGTAATGAGGATGAGGGCGGCGCGCTTCGCGCGCCGCCCTCATCCTCACTTTTTCATCGACGAGTTTGTCATTTCGAAGGAGCGGAGCGACTGAGAAATCCCCTTGCTTTGAAGTTAAGGCTATATTATTCATAAAACGCTGCAGTTCATTTGAGGTAAGCTTTTGGAGACATAATGAGTATTATTACCGGACAGCAGTGATATCAAATATCAAATATCAGATATCAGATTTCTCCCCGCCTGAAGCCTGATGCCTGGTGCCAGATACCAGATGCCGGATGCCAGATGCCGGATGCCGGATCGTAATGCGTGGTACGTAATAGTTTGTACTTTTTAAAAAAACTTCAGATATAAAATATCAAATATCAGATATCAGATTTCTCCCCGCCTGATGCCTGAAGCCTGGTGCCTTGTACCTAAAAGAAAGTTCAGAGTTCAGAGTTCAAAGTTCAAAGTTCAAAGTTCAGATTTCAGATTCCCTCCCCGCCCGCTGCCTCTTTCGCGGAAATGATTATCTTTGGTTTACCGGATAACCAAAAACCCTTTCATCATGCGCCACCAAAGCCCCAAAGCACACACCTTCGTATTATTTAAAAAAGTATTAGTTTTTATCACCCTGCTGGGCGGAGCTTTATCCGCCAGCTGCCAGACCATCATTCCCGGGGGAGCGGTGAGCGGCACCTGGACCGCGGCGGGATCTCCCTACCTGGTGAACGGGGCCATCATGATCGCCAACGATTCTACACTGACGATAGAACCCGGCGTCAGCGTGGAGTTCCAGGACAACTATAAGCTCCTCGTGCTCGGACGGCTGCTCGCCATCGGCACCCCGGCGGATACCATCACCTTCACCGCTGCCGATACCACCAACGGCTGGCTGGGCATACGGTTCGAAAATACAGAGCCCTCAAACGATACCTCCCGGATCGCCTATTGCAGGATCGAATATGGCAAAGCCATGGCTGCATCGCCTAACGACTGCGGAGGGGCTTTGTATTTCAAGGAATTTTCGAAGGCGGTCGTCTCGAACTCGCTCATCACGCACTGTGCCGCGGATGATGACGGCGGGGCGATCTGCTGTCACGACAGCAGCCCGCGCATTTTATATAATACCATTAAAAACAACAGCTCCGGCAGTGGCGGCGGCGGAATATACTGCAGCAGCGGCTCCCCCCTGATCCTCGGGAACACGATTACCGGCAATACCGCCAGTGACGGCGCCGCAATGGCCTGCAGATATGAAAGCAACCCTTTTATCATCGACAATATCATCTCCAATAATACAGCTTCCAACTGTTGCGGGGGCATCTGGTGCTATAACAGCAATTCACTGATCTCGGGGAATACGATCTCATACAACACCGCAAATATGGCGGTCTGCGTTGTCTCTGCCGGCGCAATAATCCTCGATGGTGGCAGCCATATCATTACGGGAAATACGATCATGCATAACACGGCCGCAGGGAACGGAAGCGGGGGGATGTTCTGCCTGAACGGCACCGTGGAAATTACGGACAACGTGTTTTCTTATAATACCGCATTGAACACCAGCAGCGGAGGGGGAATAAAATGTGCTTATTGCAACGCAATTGTCAGCCATAATATCATTTCCAACAATACAAGCGCCTATGATGGCGGCGGGATCTATTGCTTAGGCGACAATGTTGTGGTATCGTATAATTTTATTTCAAACAATATGGCCGCCATGTTTGGCGGAGGGGTTTACTGCAGGAATGAGATCCAGCATGTTTCGGATAATGTCGTCTCGAATAACACCGCCGGGGAAGGCGGGGGAGGGATCTGCTTCTCGGGCAGCACGGCAGGCATCACCAACAATACCATCTCTAACAACGATGCCTTATATGGCGGCGCCCTGTACTTCAAGTCTTCATCAGCACCGCTCATCCAGAATACCATGCTCTGGGGCAATACCGCACCCGACGGGGAACAGGTTTATATCTGGGACGACGGCAGCGAACCTGATTTTTATTATTGCAACGTGCAGGGAGGCCGGGATGCTTTCGGGCTTAACTCGAATGTTTTTTACATGGGTGCGTACGAGAACAATATCGACTCGATCCCGCTATTCATGTCCCCTTCCGGGGGCAGCGGCACCGGCTTCAACGGCCTTACCGCCGACTGGTCGCTGCAAAGTGGTTCACCCTGTATTAATGCAGGCAACCCGGAAGGTACCTACCCTGAATTCGATATGGCAGGAAATCCACGCGTGGTGGGCAACGTAATTGATATAGGGGCATACGAGTACCAGGGCAATATCGGTGTGCCGTATCACTCCATACAGGATCAAATCACTGTGTGCCCGAACCCTTTTGCCAGCTTTACCACAATTCGTGTAAATGGTAAGCCCGGCCTGCTGCAACTCGGCATTTACGATATGTCCGGGAAGAACATGAGGTCAATTGACAATATATCCGGGGGGGACATCAGGGTTGAAAGGGGCCGCCTGGTCCCGGGGGTTTATATCCTTGAATTAACCGATGAAGCGGGTGCTGTCTTTACCGGTAAGCTGGTTGTGGCGGATTGAACATAGTTGGATCCTGGATACCGCCCTTCGGCGGAGTTTATCCTGAACGAAGTGAAGGGCTCAGGGTGACAATCATGCCAGATGCCGGATGCCGGATGCCAGATGCCAGATGCCGGATACCGGATGCCAGATACCAGATACCAGATACTGGATACCGGATCCTGGCTACTGGCCTCTAGCTTCTGGCTGCCAGTTCGTAATACGTAGTACGTAGTACCTTGTACCCAAAAAAAAGTTCAGAGTTCAGAGTTCAAAGTTCAGATTTCAGATCCTTGGAACATAAACACAAATGTTGTATATTTGAATTTGAAAAGCAATATGATCTGTCAGTTTTACCTGTATTTGCCTGATCGAAACAGCATGTAACCAACCCAAAACCAACCCTTATGAAAAAGTTTTTATTTTGCTTCAGCTGTATCCTTTTTGTCTTTTCACTTATGATCCTGTCATGTGAAAAGGACTCGAACCAGGATCCTGATTGTGATGACTGGGCTATGCCTGAAATCACAAGGGGATTCAGCGTGGACGTGGTGGTGATGTTTGCCGATACCGTTGCCTGGGAGGGCCTGGTCACCATGGAATTTTATAAAGAATATTGCAACTATAAGATCTCGGGCGAGTACTCGTTTACCGATTTTTGTGATTCCGACGGTTACTTTTACCCCGATGCGATCCCAACCTACAAGCTCGCCAATTCACTGGATAAGGTCAAGATCGAGATCACTGTTGCCTATATCGGTAATGGACAGAATCAATATGAAGTTATCAGGGATATCTTCTATTACGACGATGTCAGGCATCTTATTACGGGGGTGGACCTGAGCTATGTGATGATGCTGCCCATCCGCTCGGATGAGGTGGGGAAGAAGGATTGAGCAGGATGCAGGATGCAGGATGCCGGATGCCAGATACCGGATGCCGCCCTTCGACTTCGCTCAGGGTGACAATCATGCCGGATGCCAGATGCCGGATGCCAGATGCCTGATGCCTGATGCCTGACGCCTGGTGCCCGAATTACACCGATATCTCCCCTTTGATGTGGGGGTGCGACTGGTAGCCGGTGAGCTCGAAGTCTTCGTAGCGGAAGCCGAAGATGTCCTTCACGGCGGGGTTGAGCTTCATCTGTGGCAGGGGGAAAGGTTTGCGGGTGAGCTGCAGCTTCACCTGCTCGATATGGTTGAGGTAGATGTGGGCGTCGCCCAGGGTGTGGATGAACTCGCCGGGCTCGAGCCCCGTGGCCTGCGCCATCATCATGGTGAGCAGGGCGTAGGAGGCGATGTTGAAGGGCACGCCGAGGAAAATGTCGCAGCTGCGCTGGTACATCTGGCACGACAGCCGGCCTTCGGCCACATAGAACTGGAAGAAGGCATGGCAGGGGGGTAGGGCGGCGCGGCCGGCGGCCACGTTCTCCGCAAAGCTCTTGCCGGGCAGCGGCAGCACCGAAGGGTTCCAGGCCGCCACGATCATGCGGCGGCTGTCGGGATTGCTCCTGATCAGGTCGACGACCGCCTGCACCTGGTCGATGCCTTCGCCGTTCCAGTTGCGCCACTGCGCCCCATATACCGGGCCCAGGTTACCGTCCGCATCGGCCCACTCGTCCCAGATGCTCACCCGGTTGTCGTTGAGGTATTTTATGTTGGTGTCGCCCTTCAGAAACCACAACAGCTCGTGGATGATCGAGCGCAGGTGCAGCTTCTTGGTGGTGAGCACCGGGAAGCCCTGCTGCAGGTCGAAACGCATCTGGTAACCGAACACGCTGATCGTGCCGGTGCCCGTGCGGTCGCTCTTCTTCACACCGTTCTTCAGTACATGGTCGAGGAGGTCGAGGTATTGTTTCATGGTTTCAGTGTTTCAGTGTTTCAGTGTTGAGCCAACTTTAGTCACTCTAGTCACTTTAGTCACCTTAGTCACTTCCCACAGTCATCATATTATCCCTTCCCAGGCTTTCCTGCGTAGTCCTCCGCCTCCCTCAGCACCCGCATCAGGTTCTTGCCCCAGATCTTTGCGATCTGTTCTTCGGTGTAGCCGCGTTTGAGCAGTTCGATGGTGATGTTGGGCATCTCGCTCACGTCGTAGCAGCCGGTCACG
>JAXGTH010000134.1:0-7541 GCA_040775045.1 Bacteroidales bacterium
CGGATGCACCTGCGGCAGGGCCGATGGGGGTGAAACATGCGAGAATAAATGACGAAAAATCCTTGCGTCGGGCAGCTGACCGAATTTCGCTGCTGATAATATCTAGCTTTGTTATCTTAAGATTTTCTTCATGCCTTCGGTGGCGTAGGTTTGCATAGCCCCGTCCTCCCCTGAGTATATAAAGAAAGCATCGAGGTCGTCCCTGCCGGCCAGCACTTCAATAGATCTTTCCACGCCCATCACCATAAATGCCGTGGCCCAGGCATCTGCCGTTCCACAATCTTCTGCCACCACGGAAACGCTCAGCAAGGTGTGTGTGACCGGGTAGCCGGTAGAAGGATCGATGGTATGGGAATACCGGATCCCATTCTCTTCGTAAAACTTGCGGTAACTGCCCGAGGTGGCCATTGCCCTGTCTTTCAGGCTGACCGTAACCTGCAACTGCCTTTCCGACAACTCATTCTCAGCCGGCTTTTCGATGCCCACGACCCACTTCCCATCATGTGGCTTCTCTCCCACTGCCAGTACCTCGCCCCCGATGTCGACCAGGTAGTTCCTGATCCCTCTGGAAGCCAGGAATTCTCCCACCAGGTCCACCGAATAACCCTGCGCTATCGCATTAAAGTCGAACCTGATGCCGGGCCTTTCCATGATTATCCGGTCGCCCGCCAGGGTCACATTACGATAATCAACCAATGTCAGCAGGCTGTCGACCAGGGCAGGGTCGATCTTTTGCCGGTCTTCGAAGCCAAAGCCCCATGCGTTCACGAGGGGTCCCACGGTATAGTCGAATGCCCCTTCACTTTCCTCGGCTATGATCCTTGCCAGGAAATATATGTTGATGAACACCGAATCGCAACTGACATCCTCTTCCCCGCGGTTGATCCTTGAGATCACCGAGTTCGGCTCCCACATCGACACCGACATGTCGAATGCCTCCAGGAGCGAATCGATCTGGGGCTGGAAATCCCTTCCCTTTTCATCGAAATAGGTAACGGCATAATAGGTTCCCTGTGCCATGCCGCTGAAGGTGATCTTTTCCTGGGCCTTCCTGGGAAGACAGGACGCAAGCATAAGCAGGGTGAGGGGGAAAAGCAGGATTTTTTTCATGGGATAAAATTACATCAAAATCCTTTGAAAAAAAGACCTCACAGGTTCATGAACATGTGAGGTCTCTCTCTTTTTTTATCCGCCGAAGTCGTCAAAGGCGATCATTTCGGGTGGCACGCCATAGTCGTCGAGCATTTTGAGCACGGCATCGTTCATCATGGGTGGGCCGCAGATATAATATTCGATCTCTTCCGGCTCGGGATGATGTTTCAGGTATTCATCCATCACGATCTGGTGGATAAAACCTACCGGGCCATTCCACTTATCTTCAGGAAGCGGTTCCGAAAGGCCGATGTGGAACTTGAAGTTGGGATGTTCCTTTTCGAGTTGCCTGAACTCATCAACATAGAAGAGCTCACGCAGCGACCGGCCGCCATACCAGAATGTCGCCTTGCGATCAGTATTCTTTGTCTTGTAAAGGTCGAAGATATGCGAACGCATGGGGGCCATGCCTGCACCGCCACCGATGAACATCATTTCCTTGTTGGTGTCCTTGATGAAGAACTCTCCGTAGGGCCCTGAAATCGTTACCTTATCGCCGGGCTTCCTCGAAAAGATATAGGATGAACAGATCCCCGGGTTCACCTTCATGAAGCCACCGGTCTTGCGGTCGAAGGGCGGGGTGGCGATACGCACGTTCAGCATGATGATGTTATCCTCGGCGGGGTGGTTGGCCATGGAGTAGGCCCTGAAGATCGGCTCCGGGTTCTTCATTTTAAGGTCCCACATTTTGAACTTGTCCCAGTCCTCGCGGTATTCTTCTTCCACCTCTATATCCTTGTAATCAACTTCACATTTTGGAACGTCGATCTGGATATACCCGCCGGATTTGAAGTCGAGGGTTTCCCCTTCGGGCAGCTTCACCACGAACTCCTTGATGAAGGTGGCTACGTTGTGGTTCGACACCACTTCGCATTCCCATTTCCTGATCCCGAAGATCTCGGGCGGGATGGAGATCTTCATGTCTTCCCTTACTTTCACCTGGCATCCGAGCCGCCAGTTGTTTTGCTGTTCCTTGCGCGTAAAATAACCAACCTCGGTAGGGAGTATGGAGCCGCCGCCTTCATGTACCTGGCATTTGCACATGGCGCAGGTACCGCCTCCTCCGCAAGCGGAAGGCAGGAAGATCTTCTGGGCCGAAAGTGTCGACAGCAGTGTGGAGCCGGGGGATACCTTAAGCTCCTTTTCTTCGTTGATGGTAACGGTGACCTCGCCCTGCGGGGTAAGTTTCTTCCTGGCATAAAGCAGCATGGCCACAAGGAAGATGATCACCAGCAGGAAGATGATGATGCTGGCGATGATTACAGTTCCGATTCCGACTACTAAAAGCATTGTTATACTTCTTAAGTTATAATATCGTTTAAAGTTGAATTCCCATGAACATCATAAAGGCCATGCCCATGAGGCCCGTGATGATGAAGGTGATGCCCAGGCCGCGCAGCGGTGCAGGCACATTCGAATAGCGGATCTTCTCACGGATGGCGGCAATCCCAACGATGGCGAGGAACCAGCCCACACCGGAGCCAAGCCCGAAAGAGGTGGCTTCGGCAATACTCTGGTATTCACGCTCCTGCATGAACAGTGACCCGCCGAGGATGGCGCAGTTCACGGCAATGAGCGGCAGGAAGATACCCAGCGAGGAATAGAGTGCCGGCGAGAACTTCTCGATCACCATCTCCACAAGCTGAACCATGGATGCGATCACGGCAATGAACATGATGAAGGAGAGGAAGCTCAGGTCGACATCGGCGAAGTCGGGGCCTATCCAGGCCAACGCCCCGGGCGATAGGAGGTATTCATTCAGGAGGTAGTCGACCGGAACGGTGATGCCCAGCACGAAGATCACAGCGATCCCGAGGCCGACGGAAGTCTTCACCGTCTTCGACACGGCAAGGTAAGAACACATACCGAGGAAGTATGCGAACACCATGTTGTCGACGAAGATGGACTTAACGAATATGTTTATGATTTCCTGCATTGCTGTTTGCTGTTAAGTTTTACTTTTCTTCGATCAGTTCTTTTGTACGGGTACGCTGCACCCAGATGATCACGCCGACCGTGATCAGCGCCATGGGCGGCAGGATCATCATCCCGTTGTTGGAATAGAAGCCCCCGTTGTCGATATACCATGCATCGGGGATCACCTTATAGCCCCACAGGGTGCCTGAGCCAAGCAGTTCGCGGAAAAATCCCACCACGATCAGGATCCAGCCATATCCCCAGGCATTGCCTATCCCATCAAGGAAAGAGGGCCAGGGTTTGTTGGCCATGGCAAATGCTTCGAAACGCCCCATGATGATACAGTTGGTGATGATGAGACCCACGAATACCGAAAGCTGTTTGCTCACATCATAGGCAAAAGCCTGGAGCACCTCGTCGACGAGGATCACCAGCGAGGCGATCACCACCAGCTGTACGATGATCCTGATCCTGGGGGCAATGGTATTCCTGAGTACTGAGATCACCACGTTGCCGACGCCCATCACGGCCATGACCGACAACGCCATCACAACCGAAGGCTCGAGCTTGGCGGTAACCGCCAGTGCGGAGCAGATACCCAGCACCTGCACCGTAATGGGGTTTTCGCGGTTGAGCGGGGTGGTGATCAGTTTGCGGTTTTTCAGGGAAAACAGTGGTTCCCTTTCTTTCTTTTCTGAACTCATCTTATTCCTTGCTTTTAAAATAGGCAACATAATTGCCAACACAATTCCTTAACATTTTCGTAACGGCATCGCTGGTGATGGTACCCCCGGAGATGGCATCGACACCGTGGACCTGTTCCGCCGGGGGCATGGTCTCCACACCACCTTTCTTCACAGTGATGGAAACAAACTCACCCTTTTCGTTGAAGATGGTCTTACCCTCGAACTGGCTTGCGAATCCCTCCGTGGAGATCTCGGCCCCCAGGCCGGGCGTTTCCTTGTCGTGACCGAATTCGGCAGCAAAAACGGTATTCCCGTCATCCTTAATGGCAATATTGCCATATACCGGTCCCCAGAGGCCCTTTCCCAGGAGGGGGATGATATAGATGCGGTCGCTGTCGACTTCAGCAATATACAGGGGCGACCGGAAAGGTTTCCCCTGGTCCTTGTTATACAATTGCGTTTTGAGGTTAAGGTCGAAAGCACGCTCGTTCCCTTCGATGAACTGTCCGTCGGCATACCGTGCCACGATCTTGCCATCCTGGTCGAGCACCAACTCTTCGAGGATAAGCTGGTCGAAGAGTGCCTCGGCATTTTCGGCAGTGGCCGTGGTGTCGGCGGCCTTGAGGATCCCTTGGATCTTGGCGATCGCCGCATTCCTTTCCTGGTATGGTTTCAGCACCATGGCAGCGGTCGACAAGATGGCTGCCACGATGATGACCATCACCGAGGAATAAATAAAAATGTACCTGTTGCTGAACATGGTTATTTTCTTATGTTGTGTTTCTCTTTCATTTCTTTATGCACTAAGCTGTGCTGCAGCCCATCTTTTCTTCCTCATCCTGACGTTGGCCTGGATCACATAATGGTCGATCAGCGGCGCAAACACGTTCATCAGCAATATGGCCAGCATCATGCCTTCCGGGTATGCCGGGTTGAATACGCGCACCATGATGGCGAAGAAGCCGATCAGAAAGCCGTAGATATATTTTCCCTTGATGGTTTGCGAGGCCGTGACCGGGTCAGTGGCCATGAATACGGCACCAAAGGCAAAGCCGCCCATCACCATATGGTCCCAGGGCGACACCTCCATATAGGCATTGGCACCGGCCAGGTTGAAGATGTATCCCATCGCCAGGCCGCCGGCAAATACCGACAGCATGATCCTCCAGCTTCCCATGCCGGTAAAGATGAGGACCAGGGCACCGATGAGGATGGCCAGTGTTGATGTTTCCCCGATCGAACCCGGGATGAACCCGAGGAACATGTCCATGGTGTCGGGCAGGTGCAGTGTACTGCCGGGTACGGTGGTGCTCGCCAGGGCATCACCCAGCGGGGTGGCCCCGGAAACGGCATCGCCCTGACCGGCGATCCAGACCTCGTTGCCCGACATATGTTTCGGGTAGGCAAAGAACAGGAATGCCCTGGCGGTAAGTGCCGGGTTGAGGATATTCATGCCTGTCCCACCGAATACTTCCTTGCCGAAGATCACCGCAAAGACCGTGGAAAGAGCCACCATCCAGAGCGGTACATCGGGGGGCATGACCAGCGGGATGAGCATCCCCGTCACAAGGAAGCCCTCGTTCACCTCGTGGCCGCGCAGCTGCGCAAAGATGAACTCGGTGGCAAGGCCGGCCACATAGGATACCACGATGATCGGCAACACCACCACAAAACCGTACCAGAAATTGGCCCATAAGCCGGCATCCACTGTGCCATTGGAAAGGTAATGCTGGTAACCCACATTCCACATCCCGAAAAGCAGCGCAGGGACCATAGCCAGCACCACGATGATCATGGTACGCTTCAGGTCGTTGGCATCGCGGATGTGGCTGCCGATACTCGTCACCCTGTTCGGGACAAAGAGGAAGGTCTCGAAAGCATCGAATGTGGAATGAAGCTTTTCAAACCTCCCGCCTTTCTCAAACTGGGGCTTTATCTTGTCAACAAAGTTTCTGAGTGCTTTCATTGAAATTGAATATGATTATTTTTTTGAATACCTGCCATGGCCGTTTAATTCATCTCCTTGATCATCAGGTTTATGCCATCCCTGACAATTTTCTGGACATTGATCTTGGAAGTACTGATGAACTCGCACAGCGCAAAGTCTTCTTCGTCGACTTCGTAAATCCCAAGGTTTTCCATCTGGTCGATATCCTCAACCATGATGGCCTTGATCAGCTGCATGGGGTAAATATTGAGCGGGAAGACCTGCTCGAATTTACCTGTAAGCACAAAGGCGCGTTCACCCCCATGGTAGTTGGTGTCGAGCCTGTATTTTTTGCGGGGCATCATCCAGGTAAAAAAGGAGTGGTAAAAACTGAACTTTTTAAGTCCCGGCGAAGCCCATCCGAAAAACTCATAGTAGTCGCCTTCGGGGATCACGCTCACCAGCGAGTCATAGAATCCCACATAGCCGTTCTTTTCGATCGTTGTACCGGTAAGCACATTACCGGATATGAACCTCAGCTTGCCTTCGGCAACATTGCCTTTTACCATCTCGCTGATGGAAGAGCCAAGTACGGTCCTGAAATAGGCGGTGTTCTTCACTTCCGATCCGGCGAAAGCGATCACCCTGGTGGCATCCAGCCTGCCTTTCCTGAAAAGGCTCCCGATGGCCAGCACTTCCTGGGGCCGCAGGTACCAGATCACATCGCCCTTGTTGATGGGGGCGATCCTGTTGATCTGCGTACTCACATTCCCGGCAGGGTGCGGCCCTGAGAAGGTATTCATTACGACGCCCCTGACATTGCTGAAAACAGCCGCAGGCTGCCTGTCGCTCACGTTGAGGTATACCTTGCCGCTGGTAAGCTTCCGCAGTGCGTTGATGCCTGCCTGGAAATCGTCCTGCCTTCCTTCCGCGATGAATGAAAAATCGGGGGCCAGCGGTGCGCTGTCGAAGGCAGGGATCACGATCGCCTTCGGATCATCGGCCGGATCGGCAATGATAGAATATGGTCTTTGTCGCAGCACCGGCCAGACACCGCTTTTCAGCATCTTTTCGATGATGGCGGCCCTGTCGAGCTTTTCCGGATCGGCAGCGCCGAAATCGATGTATTCCTGCTCCGGGCCGGCCTCGACGGAGATTTCCTGGATAACCCTTTTTGCACCCCTCCTGATCTCACTTACCTTTCCACTCACTGGTGAAGTAAAAATGATGTTTTCACGGTACTTGTCGAAAAACAAAGGAGCGCCGGCCTTCACCTGGTCACCTTCCTGCACGAGAAGCTTGGGGAACACCCCGTGAAAATCGGTCGGCTTAATGGCACAGCTTTTGGTGGAAATTTCACGGATCTTTTTTTCGGCTTCGCCCAGAAGGTTGATATCAAGGCCTTTCCTGATCTTAAATGTGTTGGACATACTAAGAGAATGTATGATTTTCGAAGGTGCAAGTTTAAGAAAAAAATACAATAAATATTTACCTAATTCCATTTATTTAATACATGCGGCTTATTTATACAAACTTATAAATAAGGCTTGTCATCCTCCCTGAATCACATCCGGCGGATGGCTGACAAAGACAATAAATACTATTTTTGCGACAATTGAATGATCGGGTAATCTATGAGCATCAGAAATTTTTTTATCGTATTTCAGGCCCTGCTGGCCGTAGTGCTGATGCCGGAAGGCAAAGGGCCACTGCAAGCCCAGGAGGACTACTTCAGCAGGGATTACCTTAGGTATAATGATTTCGTATACAGGGACAATATCGGGAACGTAATGATCTACAGGGAAGGTTGGCAGATGTCGCCACCCGTTGTCGGGCTGAAGTCGGGGCAACGGCTGATC
>JAXGTH010000135.1:0-7485 GCA_040775045.1 Bacteroidales bacterium
CGCCATCAAGAATTTCCAGATCCTCGACAATGCCTATGGAATCCTGGGCATCGAGATCATGGCTGCAGCCCAGGCCCTCGACTTCAGGGAATACAAATTCGGCAAGGGGGTGAGCAGGGCAAAGGAAGTGGTACGGAAATATGTTGATTTCCTCGACATCGACAGGCCGCTCTACAACGACCATAACGCCATGAAGGCACTGGTGAAATCGTGCGAGATCCTCGAAGAGGTTGAAAAGCTTGTGGGTAGCCTTGAATAATATTAACTGCCGGCCTCACAGGTCCCCCAACCTGTGAGGTCGGGTTTTATAACATGGAAGAAAAAGAACATAACACAAAGGAATCCCCTGTGAAAAGGCCGCCCCTGCTGACCTTACTGTGCATACTTACATTCATCGGCAGCGCGCTGTGCGTTGCCGGTTTCCTTGCCGCCAGCGTGAACTACGAACAAACCATGGAGGTTTTCAGACTTTTATACGCTGACATGCCGGAGGCTGCTTTCCTGCTCAATGCCCCCAGGGATTTTTTTATCATTTCCCTGATCCTCTCGGCACTGTCACTGGCAGGCGCCCTGCTCATGTGGAACCTCAGGAAGACAGGCTTTCATGTTTACACATCTGCCCGGATCATAAACCTTGTTGTTCCTTTAATCTATTTTGGCGGGGAAACCAACCCAGTCCTGAATATCATGATCACCGCTTTATTCGTATATTTATACGCCCGGAACCTGCGATATATGCACTGAGGCAAAAACCATGGAAATAGAACGGAGTGATAAAACCAAAGATCCGATCAAAAGGCCATTTTTCCTGACCTTTCTGTGTGTGATCGGATTCACTTATACCCTCCTCTTCTCCCTGCTCTTCCTCGCCGGCATGATATACACATCAGGTATAAGTGTGGTTTTCGACAGATTTATGCAACTGTACGACCTTTCGAGGTTAAATCTCCTCTTGTTTTCTCTTGGCGGCTTTGTTGTATTCTTCGCTTCCTTCATCGGGATACTCCTGATGTGGAAATTGCATTGGTTCGGGTTTTATATCTATACGGCTGCCTCCGTGGTGCTGATCGCGTTCGAACTGGCCGTGTACGGGCCCTATCTCCCCGACCTCATCATATACTCCTCCTTCATCCTCCTGTTCATGCTGGCATTCCCGCATAAAAAATCGGCCGATAAAAAGCACGACAAACTCACATTACCTCTACATTAAATCTTACTGTCCTGCCTTCCAGATATTTACCAGAGATTATTAACAACTCGTTGTTATAAAATAATGGCACGAATTTGCTTCGACGCAACTTATATATGTATATTTGATATGCGTGAAGCGTTCATTCATTATTAACTAAAACCTAGTATCATGAAAAAAGCAATTTTTACGCTGATGATTGCCCTGTGTGCCATTGCGGTCGTCAATGCCCAGGACCTGACCTCCAAGAAAGGGGTGCCCATCCTGCCTGAAAAGGGTGATTATGCCATCGGGATCGATGCAGTGCCTTTTTTCCAGTACATCGGGAACATGTTCAATGCGAATGGCTTTAACCCGGGCCCCGCATTCAATTTTACTTCTCCTGCACCCATGACCATCTACGGCAAGTATTTCAAGGATGCGAAGACAGCTTATCGTTCATTCGTGAGGATAGGGTATAATGCTTACACATCCAAGTACCTGACCCCGGAAGACGGTTCCACGGAGATCCCCCCTGCTACGGTTGAAGACAAGATGACCGAATCGAACCTGGCTATCCACCTTGGTGTAGGCCTTGAAAAGAGGAGGGGCAAGGGACGTGTACAGGGTTTCTACGGTGCTGAAGCAGGGCTGATGTTTGCCAACGAAAATATGGTGAAATATACTTATGGCAATGCCCTTTCCGCAACCAGCGGTTCATGGTATGATTTCGGTGGCGAAGGTGTAATGCCTAACACAAGCCCAAGGCCCGTGACCGAAAAGGACGGCATGATGATCGGGGTCGGCGTACGCGGATTTGTAGGCGTCGAATATTTCTTTGCTCCGAAGATCTCCATTGGCGGTGAATTCGGATGGGGCATCGCTTTCATGACCGAAGGCAAGGGTAAGATGGAAACGGAAGTGTGGGATGGCACAGCTGTACAGACCATGGAAACAGAGATGGCCGGCAGCAGCATGTTCCACCTCGACACCGATAACCTCGGCGGCGCCATCAACCTCCTGTTCTACTTCTAATAAAACTTTAAACAATAGATGATAAGGCAGTCTGCATCGTGGACTGCCTTTTTTCATGGCAACACCCTGATGAAGGCCAACTCGTTGACCAGGCTGTCGCAATAAACACGGAAAGCATCAAGGTATGCCGGATCCACGGGTTCGGCCGGAGGCGATTTTACCTTGAGGGGATCGATAGGCTGCCCGTTCCTGTAAAACCGGAAATCAAGGTGGGGCCCTGTCGAAAGCCCGGTGCTGCCCACATAGCCGATCACCTGACCCTGCCTGACATGTACCCCCTGTCTTATACCCTTGGCAAATCCTGAAAAATGACAATATGAAGTGGTATATGTTCCGTTATGTTTGATCTTTACCGTATAACCTCCCTGTTTGGTCCAGGCGGCAAAGGTCACCACGCCATCGCCTACGGCAAGGACCTGAGTCCCGGCAGGAGCGGCATAGTCGACCCCAAGGTGCGGCCTGCGATATTTCAGTACCGGGTGCATGCGGCTGTATGAAAAGCCCGAACTGATGCGGCGATAGCGCAGGGGTGCCTTCAAAAAGGTCCGGCGCATGCTCCCTCCCTGTTCATCGTAGTAATCGCCGGTGCTATCCTGTTCAAAATAGCAGGCAAAATAATTGTGTCCGACATGTTTGAATTCTGCTGCAATGACTTTCCCCAACCCTATGTATTGACCATCCACGTATAGTTCTTCAAAGATCACCCTGTAATTGTCACCTTTTTGTATCCCGAAAAAGTCAATGGTCCAGGCGTAGATCTCCGACAACTCGTTGGCGAGATTCGGGTCGGCATCCTGTTCCACCAAAGCATTCCAGAGGGACGAGCTGATGGTCCCCGAAGCCCTCGCCAGTTTCCTCGAAATCTCCTTTTCTCCCTGGTAAATGGCCAGAGTGTCCCTGAGGTCGAAGAGCACGTAGTTGGTAGGAGACTTTTCATAGACAAAATAAAGTACTTTGGGTAGGGTGTCAGTAGTCATAATCAACGAATATTCATTCCCCGCCCTGATCTTCCGGGCATCGAAGATCTCGCGCGGACTGCGGGCAATCCGGTCGATTAGGCTGTAATCTACCCCGTATCGCATCAGTATATCCGCAAGGAATTCGTTCCGGCCAACCTTTTCCCTGACCACCTCCAGTGTATCAACCACGATACCATATTCCATAATGGGTTCGGCCGCGGCTTCCTCCATCATTGTTTCCCCGGGATCTTCGCTTCCAGGCAACATAAACAGGGCACCGCCCACAATGATGATCGTGAGTCCCAGCAAAATGACTGCCTCAATGAACCATTTCTTCCGTTTTCTTCCTGAAAGTCTCATAAATAAAGATTAACGAATAGGGATCAGATATGGTATGATCACTTCCTGTCAGGCTTTCCGGGCTTCACGCTCCTCTTCCTTGGCCTGTTCCCAGTAAACATCCATTTCCTTCAGGCTCATGTCGAAAAGCGCCTTGCCTTCCCTGCGCGCATGTTCCTCAAGGTACTGAAACCTTCTTTTGAACTTGAGATTTGTCTTTTCCAGGGCATCCTCCGGATTCACCCCAATAAAACGGGCGTAGTTGACAAGCGCAAACAGGAGGTCTCCAAATTCCTCCTCCGCATTACCGTTACCTTCCATTCCAACCTCCTTCTTCAACTCGTTGAGTTCCTCCAAAACCTTGTCCCACACCTGTTCCGGGGAGTCCCAGTCGAAGCCCACTCCGCTTGCCTTTTCCTGCATGCGGTATGCCTTTACCAGGGGTGGCAGGGATTTTGGCACACCGCCAAGTACCGATCTTCTCCCTTCCTTGCTGATCTTTATCTTCTCCCAGTTATCCAGTACATCCCTGGCATCCCTTACCTTCTCATTTCCATATATATGCGGATGACGTTCAACGAGTTTACTGTTAATGTTTTCAAGAACATCGGCTATGCCAAATGCATTCTTCTCGGATCCGATCCTGGAATAAAAGACAATGTGCAGCATCAGGTCGCCCAGTTCCTTTTTTATGGCATCAAGGTCGCCGGCAATGATGGCGTCTGAAAGTTCATAGGTTTCTTCGATGGTCAGGTAGCGGAGACTTTCGAGGGTCTGCTTTTTATCCCAGGGACATTTGGCCCTCAATTCGTCCATAATATCCAGCAAACGGCTGAATTCTTCAAGTTCTTTCCTCATCGCGAGTATGGTTTTCTGGCTTCCGGCAAAGGTAAACATTATTATTCCACCAACAGGATACCTGCAGGCATGATCCGGACAAACAGCCTGCAATTTTATTACATTTGCCAATCAAAAAGCCGGGCGGGGCATCCTTTCGTCCAGCTTTTGAATCTATGAAATGTCCATAAAGACCCTGTGTAGCTGTGCGGCTTATCAGTCACCATATGTCAACAATGATAGCGGGAACAGCATTGCTGTTGCTCCTTGCCTTCTCCCCTCAAGTGCATGCGCAGGGAACGAGGCAACACGTGCATATCGGGTCCAACCTCATGGCTGAAGCCAAAGCCGGTTACGGTTTCCTGATCCCGCACCGGCTGGAGATGGAGATCTTCAACGCACACTTCCCCTCATTCGAACTGAGCATATCCAGGGAGACTTTTGGCGGCAGCCGCTGGGAATACATGTACGACTACCCCATTATCGGCATGGCTTACTGGTATTCCAACCTGGGTTCTTCCCCGTATCTTGGCGACGCCCATGCCCTGTTTCCCTATATCAACTTTCCGCTCACGCCAAACAAGCCTACAAGGCTGTACCTGAGGACCGGTGTCGGGCTGGGTTACCTTACCAAAAGGTTCGACAGACTTGAGAATTACAAGAACACCGCTATCGGCTCACATCTAAATGCAGCAGTCAGCCTTTCTTTTGAAGTACGCAGGAGGATCGTCGAACGACTGTATATCAGCGGCAGCATCACCCTGACCCATTTTTCGAACGGATCAATGAAAACCCCCAATTACGGGATCAACATCCCCTCGGTATATGCAGGTATCGCTTACAAGCTCAGCAAGGAAAATCCCTACCTGAAAAGAAAACTGCTGCCGGAACTTTATCCCTACGAATTCGATGGCAAAAAATTCCTGCAGCTGCAGGTGGGTGCCGGCATGGGCTATAAAAATATGGATGCAGAGATCGGCGGGAGCTATTTCGTCTATGCCTTATATGCCAACCTCCTTAAGCAGGTTTCTTTCAAGAGCCGGGTGGGGATAGGCCTGGATGCCAGCTATGACGGCACCGACAGAAGGATCATTGAAGCGAACAGCGGCGATTACCCGGAGAGTTTCTGGCCTGTGGTGAAGACCGGTGGCAACATCGCCTGGGAGCTTATGGTCTCGAGGGTATCTTTTGTATTCAACATCGGGGGATATTTCAGCGGACAATACAAAAGCGAGGGCGGCATCTATGAAAAGCTCGCCATATGGTATTATTTCAATCCCAACCTTTACACCTCGCTCACGCTAAAGGCACATTATGCCAGGGCTGACTATATCACCCTTGGTGTTGGCTATAACCTGAATATCAAGTATTACTAAATGACCAGAAAGGCGATTTATATCCTGTTCTTTGTGCTGCTGGCAGCTTCCTGCCAGAAGTTCAGCCCGGCTGACTGCTTTAAAAATTCCGGCCCTGTTTCGACCGAGGAAAGGGAGGTATCGCCATTCCATTACCTGCACATGAAGAACAATGTGGACGTATTCCTCACTTATGCCCAGGATTACGCGATCACCGTCAGGGCCGGGAAAAATGTGATCCCTGGCATCAAAACGAACATCTCCGGGAAGACCCTCACCATCGAAAATGAAAACACCTGCAACTGGATCAGGAGTTATGAAACGCCCATCGAGGTATATCTTGAAATGCCGGCGATAGACAGCATACTTTATGAATCTTCCGGAAACCTGACTTCCCTCAACAGGTTCAGCGGAGATTCGATCAGGCTCGAGGTCCTTGAAGGGGCCGGCAGTATCAAGCTCTGGCTGGACATGCAAAAATCGAGGTTTAACCTGCATTACGGGACGGCCGACCTCAGCGTTAGAGGATACAGCCACATTTGTTACCTTTATTCAGGTGGATATGGCCCGGCCGACCTCCGCGACCTGAACACCGTTTTCCATTACATGACCAACAACAGCACGAACGACTGCCACGTGCGGGCGAGCCTTGAATTGCAGGTGAAGATCCACAATGTGGGAGATGTATATTATTACGGCGATCCCGTTTCCGTCAGCCTCGAGGGCGACGGCAGCGGAAAGTTATATAAACGGCAATAATGGTAGTTTATCGCGGTGGATCAGTAGGCCCTCGCAAAAACCGCCCTTTGCTTGGATGGTTTTCCCGTCAGGATGCATTTCCCTTCCTCATCTTTGGCTCCGAGAGGGACCAGGCGTATGGTCGCTTTGGTCTTTTCCTTGATGGCCTGTTCGGTTTCCGCTGTTCCGTCCCAGTGTGCGAGTACGAAACCGCCCCTGTTTTCGATAATTTCGGTAAACTCTTCCCAGGTATCGGCGCGATGTGTATTCTCTTCCCTGAAAATTAACGCCTTGCGGAAAAGGTTGTCCTGGATCTGTTCGAGCAGGTGTTCGACCTTATGCTCGATGTCGGCCATCTGCAGCACCTCCTTCTCGAGCGTATCCCTGCGGGCCACTTCAATGGTACCGTTTTCCATGTCGCGCGGACCTATGGCCAGACGCACCGGCACACCCTTGAATTCATACTCGCTGAACTTCCACCCGGGTTTCTGTGTGTCGCGGTCATCATATTTAACCGTGATACCTTTGGCTTCCAATGCCTTTTTGATCTCCTTGGCTTTAACCGAGATATCTTTCAGTTGCTCCGTCTTTTTATATATCGGGACGATCACCACCTGCACGGGGGCCAGCTTCGGTGGCAATACCAGTCCGTGGTCATCGGAATGAGCCATGATCAGGGCCCCCATCAGCCTGGTGGAAACGCCCCACGATGTGGCCCACACATAATCGAGCTTATTCTCCTTGCTCAGGAACTTCACATCGAAAGCCTTTGCAAAATTCTGCCCCAGAAAATGCGATGTTCCAGCCTGCAGGGCCTTGCCGTCCTGCATCAATGCTTCTATACAATAGGTGTCGACGGCCCCTGCAAAACGTTCGCTTTCTGATTTCACCCCCTTGAGTACCGGCACAGCCATGAACTTCTCCGCAAATTCGGCATATACATCAAGGATGAGCATGGTCTCATCAATGGCTTCCTGCATGGTTTCATGGGCAGTGTGGCCTTCCTGCCAGAGGAACTCGGCCGTGCGGAGGAAAAGCCGTGTGCGCATCTCCC
>JAXGTH010000136.1:0-7468 GCA_040775045.1 Bacteroidales bacterium
GCATACAGGAAAAACCTACGGCCTATGCAGGTGCCGATGCCCAGATCTGCGAAGGAGAAAGCCATACACTTTCAGGACTGGTAACAAACCAGGCTTCGCTTCTCTGGACCAGCGCCGGCGACGGTTCATTCGATGATCCAACGCTCAGCAATGCCACCTATACGCCTGGGCCCGGCGATATCAGCAACGGGAGCGTGGTACTCACCATCACGGCAGAAGCCATTAGCCCCTGTGGTGATGACGCCACGGACAACATGACCCTGAGCATCGTTCCCCTGCCGGGAATACCGGGGACGCCCGATGGCCCAACAATCGTGGATATCCATGTTACACCAACATCGGAATATGAGACGACCGGTTCTGCCGGTGCAGATACCTATACGTGGAGCCTCTCCCCCGACCAGGCTGGAAGCATCGCAGGCAATGGGCTCACCGCAGTGGTCACCTGGAATGCAGCTTTCCATGGGTTTGCCTATGTAAGGGTCAACGCACATAACGATTGCGGCAGCGTGGCTTCTGACTCGCTCGAAGTGGAAGTATCGAACAGCGTCGGGATGCAGGAATATGCGTGGCAGGCCATGAAGGTCAACATCATGCCCAACCCGACCAAAGGTAAGTTCAGGCTCAGCATCAATACCGATGAACAATCCTTGCAAATGACCATATATGGCTGCGACGGCAACATGATATTCAACACAGGAATTGAAGAGCCAGGCGACAACATCCTTGAGTTTGACCTGGGACATCATCCCGGGGGCATTTATTTCATCAGGCTGTTCAACGATAAAGTGAACCATACAGAAAAGATCATTATCCAGTAAACCAAGCCAGGTTATGAAAGAGAAAACGGCAATGATTGTTCATTATCGTTTTTTTTTTTCAGAAAACCAAGCTTCCCTTTCAGGGAAGTTGATCCGGGGGGCCGAAAGCCGGGTTCGTGAGGAATTCCTCATCCCTGAGGGTCCTGATAAATGCTATAAGGTCGGCCTTCTCGGTCGGGGTGAGTTGTGTTCCTCCATTTGCGATATGATGCATGAGCGGGTTGATGTATGGTGACCACTCAAGCCCATGCGAATAAAAGTTGATCACCTCCTCCAGTGTGGCAAACCTGCCATCATGCATATAAGGCCCGGTAAGTTCAATATTCCTTAATGTGGTTGCTTTATAAGCACCGAGGTCCATGGGATCTCCCGTAATGGCATAACGGTCGTCGAGGCCCGGAAACACCGTATCCTTACCGTTATTGTAAAAAAGGTTGGTGGTAAAGAGGGGATTACCGAATCCGCCATGGCAGTGGAAACAGTCGGCGCCTTCTTCCGTGGTGAAGAGCACAAAACCATTTAGTTCCGATGGCGTAAGCTGCACCTCTCCCCGCATGTACCTGTCGAATTTGGCATTTGAGGAGATGAAGGTGCGTACAAACTGGGCCACTGCCATGCTGATCCGCTTCATGGTAACCACGTCGGTGCCGAATGCCTTTTTGAACAACGGCGGGTATCCCGGTATGGAAGCGATCAGCGCTTTGGTGCGGTTGGTATCGCCCTTCATCTCATGGGGGGCCACAACGCCCATCCAAACCAGATCCTCGATATTACGGCGGTAAGGGTCAGGGTTATCCTTCCAAAGCCTGCCATTCCATAAGTAGCCATTATGGTTCCACACGAGGTTGATGAGCGGCAGCATCAGGTGCGGTGTCGGGATGCCGGTGAGGCCATGCGGGTGCCCTTCCTGGTATACAGGATGATCGATGCCGCATTCAAAGGAATTTTCCTGCAGGTGGCAGGTAGCACAGCTCATCAGGGAGTCGGGATGCGTGCGGCCCGACAGCCGACCGTCATAGAAAAGGTACCTGCCCAACTCAATACCCTCCACCGTCATGGGATTGTCGGCCGGTATATTCATCTTCTTCGGGAAACCGAAAGGTACCTCTATGGTGTAAGGTGTCGGCCCTGCCGGGATGGGCACGGGATCATCCTCCCGCTTGCAGGCATAAAATACAAGCATAAAAATGAGATAACCATATGTGATCCGTATCCTCACGCCATAGCCTCCTATTCATTCAAAACTCAAAATTTAAAACTCAACACTGTGAAGACATCCTGCCCGTTCTCGCAACCAAGCTTCATGGCATCCTGCTTCTGCATGATATCCCCGCCCCAAACATTATGATCGTAAGTGTGAGGGCTGCTGAACCAGCTGTCGATATTCATCACCAGGTGGATAACGGTTTCCTGGCCTTTTATAACCTGGAATGATGATGCGGGCACCACCACTTCGAAATAATTCTGGATGAATCCGGTGATCGCCCCGCTCTCCGGGTCATAGACCTGTCCGATGCCCAGGTGGAAATCGAAGGGCCTTTCAAGCCCGTTGGTATCGAGCCATTTCCCGTTGAGTTTCATGTAATGGTATCCCCCGCCCAGGTACTGGGGCCAGAACATCAGCGATTCAGGGGGATCGGTGAACATCAGCGACTGGTTCTTCTCTTCGCAAATGCCGAAAGTAAAGCTGAGCCCGGAATAATCACCGGCAGCAATATCATCGTAAACCTTCCATTCGTGCGTCGAGGGGATATCCGTATCCACGTAGTGGATGTCCTTCCAGGCATCGATCATATAATCACCATCCGGTCGGTGAAGGGTCACATCGGAGATGAAATACTGGATCTCGTTCACCATGTATTCGTTACCGGCTTCGTTCACATATTTCCGGATATCAAAATCGAGGGGCGCCCCGTTGCAGTAATGATGGAACCTGAAGGTAACCTTCCCCGTTTCAGGGACAGGACCGGGATCGTCATCCTTTTTGCACGACACCATGGCAAGTAAAACAAGGGCCATGAAAAACAATATGCTGAAATTCTTTATCTTCATCTCATTATTCAGACACCGCTATCCCCTCCGGGGTTGCATTTTTAACGCGTAAAACAATCATTCTGGTTGCTGGTTTCTGGTTGCTGGTTTCTGGTATCCCGCATCCCCTTTCCCTTTTTCCATTTTCCATCTTCCATTTTCCTTAATCAAAAGGAACTGTCCCCGACACGGTCACATATTTGACCGTATCCTGGCTGCTTGAGCCCTGTTTGAAGAGCTTTCCATCGATGAGTACCTGCACCGTGATGGCAGAGCTGATATCGTAATAGATGGCCGATACAAAGACAATATCCCCTTCTTCACCCGGGAAGGAATACCTCCATTCGTCTTCAGCGCTGTTGGTCACAATGCTTTCCTTGCGGATCGATCCATCGTCGGCGCGGTAGTTCACATCAAATCCAGATATCGATCCCGTGATATAATAGGTGACCTGCTTCTCCGTTGATTTTTCACAGGAGAAGAACAGTAAGATCAGGGGTATGAGCAATAGTTTCCTTTTCATCATTTAAATCTTGAAATAAAGGTTGATATAGAACGACCTTCCCGGCTCGTAGAGTTCTCCCTTTCCGCCGATGATCCGACGGTTAAGATGCTCGTAATAGGCTTTGTCGAGCATGTTGGCCACTCCCCCGGTTATTTTGAGGAATGCATTGAATTCATATGAAAGGTTGAAATCGAGCAGGACAAAACCTGGTGTTTTTTCTTCCATATACGCCAGTGAAATATCGTTCTGCGGGGCGACCATGCGCAATTTCAGGTTCGGAATAAACCTGCTGTCGAAGAAGCGGTAATACACCTCGACCGATCCTTCAAGTGGCGGGATCTCCGGCAAAGGATCATTTTTAACTTCTTCGCTTCCTGTTACTTCACCGTTTTCAATGATGTACCTTGTCCCCTCCGGGTTTATCCCCCTGGTACAGGCAGCGGATGCCCTGAGGCCCAGCTTCCAATCGGCCGGCGACAGGTATGTCAGTTCGAAGCCCCGGAGGAAAACATGTTCCTCATTATAAAATTGCTTCACCCCGAGCACCCCTTTTGTCTGGGGTTTGGCCACGCTTTCGGGAACCAGCGAAGCGGTGATATAGTCCGTGACATAGGCAAAGAAAAATCCGCCTTCCAGCACGCCCGCACCCGGCATTTCAAGCCTGGCAGAAAGGTCGGCTTCATGGTTTGTTTCAGGTTTGAGTTTCGGGTTACCGAGATAATCATAGTTGTCATAACCTATGGGGAGCAGGATGATGAAGCGTTCGTTCATATCGGGGCTGCGTGTGCCCCTTCCAACTGACAGGCCAAGTGAAAACGCATCGCTGACCTGCCAGTTGCCGCCAATACTGGCACTGAAGTTCGTAAAGGAGGATTCAACATCCTTATCGCTGTAAACAACATTTCCCATCTTCACGAGTTTGAGTTCCCCGGAATTGGCCCTGTTATAGTCGAGGCGCAGGGCAGCATCCAGTTGAATACTTCCAAAAGCCCTGCGATAAAGTAAAAACAGCCCGTTATTCTCTATCTGGGCCTCGTTCCACAAATCTTCCGTCATCACCGGCATGGTGGGCTCGAGGATCCTGCTCTTGGTCCTCTCCCCATCCTTGAGGATATGTTCATAGTCGGTACCGATGATCAAAGTATTCTCTCCAAAACTGAAACTTCCATCGACCGTATAACCGTAATTACGGGCCTGAATATCGGAAACTGCCACCACGGTGTCGCCAAAAGGCCTTTCCTTGTTATCCATCAGGTGGCTTACGTCCGAAAGGTATAATTTGGCAGAAAAGCCCGTGAAGTGTTCCGATATTTTCCTGGCCACGTAATCGAGCGAAAGCAGCCGGGTATCATCCGTCCGCTCGTCCATCGGTAGGGCGGGAAAATAAACATTTCGCCCGTAAGAGCGGTCGAACGACAGGAGCAGGTACTGATCCCTGAAGAAGCTTGCACCCAGTTCAGCAGTGTAATTATAGCGCTTGAAGGCGGATTTCACCTCCCTGCCTTCTCCATCCTTGTAGTGGCCGTAGTTCTTCATGTTGCCTGAGAGGGAAAAGAAGACCTTGTCGTTTCCCCCGTCGACCGCAAGTCTTTGCTTGAACCCGTTCCAGTTGCTTTCGTAACCCATCAGGGCTTCCACGTTTATCCCGAATTCCTTTCTTGGCAGGGGTTGCCGGGTCTTCATGTTCACCACCCCTCCGAAATTGGGCCCGTACCGCAAGGCAAAAGGGCCCTTGATCACTTCCAGGCGGCGGATATCGTCCACATCGACATGCGCTGTGGCAGGGTCCATCCTGTTGGGGCATCCCCCCTCGATCTTCTGTCCGTTGTTGAGCTGAACATTCAGCTGGCTGTATTTGAATCCCCTCACCACGGGATCAAGCACGCCTCCCCCCTTTCGGATCCCGTTCACGTTCGGAATATTGCGCATCATCCCGCCTATATCCCTTGCAGGTAAACGTTCTATGGAAACATTATCGATATGGTCAATGCGGTAGGTTCGGCCCTCCTCGTTCGAATCGATGATATCGACGGTCCTGAGGTCGATCAGCGTATCGGGAAGCTGCTGCGAAAAACCGCAAAACGTGATCAGGACCATGCATAAAGAAAAGCAATTGAATTTTCTTATCATGATTTGGCTGTTTCTAAAACAAAGTTAATATTTATAGGTATTCAAAGCAGATAAATGTGTTATTTGGAAAGCCTTATAAATAAAAGTGAATTTAACCGGCATCCTGCGGATGAATTATTCAGTGTAACTTTGCAAAAAATTCAAGAAATGAAATTCAAGGTCGGTGACAAGGTAAAATTCCTGAACGAAACAGGGGGAGGTGTGATCAGCAGGATCGTAAGCGGGAACCTGGTTTATGTGGCAACGGAAGACGGGTTTGAACTTCCTACCCCTACCGGCGAACTCATCCTCATGGAGCATGAAAGCAAGGCGGCCAGGATGTTTTCCGAAACTTACGATGTGGACCTCAGCGAGACCAGGGCAACAGGTATTTCAGAGCCTGTAGCACAGCGGAAAGGGAAGGTCAGGCCAGGGGCAGAGGAAACACCCGGCATATACCTGGCCTTTGTACCCGACGACCAGCAATGGTTCATCACCGGCGACCTGGAAGTGAGGATCATCAACCATACAGGGAATGATATTCTCTACAACCTGCTCCTCACCGATGAAGAGCAGGAATATTTTGGTTTTGACTATGGCTCGGTGGAAGCCGGGGGTAGTGAAGTGAACGAAAAGATCGACAGGGAAAGCCTGCCGGGATGGACTGATGGCATCGTCCAGCTTTTCATCCATTCCGAGGAAACTGCCTATCTGCCCGTCAGTGCTTCTTTTCATATTAAAGCAGCAAGGTTCAGCAATGAAGGGAGTTACCAGGACTCCGGCCTGTTGGGTGAAAAAGCGATCATCTACAAACTTGCCGAATTCAAAGCCTTTAAGAGGATACCCGGCAAAACACAGGCTCAGAAGAAGGATGAGGAAGCAGTTGAGGTAAAGGCTTCCGAGCACAGGAAGGAAACACTCATCGGCAGGCATGCCGTCGGGCCGCACACCGCGGTTGTCGACCTTCACATCGGGGAGATCGTGGACAATATCGCCGGGCTCAGCAGCCACGACATGTTCCTTTTGCAGATGAGGCATTTCGAAAGGACCCTTGAAAGCGCCATGGCCAATAACTTTGTGAAGGTTACCTACATCCACGGGGTAGGCAACGGGGTACTAAAAAATGCCATCATCAGGAAACTGAAGGATTACGAGAGTCTTGAAAACAAAGGCGCCAGCCTGGCGGAATACGGACAGGGCGCCCTCGACGTCATCATCCATTATAAGTAAATCCCATCGCCTATCGCCCATCGCCCTGAGCCTGTCCCGAGCCGAGGGGCCTATCGCCTAATTTACTATCTTTGCAAACCAAACGGACAAGCAATTGTTTAGAATAAGTTAACCTAAAACTCATTGATATGAAGAGATTTTTAACCCTCACAACCATGCTGTTTTTTCTTGCAGTTATGGTAAATGCACAAACTCCGGCAGATTCAGTAAAATACTGGAAGATCGGCGGAGACGCCTCCCTCACTTTCGGTCAGACGGCCCTGGTGAACTGGTCGGCGGGAGGTGTAAGTTCCTTCTCCCTCAACGGCCTGGTCAATTTCCACGCCGATTACCAGAAGGACAAATACCTCTGGACCAACAACCTGATCATGGCTTACGGCATGTACCAGGAAAAGGATGACAAGCGGAAAAAGAGCGACGACAAGATCGAATTCACTTCAAATTTCGGTTTTGAGATGGCCAAACACTGGTACTACTCGCTCACCGCCGGGTTCAGGACCCAGTTCGACAAGGGTTATCCCGAAAACAATGATTCCATCTATAATTCGAACTGGCTGGCCCCGGCATATGCCACCCTGGGCTTAGGTTTCACATACAAGCCAAATGATAACCTTCAACTTATCCTCTCCCCAGCAACCTACAGGCTCACTGTCGTGCATGACCAGCGACTTGCCGATGCCGGTGAATACGGACTTGAGGGTGCCGACCTTGACACTGCCGGCATGATCATTCCAGGGACAGGAAAGAAATTCAGGCATGAACTCGGTTTCGA
>JAXGTH010000137.1:0-7409 GCA_040775045.1 Bacteroidales bacterium
AATCCTAAATCCTAAGACCGGCTGCGCCGGGAAATCCTAAATCCTAAGACCGGCTGCGCCGGGAAATCCTAAATCCTAAACTCTAAATCCTAAACAATTTCAAAATCCAAAGATTTAAATCCCAAATGTATTATTGATTGAGCTTTTCCAGGCGTTTTGACTTAAGGAAATCATAAATCCTAAACACTAAATCCTAAACAATTTCAAAATTCAAAGGCCTAAATCCCAAAAGAATTTAGAATTAAGCATTCATCATTCAAAATTAATTAAGCATTAAGCATTCAAAATTCAAAATTACATCCAGGCATTGCTCAGACGTATTCACATTTGTGCCCAGGATCCACAAGCTCGCGGTATTTGCGTACGATATTCTTGTAATCATCCCAGGTTTCCCTTTTTAATGCCGGGTTCCGGAGCAGCGCCGACGGATGGTACACCGGGATGAAAAGCCGGTCTTCATGTTCGATCCACTGCCCCCTGACCTTTGTGATGCGAAGATGGTCGCCAACCATGTATTTGAGGGCCACAGCGCCCATCAGCACGATGATCTTCGGCCTGATGATCTCGATCTGCCGCTCCAGAAAAGGCCTGCAGGCGGCAGCCTCTTCCGGCAAGGGATTACGGTTTCCCGGCGGCCTGCATTTTACGATGTTGCCGATATAAACATGTTGTTCACGATTGAAGTTGCATGCTGACAGTATCTTATCAAGCAATTGTCCGGATTTTCCTACGAAAGGCCTCCCCTGCTCATTTTCATCATAACCCGGCCCCTCCCCGATCATAAAGATGCCTGCCTGCGGGCTGCCCTCTCCGAAAACCAGCTTGTTTCTGCCCTTATATAGCTGACAATTAGTACATTGTATTGCTTCTGCCGAAAGATTTTCCAGCTCATCCATCAGTAAAACATATTTATTTTACGAATATACAAAATGCCGGTAAAAGCATTTCCGATAATTATTTTTAGATTAAATTTCATTTTCTTTTTCTCCCTTTAATAATTATCTTTACATCTGAATCGCTGATTACAATGTTTAACTAAATCTTTCGCCATGAAAAAATTTCTACTCTTTTCCCTTATCCTTTCACTTCCCTGCTTCATATGGGCACAGGGCACTGTTTCCGATGGTCGTGTCCCCTATGAAGAGGTCTACCTCCATCCCGACCAGGTGCTTGGTGGCAACGGGGATGTGATCGGTCAGAAACTGTTCGACAATGTGGTGATCGGGACCACCTGGTACGATTCACAGACCGTGAACTACGGCAACATCATGCCCCGCATGTGGGCTTATGAGGATGGTACTGTTGGTGCAATCTGGATGTCGGCCGGCGAAGGCCTTGTTCCCGAACGAGGTGCCGGTTACAACTACTATAACGGTACCGAATGGGGCACTCCCGTTCCGCATGTCGGCCCCGCCGACCGTACCGGTTGGCCAAACTACGCCCCCTATGGACCCAATGGTGAGATCATTGCTGTTTACCGCTATATCGCCAATGAAGGCCCCATCTGGTTCTTCAAACGTGATGTGAAAGGTGAAGGCGAGTGGGATTTCTTCCAGGTAAATGGCCCGGAAGGCACTTCGCTGGTATGGCACAGCATGACTACCAGCGGCGAGAACCATGAATACATCCACCTTTTAGCCGAGAGCTATGATACGCCAGTGGCCGGTCAGACCAATGCCCTGTTATATTTTCGCTCAGCTGATGGCGGGACCACCTGGGATCCGGACGGTGTGATCATCGACGGCCTGGGCATCGACTACCTGCCCACGATCAACTCCTTGTCATACACCTGGGCCAACCCTGTGGGCAACACCATCGCCTTTACCTATGGCTTTGATGAATGGGGCGGATGGGTGTTCAAATCCAACGACAACGGCGACACCTGGGAAAGGATCACCGTATTTGAATCCGTTTATGATCCCCTCGACCCGCCCACCGATACCGAACCCTTCGGTTGCGGCCTGGGCTCCTCGGCTGTCGCACTGGATTCGGAAGGTAAGGCACATGTGGTATTCAACCGGATGATCAGGATTTTTGAAGCCGGAACAGGTTATTATTATCCGCTGAATGCCGACGGACTGATCTACTGGAACGAAGACATGGAACCCCTCGACACCACCATCATCAGCTCCACCGGACTTGAAAACCTCATGGATGGCGGTTACCTGTGCGGCTATGTTTTCGGCTACGACCCTTCAGTAGGCGTTGAGATACCGAGCGGACAGCCGGGCTATGCCAACTCCATCTGCGGATTCCCGGTCATCTCCATCGACGGTAACGACAACATCTTCATCGCTTCCAGCAACATCGCCCCCGATTACAGCAACGGCACCTACCTTTACCGCCATATTGTCGCCAACAGCTCCTTCGACGGCGGATTGACATGGAACGGTATGGTCGACCTGAATGACGATTTCCAGTTCATCTTCTCGGAATGCGCATTCCCGGCCATGGCACCGGTGGTCGACAACACCATCTATTTCCTGTTCCAGGAGGATGATGCACCGGGAACTTTCGAATGGCCCAATGAACAGCCGGAAGCCAACGAGAACGAGATGTACATGATGACCGTTCCCAAGAGCTTCTTTGTTGGCATAGAGGAAAATGAAGTTGCTTTGAACTTCGAACTCTCTCAGCCCTATCCCAATCCTGCCGCTACCCAGGCTGTGCTGAATGTGGTGCTCCAGGAAAATTCCCATGTGATGGTTAATATACTGAATGCCACCGGGCAGTCGGTCTATTTCAGCGATATGGGCAACCTGCGTAAAGGCAGCCACCAGCTCAGGCTTAATGTGGAAAATTTACCTGCAGGGATCTACCATTGCAGCGTGAATGTTGACGGTCAGGCCGCCAGCAGGAAGATCATGGTTAGATAACCTGGATGATGATACCAAAATAAAAGAGGCTGTCCGATAAAGGAGCAGCCTCTTTTATTATGTGGTGGTACTGGGAAAGGTATCATTCTTCCCCATCCAGGAGCAGGAAATGGATATAGAAGGTGTTCCTGCATTCCACCCTGCATTTTTCAAGGTCCTTTTCGCATTTTGCCTTCGCTTCCTCGCATTTTTTTTCGGATACAGGCTTTTCGGCACTACCCTTACATTTTTCGGTAGCCTCTTTGCAAGCAGCCATCTCCGGACAGCCGCTATCCTTAACTGCTTCGGCAGTTTTGGTTTCTCCGGGGCATGGAGTTGATTTGTGTACCCCGGCATAGATCTTCTCGAGTGATTCCTTATGATTTTCGGCAATGGCGGTCAATACAGCGATATCCCCGCTATGTTCCTCCCTGAATTTTTCCATCCCTTCGGGGCAAAGCTTTTCATGATCCACATTTCCGAATTTTTCGCGGATGGTGTTGATGGAGGAGATTTCTTCTTCAGAAAGCTCTGTGTTGAAATCAGTCCTGGCAGACTGAAGCTTTTCCATATCCATTTTACAGTCCGGCATTTTCGAAGCAACTTTGCTCCCACAATCGCTTTTTACATATTCTTTGCAACCCCTTATTTCCCCTTCCTTGTTAGGACAGTCACCCCAAACGGTATAAACTATTAATAGTGTGACAATTACTGTAACTACAGAGGTGATGACAGATGTGATTACTGTTTTCATTTTTTTGCTTTTAGATTCGTTTGTAAAAGTAGACTATTGGTATTATCATGAACCGTTAAATGCGATGATACGCATACGGATTTTTACAGATGTGCATTCATGATCATTCTTAGCGGTCATATTTTTATCTTTGCGGCAGCATGAAAAAACAAATATACCTGTTCATTTTCCTAATCCTGATCGTCATGACCTTTCTCAGCGGGTGCCATGTCGGCCGGTATTTTTTCCTCAATGCCGCCGACACCAAAGACCATGAGCGTTTTCCATATTATACCGTCGATAATGCTTCCCCTGCTTTCAGTTTCATTGAAAGCGAAGATGAGCGGGAACCTCGTCTTCCGGAAGATCTCATGAACATGAACAGGTACGAAAACTTCGAAACCTTCCTTGAAGACCACCACACCCTGGCATTCCTCGTGATCCGCAACGACAGCATCCTTTACGAGCGTTACCTGAACGGAGCGGAAAGACCGGACCTGATGACGAGTTTCAGTATTGCCAAGACCTTTGTGTCGGCCCTGACGGGCGTTGTCGTGGGCGAGGGATACATCAGTTCGGTTGACCAGCCGGTAACGGATTTCCTCGACGGCTTCAGGCATCCGGGCTTCGACCAGGTCACCATCCGCAACCTGCTCAATATGCGCAGCGGGATAAAATTCAGCGAAACCTATTACAACCCTTTCGGACATGCGGCAAAGTTCTATTATGGCCGTAACCTCAGGAAATACGCCTATAACCTCAGGGTGAACAAGACACCGGGTACGGAATATTATTACAACAGCGCCAACACCCTCATCCTGGCGATGATCATCGAGGAAACCACCGGGATGAAGTTCACCGAATATTTCTCGGAAAAGATATGGAAGCCCCTGGGAATGGATTCTACCGCTACCTGGAATTACGACAGCAAAAAACACGGCATGGTGAAAGCCTTCTGCTGCCTGAACGCCACTGCCCGCGACTTTGCGAAGTTCGGTCGCTTATACCTCAACCACGGGGAATGGAACGGGCAACAGGTGGTGCCGCGCGACTGGGTGGATTATTCCATGGGTATCCACAACGATTCCAGGGATCTGGAGGATTATCCCTATACCTATTTCTGGCGGGTTCTGGAAAACGGCAGCGTATTTGCCAAGGGCATCCTGGGCCAGTATATCTATCTCGACCCGTCGCGTAACCTGATCATCGTACGTTTCGGGAAAAAACGGGGTGATGTCCACTGGTCGAAACTGATCGAGGATGTGGCCTCACAATACTGATCAATCGTTGAAAAAGCTATCGTAATCGGGATAGTAAAGTTTCTCCCGGGCCAGTTTTTCAGGAAATACGAGGTAGCCGATCAGCCCTTCGGAACAAAGTTGTCCATCATGATCAAAGAGCTTTACCCCGATCCCGGCTTTTCTGCGGTTCATTTCCTTCATGGCAGCCCTGAGGGTGATCTTTCCCCTGTCGGTATATACGGGCGACAGGAAGCGCACTTCGAGGCCGTATGTCACACCGGCAGTCCTGAGCTTAGTAAAAATATACCAGCTTGCGATCTCATCCATCAGGGTGGTGATGATACCCCCGTGCAGGATGTTGCCATAACCCTGGAAATGCGGTTTGGGATCCCAATGGCTGACGATCTCTTCCCCTTCTTCCTGGAATGCCATCTGCAGGCCGCAGGGGTTGGAAGGTGCACAACCAAAACAATTATAGCCCTCAATGCCGGTAAAAGGATTGTTTACGGGCCTTATCCTAGTACTCTTTTTCACTTTTGATCTCTCCCTCCTTGTAACGGGTTTCTTTCAGCAGTTTTCCCTCCGGGTCATATTCATACCATTTCCCGTCCTTCTGCCCGTTCACGTATTGCCCTTCTGTCTTCACTTTACCGTTATCGTGGAATTCAACGAACTCGCCCTGCGACACATTGTTCTCGTAGTACTCGATCGACTGCAGGCTGTCGTTGGGGTAATATGTTTTCTGTACCCCGTGGAACTCCCCTTTCCGGTACTGGAACTCAGCCACTTTGTTGCCTTCCATGTCGTACCAGATGGTTAACCCGTCGCGGAGGCCGTTCCTGTAGTTCGACGATTCCTGGAGTTTGGTATTTTCGTAATAAAGTTCCGATTTCCCGTGCCTGATCCCGTTCTTATAGTTGATCTTGCTCTGGGGGTTGCCACCGTATTTATATTCGATGGCCAGTCCGTTAAGCTGGTCATCCACATAAAACTCTTCCTTCGAAAGGTATCCCCTGGAGTCGATGGTGATCTGTATGCCGTCCTTTTTACCCATATCATAGGTTTCGAGCCTTGCCAGGAATCCCCTGTGATGATAGAACATCCAGGTACCATCCCTCTGCCCGTCGATGTAGTTTCCCCTGCTCCTGATATTATGCTCGGTCACATCCCAGAAGCCCTGTCTGATGCCGTTGGCATCGGTGTAGTTGATGGTATCCCCTGCTTCCGTAATATCGTAGTTGACCTGTGCAAAGGCCAGGGTGCCGAAGCCCATTAATGCAACAAGGAGTAAAAAGATCGTTTTTTTCATGGCTGTAGGTTTGATATGACAAAAGTAGGAACCTTGCCTGAAATGTCAAGCCCAAATCAAACTTTTTCGCCAATCAGGTCGAATTCGGAGGCCCCGGTGATCCTGATATCATAGAAATTCCCCGGAATGAGGGTGTCGTCGTGGATGACCACCTCGTTGTCGACCTCTGGTGAATCATATTCCGTCCGGCCGAGGGCCACACCATCCTCGTACCCGTCGATGATGGTCCTGAAGGTTTGTCCGATCTTTGCTTCGTTCAGTGAGAGGGATATCCCCTGCTGAAGTTCCAGCAGGGCTTCCATCCTTTCCTGCTTCACCTCTTCGGGCACATCGTCGGCCATGCCAAAGGAGGCTGTTCCTTCTTCGGGGCTGTATACAAACACGCCGAGACGCTCGAAGCGACTTTCGTACACGAACTGCATCAGCTCCTGGAAATCCTTTTCTGTCTCGCCGGGATACCCCACCAGCATGGTGGTGCGCAGCGCCAGTCCCGGCACCTCCTTTCGCAGCTTTTCGACCAATGCCCTGGTCTCCTTCCCGTCGATCCCGCGGCGCATCGACCGGAGGATATGGTCGCTGACATGCTGCAGGGGGATGTCGAGATAGCGGCAGATATTGCTGCGATTCCTCATCACTTGCAGTACATCCTCGGGGAAGGATGCCGGGTAGGCATAATGCAGCCTGATCCATTCCACACCCTGAACATCCGAAAGCTGTTCGAGCAGGGGTGCCAGCAACTGTTTGCCGTAAATATCCCTGCCGTACCAGGTAAGGTCCTGCGCAATGAGGATGATCTCTTTTACGCCTTTGGAGGCCAGGTAGCGGGTTTCGTCACGAAGCGATCCGATGGTGCGCGAACGGTGCTTTCCCCTGATGAGCGGGATGGCACAGAAGGAACAACGGCGGTCGCAGCCTTCCGATATCTTGAGATATGCATAATGCGGAGGCGTAGTCAGGAAGCGCTCTCCGACGAGTTTCTTCTCTTTATCGTAGCCCAGGTCGCGAAGGATGGCCGGTATGTTTTCAGTGCCATAGAAGCCATCCACCTCGTGGATCTCATTTCTGAGTTCCTTTGCATATCGTTGTGACAGGCAGCCCGCCACGAAGAGTTTTTCGATGCGTCCGTCTTTCCGGGCTTCCGCGTAGCGAAGGATGGCCTCGATCGACTCTTCCTTGGCGTCGCCGATGAAGCCGCAGGTGTTGATGATCACATAATCGGACGGGGTATCCGCTTCGTGCATCACCTCAAGGCCTGCCGCCCGTAGGCTGCC
>JAXGTH010000138.1:0-7189 GCA_040775045.1 Bacteroidales bacterium
CTTGCCCATCCTGGCAAGCTCGTTAAGGTTACGGGCATAACGCCCCAGGGCATTGTAGGTATCCTCTGCCGTGGCCGAATCCACCCGTTTTCCCTTCCTCAGCTCAGCCACGGCCATCCTCAGTTCCTTCATGCCCACACCGCTGTCCTTCAGTAATCTTGCTGCAGTATCGCTGCCCGCGAGGATGCCCATGAGGATATGTTCGATGGACACGAACTCATCGTTGAACTCCTTAAGGAAGGATGATGCCTTTTGCAAGGCCTTGAGCGCATCGGGTGCGAGGTACTTTTCCCCTGCCCCGCTCACTTTCGGCAGGCTGTTCAACGAGCTTTCCAGGGCACGCGTAAACACGGGTACGTCAACATCAAGTTTCTTAAGGATGAAGGGTATCACATTCCCGTCAACCTCCAGGATCGCCTTCATGATATGGAGGTTATCGATGGCCTGTTGCCCGCCGGCATCTGCCAGCTGACCGGCCCGCTCGACAGCCTCCTGCGACTTTATGGTAAAATTCTTAAAATTCATTTTCAATCTCCTTTCCGGTCATTTCCGACCATAGCTGTCACATCAAACACATTGCCATCGCATGAATATACAGGTAATCCGGCTTATTTGTCACGGTGTTGGTGACTTTTTGTCCGGTGTGACCATCTTCCCCTGACTTACGGCAAAAATTATCCCCGGCAGGAGGTTCCTTATTTTTTGGCGCATCATCGAATAGAACAATATTCACAATTTTTATGTACTTTTGCCGTTCAAAATCCTGATTAAGCAATCCCTGGCGAGCCGGGTCCAACTATGAAAAAGTACCTGTTTCTTTTCACATTCTTCTTTTATACAGCCTTCGCCCATGCGCAGGTTTATGATACGGTGAATGTATTTGAAAACGATTCGGCCCTGCTATGCCACATCGATACCGTTGTGCTCGATGCAGGTCCCGGCTTTGTGGCCTACTCCTGGAATACCGGTGAGACCACCCGCATGATCAAGGTAACCCAGAACGGCACTTACGACGTGGCTGCCAGTGAGAGCGGCGGCCAGATACAGGAAAGCGATATCTATGTCAATGTGATCAGGGCCCGCATCATGCAGGAATCGGACAGCCTTTGTTACAAGGATACGATCTTCCTGGTGGTCGACGAAACCGATTACCGCTACCTCTGGAACACCGGCGATACGCTGTACAACCTGCAGGTGGTACTCCCAAGGTCACAGACGTATACGGTCGACATCTACGACGACTTCAACCGCTGTACCGACAGCGTACGGCTCGACATGTACCCGCGCATTTATGTTGAATTTGAACAGAATCAGGAAAACAAGGGATGCCCGGGCGGTGACTGCAAGGGTCAGGTCAGGGTGTTTGCATCGGGAGGTACCGGCAACCTGAGCATCGACTGGGACACGCCAAACGTGGATCCGGGCGACTCAAGTTACGCCATCGGCCTTTGCGAAGGTTATGTGAATGTTCATGTATACGACGATGCGGGATGCCGTTTCGACACCAACTACTGGGTAGAGGTGTGGGACATGCCCGAGGTGAGAACAACACCTGATACGACCACGTATATACAGGATCCCCGGCTGACCTTCTGGTATGAGAACCTTTCGGCCGACAGCATCACCATCAACAACTATTTCTGGGCACTGGAGAACGGACAGAGCTCAGTATTGCCGAACCCGACATTTTCCTTTGATGCCTTGGGAGAACATGAAGTGAAGTTCGAATACATCACCATGAACGGCTGTGTCGATTCCAACATCATCGTGATCACGGTGGCCAGTGTAGAGTTACTGGTTCCCAATGTGATGACACCCAATGGCGATGGGGCCAACGACACCTTTATCATCACCATAAAACCCCCTGAAGAAGAAAACCCAGGCCGCGCAGGAGGGACAGGTTCAGGGAATTACCAGCCCATCAATGATTTTTACATCAGCAATGAGCTTGTGATCTTCAACCGCTGGGGCAACAGGGTGTTCGAAGCCACCGACTACAATAATGACTGGGACGGGGGCGGATTGCCGGCAGGCACCTATTTCTATGTGCTGAAATGCCAGGGAAAGCTGGGTGAAGACATTTTCAAGGGCGCGCTGACGATATTGAGATAATATAAATCAAAATTGAAGAAATAATGAACCTGATCAGATCAACTTCGGCCATGTTTCTGGGTCTTGTCCTGCTGGTATCGTGTAATAGCGACCAGGGCAAGATACCTGCCGGGGTGGTGCATAATCCCGCCACGGCGTCGGGCGAGAGCAAGATGGATGAACTCCCCGTGATGGAATTCCGTGAGATGCTCCACGACTTCGGCACGGTGATCGAGGGAGAGAAAGTGACCTACAGTTTTAAATTCACGAATACCGGCGGCAGCAAGCTGTTGATCAGCGATGTATCGACCAGCTGCGGGTGTACGGCAACAAAGTATACCAAGGATCCCGTGGATCCGGGCGAAGAGGGTATCCTTACGGTGACCTTCGACACCCGCCACCGCAGGGGCTTCCAGAACAAGACCATCACCGTGGCGGCCAACACACAGCCCAATAAGACCATCCTTCGGATCAAGGCCAAAGTGATCACCCCCGGTGAACTTTAATGAACAATTAAAAAACGATCAACCATGAACATACTATCTATTTTACTGACAATGGGGGGAACCACTGAGAATGGCGAAGGGAGCCAGCTCATGAACTTTCTTCCGCTTATCCTTATCGTGCTGGTTTTCTACCTTTTCTTTATCAGGCCACAGATGAGGAAAAGCAAGGAACAGCGAAAATTCAGGGAAAACCTGAAGAAAGGCGATAAGGTGGTCAGCATCGGTGGCATCCATGGAAAGATACTGGAGGTTGACGAAAAGACCGTCACCCTCGATGTGGGCAACCAGCAAAAGCTGACCTTCGAAAAATCGGCCATCGCCGCGGATTCTTCCTCCCAGCTTGAAACGCGGAAATAGGCTGATATGCGGGAAGATCGGATGCGCATACCACCGGCGAGGGGTATGCGCTTGGCCGGCATCCTGCTTTTCACCTTTCGGCCAGGAAGGTAGCACAATAACCAGGGTCCAGAAACAATGATCAGGCGTTTCATCAGAAAGACCATTAAACCGCGCGACAGAAATTTTCGCAGCCACCTGTATATCTTTTTGATCTGTTGTGGGATTTCGCTGTTTATCTGGTTCCTGATCAAAATGTCGGATGAGTATGTTGCCGACATAGACGTTCGCATCGACTATACAGGCGTGCCGGCCAACAAGGCCATGACCGGTGCCGACAGGATGGTCATGATCAGGGTTCGCGCCAATGGCGGTGATCTCTTTTCGGCCAAATACCTGTCGGGGCGTAAGCGGATTGAGGTGAACCTCAGCCAGGCCGATCTGCGGAAAGGACGTTTTTTCGATCGTTACTACCTGCTCAGCGGACAATTCAGGAACCAGCTTTCACAACGTTTCGAGTTTGCACATGACATCATCGCCATAGCCCCCGACACCCTGTTCTTGATTTTCGAGGAGATCATCACCCGTGCCATTCCCGTGAAACCGCAACTGGAGATCAGTTGCAAGCCACAGTACCAGGTATACGACAGCCTGATACTCACCCCTTCGGAGGTCATGGTCAGCGGTCCGGCCAATATCGTCGACACCATCACCTTCATACGCACAGCAAAAAGGGTGCTCAGGGAAATCGACGAAAACACTGAAATATCACTTCCCCTGCTCCTGCCTGTTGAAAATAAAAAAGTAATGTATTCAGCCAGGAAGGTCGAGGCAAGTATCCGCATCGAGGAATTCACCGAATCGGTGATCACCGTGCCTGTCAGCAGCAACTCGGGTGATTCGGGCGAGAGGATACGCACTTTCCCTGAGCAGGTAGAGGTGGTATACCAGGTGGCCATCAGGGATTTCAAACTTGTCAGGCCCGAGATGTTCAGCTTGTCGGTAAGCTACGACCCGGAAAAGGACAGGGACAGGAAACTGCTGAAAGTGAAAGTCGATAAGTCGCCGGAGTTTATCAGGATCAGCAGGATCAACCCCGACAGGGTTGAATACATCATCCAGAAATAATGACCAGGGCAGGCATCACCGGCAATATTGGAACCGGCAAGACTACGGTTTGCCGCATTTTTGAAAGCCTGGGCATTAAGGTTTATTATGCCGACAGGGAGGCCCGCAAGTTCTATGCTGACCCCGAAGTTGCCCGCAAGGTGGTGGCCCTTGCCGGGAAACAGGTCTACGATGACAGGATGGAGCTGAGGCCCGGCGTACTTGCCGGGATCGTTTTTAACGATGAAGAAAAACTAAAGCAGTTGAATGCCATCATCCACCCCATGGTGCTTGAAGATTTCTTTTCATGGGCCGGCAGGCATGCAGATAAAGAATATATCCTTTACGAATCGGCCCTGCTTTTCGAAAGCGGTTTCATCAAGCATTTCGATTACAGCATACTGGTAATCGCTCCTGAATTGCTTGCCATGAAAAGGGTTATGGAGCGCGACAGGATCGACGAAGCCGGTTTCCTGGCCAGGGCCAGGCGGCAACTGGGACAGGAAGAAAAACTTTCGGGGGCTGATTTTGTTATCGACAACTCCGGAAACCGGCCACTCATCCCACAGGTCGTTGATATTCACCATGCAATCAGGCAGCAGGCCTGACCATCCCTTCTGCCACGATCATATGCCTGCCGGTTCGGGCAGGATTATCCGCAGATATTGACTTTCATTTTCTATTGTATTATCTTTGGATTAGAATAAGACTCAGGAGTATAGGTTATATTATCCTAAAAAGAGCAGACTGACCAATGTTCCTACATTTTTGAATAATATAATTTGAGTGTTATGGATAAATCTGAACTTGAAAACATCATTATCGAAGCAGTTAACAAATGTGCCGATGAACAGGGTTGGGCCAACCTTGCAAAGATGGGGGCTTTTATCCGTAAAAGAGGTGTAAAGTACGGAAGGCTTTCACGGCTGCTGGGCGAGCACGGGGATATTGTAGAGATGAGGATCGACGACAGCATCCAGCCACCCGTTGCTTACGCCAGGCTGATCCGTTAGGCCCCGTAGCCGGGGTTTAACTGTTTTGATCCCTCCGGGCCTGGTTCCGGGGGAATGTTTGTATTTTGCCAGTATGCTGCACAGCAATTTTCCATCCCGGCTTCATACTATTGCTTAATGAATTTGATCGTTTGCATTGCATCACCGGCCGTGATCACACAGAAATAAATGCCCGGTTCAAGGGCCTGTATATCTAGGTCCATGATATGCCGGCCTGCCGGAAGATCTTTCTCCGTTACCGTGGAGATCCTTGATCCCAGCATGTTGTAAATATCTGCCTTCAGCGTCGAAGGCAATGAAAGCCCGACTGCCAGCTTTGCCATATCAGCGGAGGGATTGGGGTATATCATTGCTGTTAGCGATTCAACCCCTGCCCCTGCTTCATCCAGGCCTGTTCCGATATCAGGCGGGGAGAGCCTGGTGCTGCTGTACAGGCGGTATTCTCCATGCCTCAGTGAAAGTTCCATATTCAAATCTTCCACCAGGAGCGTGTCGCCGGTAAAATATTCATACCAGGGGCCCGTCTGGCTGAATCCCGGTGCGATAACATCATCCTCAAGGCCGAAATTACCCACCACCACCACATCCATCTCATCGCCATAAAGCTTGATACTCTTCATGGAAGAGGCCACGTTCAATTCAAAATCAGTGGTTTCGAAAACATCGTTGTTCACACGGAGATCGATCAGCGAGGAGATAAAATGATAATTGTAGTTCCGTCTCCAGTCGAAATAATAATCCCAGCGCACGGGCTTTTCCCCCAGCCTCCCGTTGAAATCGATCGAATAATCATATCCCAGCTCACCAAACTGCCATAACATCTTAGGCCCGGGAATGGTATAGAAGAATGTCGACACCAGCCTTATCCGGTCAAGCGCCCTGGTGGTATCCTGCAAATCATAATATCCTAATGAGTCGCCATACAAGATGTTCTTCACCATGATCCTTTCCTCATCGTGGCTTTCCATATATCCTACCACGTGCGGATCGTTCCAGTTCCTCTTCTTATATGAGATCCAGGAAAAATCGGATTTTCCGTTCTCGTTGTATCCCATCGATGCTTCGGCGTAGTTGTAATTGGCGTTTCCCCAGAGCAGGATCCCGTAGTTGGCCAGCACTTTTTCTTCGGAATTCTCGGCAAGGTGTTCGAAGATCACGATGGCATCCTCGTTACGTTCCCATATCTCATCGGCCATGCGTTTCAGGATGGCGATCCTGTCGGCGTCGTAGTTGCTTCCCCAGGGGTCGTTGCTCGTATGCAGTGTATTGCTGAAACCCTTGGTGAAATCGAACCTGAAGCCGTCGAATTTATACTCGCTCATCCAGTAGCTGTTCACACTATCAATAAAGTTCCGGGTATAAATGCTTTCGTGGTTGAAGTCGTTGCCCCATTGTGCATCGGGATTGGTAAAGTTATGCTGGCTGTTGTACCAGGGATTGTCGGGCGTGGGGTTATTGCCATCGAAATACATCTGCACCAGTGGCGATTGGTCATAGGAATGGTTGAGCACCATGTCGAGCACCACGGCGATGCCACGCTTATGACACTCATCGATCAGCTTTTTGAGTTTATTCTTGGGGCCGTAATATTTGTCAGGGGCAAAGTAGTACCATTAATGCCGGCAGCTATTCCGGATATTCATGGTCAACCGGAGCAACAACTTCAAGTATTAATATAAATACTGCAGGAAATTATTCTGTAACAGTTACAGATGCCAATGGATGCACAGGTACAGCAACATTTAATCTTGCAGTTAATGCCAATCCAACACCAACTATAACCGGTGTAACTTCATTTTGTGCAGGAGGTAACTCAACACTTAATGCTGGTGGAGGATATACCAACTATTTGTGGAGTGGTGGAGCAACTACGCAGACTATCAATGTCACCACAGGTGGCAACTATGCAGTAACCGTTACTAATGCAGCGGGATGTACTGCAACAACAAGTAAAGTAATTACAGTTAATGCATTGCCAGTACCATCTGTAACAGGCACATTAGCATTCTGTGCAGGTAAAAACACAACGTTGACAGTGCCGGGAAGTTATGCTTCTTATCAATGGTCAAATGGAGCAACGACATCAAATATAACAGTTAACACTGCTTCAACTTTTACTGTAACAGTTACAGATGC
>JAXGTH010000139.1:0-7130 GCA_040775045.1 Bacteroidales bacterium
CTGCTGATCCTGCTGTTGCTGCTGCTGGTCCTGCTGTTGCTGCTGCTGGTCCTGTTGTTGCTGCTGGTCCCTGAGGAGCAGCTGCGCGTATGCCAGGTTGTATTTTGCCGAAGTATCCGAAGGGTTGATCCGCAGGGCCTGTTTGTAGGATTCTATGCTGAGCGGCAGCATCTTCGAAGCAAGCGTATCATTATTCAGGGAAGCACTGAGCAGCGAATTGCCAAGATTGTAATAAGCCATGCTTTTTACATCCTCGCTTACCGGAAGCCGTGCCACCGAATCGAACAGGTATCCCGCCTGCCTGTAGTCCTCCTGCTCGTAATATACGTCGCCAAGGTTGAAAAGCCCTTTATGAACCGTTTCCTCTCTTTCCAGCGACCGCAAGTAGTGTTTTTCGGCCCCGGTGTAGTTCTGTTCCCGGAAGTCACTGTTTCCCCTGCGGATATACCTGTTTCCGCTCTGTGCATAAGAGGCTGCCACGAGCATGAAAAGGATGAAGGTTGTGATTATGGTTCTTTTGCTTAACATATCCTGCTATGCATCATTTCTTTTTTCAAATAACCTGATCTTACGCGCCCAACTCGTTTTCCTGTCAAAAATAAGGAACTCAAGGAAAAGCAGCAAGAGGCCAAACCCGATGAAATACTGGAACTGGTCCTCATAATCGGTAAACATCCTGGTTTCTATCTCACTTTCTTCCAACGCGTTGATCTTCTCAAATATTTTACTGAGGCCTGCCTGCGTATTGTTGGCCCGTACATAATCGCCGTTGCCCGCGGCCGCGATCTGTTGCAGCATAACCTCGTTGAGCCTCGTGATGACCGTATTTCCGTCCATGTCCTTCTTGAAACCGGTTTGTTGCCCATAGCTGTTCACTACAGGGATTGGGCTTCCTTCGGGCAGGCCCATGCCGATCGTATAAACCCTGATCCCGTCATCGGCCGCGGCCTGTGCAGCCTCAACGGCGTTATCCTCGTGATTTTCACCATCGGTGATGATAATGATGGCCTTGCTCTGATCGTTTTCCTCGAACTGTTCCGTTCCCAGCCTGATGGCCTCTCCGATGGCTGTCCCCTGCGTGGGGATGTCCTTTGTGGTGATGGTCGAAACGAACATTTTTGCCGCTGCGTAATCGGTTGTCACCGGTAGTTGCGTATAAGCTTTGCCTGCAAAGATCACCACACCGATCCGGTCGCCCTTCAGCCTGTCGATCAGCTTGAACAACGCTTGTTTGGCACGGGTGAGCCTGTCGGGTTTGATATCCTGCGCCAGCATACTGTTCGATACGTCGAGGGCCACCACAAGGTCGATCCCCTTGCGCTGGATGGTTTCCAGTTTAGAGCCTGTCTGAGGATTGGCTATGCCGATCACGAGCAGGGCATAGGCGATGTTCAGGATCACAAATTTAAGAACCACTTTGTCATTCGATGCTTCCGGCATCAGCCGCCCTAGGATACTGATCTCTCCAAGCTTCCTCAGGGCTGCTTTCTTCATGTGCATGGCAAAGAAGAAGAGGAGCATGAATGCAGGGATCCCCAGCAGCAGGTATAAATATTCTATGTGCTCGAACCTGACCATATCCTTATGTCGTTGTCCTGAAGACCGTGTGTTTTAAGATTAACTCGAGTATGAAAAAGGCAAGTGCCAGCAAGGCCAGCGGAAGGAATTCCTCATGCTTTCTGCTGAATTCCGTCACATCGATCTTGGATTTCTCCAGCTGGTCGATCTCGGTGTAGATCTCCTTGAGCTTTCGGTTGCTCGTGGCCCTGAAATACTTGCCGCCAGTGGCATCGGCTACCTGCTGCAATATTTCCTCGTCGATTTTCACCTCCATGTTCTGGTATTGTATGCCGAAAGGGGTCTGGACAGGGTAGGGGGCCACACCGATGGTCCCTGCCCCGATGGTATATATCCTGATGCCGTATATCCTTGCGATCTCCGCTGCGGAGAGCGGATCGATGGAACCGGCATTGTTAACCCCGTCAGTGATGAGGATGATCACCTTACTGATGGCGTCGCTTTCCTTTAGCCTGTTGATGGAGGTAGCCAGCCCGTCGCCGATGGCCGTGCCGTCCTCAATCATGCCGCTTTTGATGTCCTTGAAGAGGTTCCTGATCATGCTGTGGTCGCTGGTGAGAGGCGACTGGGTGAAGGATTCGCCGCTGAAAATAACCAGTCCTATGCGGTCGTCGGGCCTGCCCGCGATGAAGTCGGAAGCCACATCCTTGGCCGCTTCAAGCCTGTCGGGCCTGAGGTCCTGGGCCAGCATGGAACTCGACACATCCACGGCCATCACGATATCAATGCCTTCGATGGTCACATCCCTCGAATGACTTGTCGTTTGTGGCCGTGCCAGTGCCAGGATCAGCAGGCCTATGGCCAGCAACCTGAAAGCGAACAGGGCATGGATGAGATATTGCCGCCAGCTCTTTGCGGAAGCAAGTCCCCCGGTTGAAGAAAACTGCAGCCCGGGATTATTGTTCCTGAATTTATACCAGTACCAGGCCCCCAGCAATGGCAGGAGCAGGAGCAGGTATAAGAACCCCGGACTGGCAAATGTGATCCCGTCGAACATCAGTTATCTTCCGTATTTTCCTTTATTTCATCCTTTTCGGCCCTGGCCGCCGGTTCTTCCGGTTTTTCGGTTTCAGGTTTCGTGTCATTAACAAAAACGATGCTGTTGTTGAGGCTGTTATCATTGTCGACCGGTAATGGCTTCTCCTTGGCAAACTTGACAAGATCGGCCAGTTTCAGCATCTGCGACAGCCTGCCGATGGCTTCCCGGTTAGCATCTGTGTTTCTCATTCCATCGAGGATCTCATCGGTGGTCATCTCCACTGCATTGACGCCGAAACGGTCTTCGATGTATACCCTGACGATGTCGGTGAGTTCAGTATAGAAGTCCTTCACCTTTCCGGCCTGCCAGAGCTTCTTGCCCCTGAGGGCTTCGAGACCGTTAAGGGCTATGATGTGCGGAGGCAATACCGGCCTGGGCCTGATGGTGAACAATGGCTGTTTCTTTTTCCTTCGGCTGATCACATACACTATGAGCAACGTGATGGCAAGGGCTGCCAGAGAGATCAGGAGCCAGGGCAGTACCTCCCTGAAGGTCAGGGGAGCCCTGAGCGGTGGCTTGATGGCCTTGATGGCCTGGCTGGTGTCTACAGCCATGGTGTGGACCCTCAGGTAGGACGGCATGGTGGAAGCTTCCATGAATACCGTATCATCAATGGGCTGGTACCGGAATTTCAGGGGTGGTATCCTGTAATAACCCGAATCGAAAGAGGTGATGGTGAAGGTCTGGAACATTTTTACCAGGTTACCGGCCTCGTTGATGGCCGTATCGACCGGCGACTGCCTGATGATCTCCACATTCCTGGTCAGGGTATCTTTCTGGAATGGCCACAATACACGGTAGTCCAGCGGCATGGTGAACTCGATGCTGAATTCTATCTGGTCGCCGATGAGGATGTCTGTGGTGTCGGGCGTGGCCACGGCAGTGACTTGCTGTGCCCCGGCCTGTCCGGTCAGGAGCAATACCATGAGCGATATGAAAAAAAGTCTTCTCATCCTGTCATCTCCTTGACTCTCTGGTCCTGAACAATCCCACCAGGGGTTTCACATAGTCCTGAGTAGTGCTGATGCTGACCGCGTCGGTCCCGCTCTTTCTGAAGAGCGTTTCCAGGTACTGATTATGGCTTCTCCACCAGGAATTGTAATTTTCGCGGGTCTTTGCGCTGGCCGTATCCACCCAGGCATGTTTCCCGCTTTCCTTGTTGAATATCTTGATGAGGCCGATGTCGGGCAGGCTCGTTTCACTTTCATCGTAGATCCTGAGCGCGACCAGGTCGTGCTTATTTCCGGCGATGCGGAGGGCTTCATCGAATCCCGTATCAAGGAAATCGGAAATGATAAAGGCTGTACACCGCTTTTTCAGGGCATTGGTGAGGTACCGCAGCGCCTCACCGATATCGGTCTTCTGGCTCTCCGGCCTGAAATCAACGAGTTCCCTGATGATCCTCAGGATATGCGTAGTACCCTTTTTGGGAGGGATGAACTTTTCAACCCTGTCGCTGAAAAAGACCACCCCTACCTTGTCATTATTGTTGATGGCGGAGAAAGCGAGTACCGCCGCGATCTCGGTCATCAGTTCCTCTTTGAACTGCACCCTGCTTCCGTATTCGTTCGATCCGCTGACATCGATGAGCAGCATCACGGTCAACTCCCTTTCTTCTTCGAAGATCTTGATGTACGGATGGTTGAACCTGGCCGTAACGTTCCAGTCGATATTGCGTATGTCGTCGCCATACTGGTATTCGCGGACCTCACTGAAGGCCATGCCCCTGCCCTTGAAGGCACTGTGGTAATGCCCCGTGAAGATCTGGTTCGATAATCCACGGGTCTTGATCTCGATCTTTCTGACCTTCTTTATGATGTCGCTCGTTTCCAATGCTTCCGTTTCTTTGATACTTTTGATGCTTCCTGCTTCTTACGGCACTTCCACGGTGTTCAGGATCTCGCTGATGATGTCCTCGGAGGTTACGTTTTCGGCTTCTGCTTCGTAGGTGAGCCCGATCCTGTGGCGCAGCACGTCGTGTGCCACGGCCCTGATATCTTCGGGGATCACGTATCCACGCCTTTTGATGAATGCAAAGGCCTTTGCTGCCAGGGCCAGGTTGATGCTTGCACGGGGTGAAGCCCCGTAGCTGATCATCGATTCGAAGCGGGGGAGCTTGTATTCGGCAGGGAACCTGGAGGAGAAGACAATGTCGGTGATGTAGTTTTCGATCTTTTCGTCGAGGTAAACATCCCTCACCACTTCCCTGGCTTTGATAATGTCAATAGGCTTGAGTATAGGGCTGGTCTCGGGATAGCTGCCCTTGATGTTCTGCCTCAGGATGAGTTTTTCCTCTTCCTTCCCGGGATAGCCGATCACGATCTTGAGCATGAACCTGTCGACCTGCGCCTCGGGCAGTGGATAGGTCCCTTCCTGTTCAATGGGATTCTGGGTGGCCAGCACAAGGAAGGGTTCTTCGAGCGGGTAGGTCGTGTCGCCGATGGTCACCTGTCTTTCCTGCATGGCTTCGAGCAGGGCGCTCTGAACCTTTGCCGGCGAACGGTTGATCTCATCGGCCAGGATGAAGTTCGCAAAAACGGGCCCCTTTCGTACAATGAATTCCTCCTTCTTCTGGCTGTAGATCAGCGTTCCCAGAAGGTCGGCAGGAAGCAGGTCAGGGGTGAACTGTATCCTGCTGAATTTTGCATCGATCGACCGTGCAAGCGATTTGATCGCGAGGGTCTTGGCCAGGCCGGGCACGCCTTCAAGCAGGATATGCCCGTTTGAGAGCAAGCCGATCATCAGCCTTTCAACCATCTGTTTCTGCCCCACGATCACCTTGTGCATCTCCATGTTCAGCATGTCGACGAATGCACTTTCCTGCTGTATGCGGTCGTTGAGTGCCTTGATATCTGTTTCCATCATCTGAGTGTTGTTTTCATTTGCAACGCAAAAATAAAAGATGATGTTACAGCCCTACGGCCGCAAGGTGTTAAATAATGTTAAATGAGCCGTTAATAATTGTTAAGGCGATGGGCGATGGGCTATGGGCGGTAGGTGACCTTCCCTGAATAAGGTTGACCGGTTTTACACTAAAAGATATTACAAATTAAATCATTTTTCATTATTTGATCGCACCAATCGCCTTGCTTTTCTTTCGGTGTTATGCGTGCAGGAGCGTAGATCTCTTCCACCATCTGGTATTTATAGATAGATTGATTAAAGTTGTTGGGAGTTGTTCTTCCTGGCAATGAATCGTGTATTCGTTTGTCATTGTAGTGCTGAACAGTCTTTTTAACCCGTTCTTTTAACTGAGCGAAAGTGCTAATATCCCAATACTCCAAATATTCATTTTTGATGGTTCCGTTTATTCGTTCTGCATAGGCATTGTCCTGAGCTTGAAGGCCCATACTGATATGAACATCGTGACTGGTCAGTAGCTGTGTATAAGTCTTGTCAATGTATTGACTACCTCTGTCAGAATGATGTATCCTGGGAGCTCCATGGTGAGTGAGAGCCATTTTCAGTGCCCTGAGATTTGCCTGTGCACGCAAATGATCAGATACTGCATAGCCAACAACTTGACGGGTAAAAACATCAATAATAAAGACCAGATAATAAAACCTGCCTTTTAACTCATAGTAAGTTATGTCAGATTGCCAGACGACATTCTTTTTCCTAACAACCAGCCCTTCAATCAGGTTAGGATATTTAAACCAGGCTGGAATGGTTGTCCTTTGGTAGTTCTTTATGCGCTTCACTCTGTAACCTAACTGCATCAGCGCCTCTGTAAAGCGATCCCTGCCAATGAAATCAGGCTTCAGGGTGTGATACATTTTCTCTACCCCACAACCCGGGTGTTGAGCCCGCAACTCAGCTACCTCAACAAGCAAATTTGCAAATTGCATGTCAAACATTTGTTGGCGTTTCTGGTATTGGTGAACCGATTGCTTGCTTAACCCCAGGATACGATACAAATCGTTCAGCGGCAGTGTCATTTTTTCTTTGTTTTCTCTGAACCAGCTGATTGTGGGGTGCCGAAGTTTTTTTTAATGTCTATGCCAAGTTCCTCTTTAGCAATCTCCATCATTTTCTCCATATAGTCAATGTACAATTGCTTCTGGCCAACAGCGCGTTCCAGGTCCTTTACTTTTTGTTCCAACTCTTTAAGTTTGTTGGTACTGCTGTCTTTCATCTCTATAATACGAATGGATTTATCGTTAAAATTAGAATATTTATAAATCCATTTGTAGATAAGCGTATTGCTTATTTTGTGAAGCTTCTCAAGCTGAGGCACAGAAAAATTGCCACTTTCGAACTCCTTAACAATTGACCGCTTGTAGTCCTCGGAAAACCTCCGATGCTTTTGAATAGACCGTAAATTTGTTTTCATGATGGTTGACTTTTGCGGTCAACCTATATCAGGGATGGACAAAGTTCAAAGTTCAAAGTTCAGAGTTCAGATTTCCTCCCACTTACTCCACCCCGATCTGCACCTCTGCGCTTCTCAGCCCTTCGGCGGATGCGCCGATATGGATGATCCCTTTTTCCGTGCCGGAGGCGACGATGAGCA
>JAXGTH010000140.1:0-7116 GCA_040775045.1 Bacteroidales bacterium
AAAATCCACCTTCAGCATGGAGAAGAACAGCCAGGGAATGCCGGACCGTGAAACGAAAAAGCGTTTCCTTGAAGACCTCGAGCGGTTCGTTTCGGCCAACAAGCTTTCGCTTTTCGACAAGGTGCTCGGCATGCGCACACGGCATATCACCGTGGCCCTCGAAGACATTTACCAGTCGCAGAATGCCAGCGCCGTGCTGAGGACCTGCGACTGCTTCGGCATACAGGACGTGCATATCATCGAGAACAGGTACACATACTCCATCAACCCTGATGTGGCCCTGGGATCGAGCAAATGGCTGAGCCTGCATAAATACAACAAGGGCGACGACAATACTCTGGCCTGCTACGAAGCCCTGAGGGCAAAGGGTTACCGCATCGTGGCAACCACGCCCCACCAGAACGATACCCTGCTCGGCGATCTTGCCATTGATAAAAAAATTGCCCTGGTCTTCGGCACGGAACTGGAAGGTTTATCGGAAACCGCCATCCGTCATGCCGATGAATACGTGAAGATCCCCATGTACGGTTTCACGGAAAGTTTCAATATTTCGGTTTCTGCTGCCATCATCCTGCACCACCTGACGGAGAAACTCCGGAGATCAGGGGTTGATTGGCAACTCAGCGGGGATGAACAGCTCGACACCAGGATCATGTGGGCCAAAAGCGTGATCAGGCATGCCGATATCCATGAAAAGGAATTCCTGAAGCAAGCCAGAAAAGGATAATCCTGTATAAATGGTGCTTTTTTTTTTACTATTTTTACAAAAATTCAAGATGTTCAATTAAAAACGATCAGCCATGGGAAAAGGTGACAAAAAGACCAGGCGGGGTAAAATCGTCCGCGGAAGTTACGGAGTTTTAAGGCCGAGGAAGAAAAAACCCGGCACTGCAGAAGTTCCTGACAAGAAGGCACCGAAAAAAGCCATCCCCGCTGCGGATGAGGAAAAGAAAGTAAAAAAGACCGTCAGCAAGGCTAAAAAAGCTGAGGAGCCCAAAGTCGAACCGGAAGTTCCCAAGGCTGTCAAGGAAGAGAAGGAAGAAAAGAAAGCTGCGGCCCCAAAAGCCAGGGCAGGAAAACCCAAAAAGGAAGAAGCTCCTCAGCCTGAGGAAACGGAAACAACCGGCGAAAAAGAGGCTGAATAGGATACCGGTACCCATTGTCCGGCCCGGAGCCTGGAGGACAGCCGCTTACAGGGCAGCTGCCAATTTTCTGAACACATCGCCCCGCTCCTCAAAGTTCCTGAACATGCCGTAACTGGCTGCAGCAGGCGACAGCAGACATACCCCACCCGGCCTTATCATCTCCGCAGCAAGTTCTACGGCTTCCTGCATCGAACCGACAGTAGTGCAGGTGACGGTATCCGGCAATTTGTCCTTCCACTCCTCTGACATGCGCCTGCCGGCATCCCCCATAAAAGCGAGTACAGGGACCGGATTGCTGCATAACCATTCGCAAAGGGAATCATATTCCAGCCCCCTGTCGTAGCCTCCCAGGATCAGCATATCGACATGACCGAGCGTCTTCAGGGCTGCCATGCTGGCCTCGGGGATCGTGGCGATGGAATCGTCGTAGAAGGTGATGCCGCGGTAGGTACCGGCATTTTCGAGGCGATGGGGCAGCCGGCGGTACCCTGACAGGCCCTTCATGATCTGCCCGGCATCAAGCCCCCTGTCCATGCATACCAGGACTGCAGCCATCATATTCATGACATTATGGTTGCCGGGCATGTCAAAATCTACCAGGTCCATGTGGTGGGTCAGGCCTGCATGGTCCCGGTACACGATCTGACCTCTATCATAAATGGCATCCGTACCGGCCTCGGGATCTATGGAAAATGACATGAGTTTCTTGCCAACTGCCTGTTCGGCAACGAGCTCGGCAATAATCGGGTCATCAGCATTATACACAAGGCCTCCCCCCTCCGGCTGGCTCCGGCCGATATTGAACTTGGCCATCTTGTATGCAGTAAAGTCCTTGTAATGGTCGAGGTGTTCAGGGAATATGTTCAGGATAACGGCCGTGTGCGGCGAGATACTGATATGCTCCAGCTGGTGCGACGACATCTCGAAAACAACAATTGCCTGGCCGGCAATGCTGCCTGCAATGTCGAGCGGAGGTACACCGATATTCCCGGCCAAAATTGCATCCCTGCCCGCGGAAGAAAGTATATGATGGATAAGGCTGGTGACCGTACTCTTGCCCTTTGTCCCCGTTACACCGATCACCCTGCCTGCAAAAGCCCGCAGGAAAAGGTCCGTCTGTGAAGTGACCTTCGCTGCATCAGCCTTTTTGATGACCTCCGAATAAGGCAGTCCGGGGGATTTGATGACCAGGTCATAATCATTGCAGCCTTCAAGGTAATTATTTCCGCCAACCAGTCTCAGCTTGCGGTCGGAACGCAGTTCGGGGCTTGCCGCCAGCACCGCCTCGTCCCTGTCGGCAATGCACATGTGCATATCGGGGAACCATGCCCTAAGCAGCCGGTACGTCGACCGTCCCTCCTTTCCGAATCCCAGGATGAGGACACGTTTTCCGGCAATGAGGGATTGTATCTCAAAGGCCATGGATCGCAGTCTTTAGTGTTTCCAGTTCATTTCCTTCCGGGATGTTGTGCGGCCCGAAATACCGCAGCATTTCAACCATCGCCCTGTCGGCCCCCGGCGGGATGTTTACCTTGCCGGCATAATGCCGCAGCAGAGCCGGCAACGACCTGCCACGGTATGTTACCCCCACCAGATATTGCAGGGCGGCATTCACCTCATCGATGGTACCAATACATTCGAACGGCTTTTCCGGCACCTGGCCGCTGAGTTGCCACAGCATGGGAAGAAGAGTTTCATCATCCAGCAGATCGTGCCCGAAAATATCCTTAAGCGCAGCATGATCAAGGAAAGGCGAAAGGATGATAAAGCTAAACAGGCATTTGGGGCATTTTCCGCACCAGGCATTCTCCTTGCTGCCGGCATTGCAACTCCTGAAGGTATCGTGGTGCGTTTTAAGGCCGGAAAAGATCTTTGCGATCTGCAATTCGTTCAGCGGGCGTAGATAGCTGTAATAGTTCAGCCCGCCGGTCACATGGGAAGCCATATACTCCCTGAAATCGTTTTCAAAGGCCAGGCTCTTCGAATACTGGTGGTTGATCAGGGTGCCGGGGATGGTAGGCTCGCTGGCGCTCGACTCGTTGGAAAGGGCAATGGTGCCGAGCCCGTAAAAGACTGCCGCAAGCGAAGAGGCAAAGGCCAGCAGCGCGGAAAAAGGTGTGTGGCCGTTGAGGTACCCCTGTGCATTGAGCTGGAGCAGTTGTGGATCGATGGTACGGAACATCAGGATGTGGTCATCATCCGGGTAACCGGCCTTACGGGCAGTATTCAGCGATGCCGGCCAGGGATTCAGCATGAACGGCCTGCACCGCCCCGTTCCAGAGAGGAGTTCGAGGGTCACGGCCGAATCCTTGCCCCCGCCCACCGGCACCAGTATGCCACGCCTCCCATCAAAGGATAATCGCTTCAGGAAAGGTCCGCCGGCATTTTCAAAATGAACGAAGTCGCTACCGGGATCGATCCCGTTGGTGTAAAAAAACTCGCCAAGGCCTAATGCGAAGAGCCTTTTCCACCACAGTGCCTGCTCCTCTCCCAGCGAAAACGGCTTGATAACAACACGGGGCGGACAGGCGGCCTTCCAGTAACTGATCAGCTCGGCCATGCCCAAATTGAAAATAAAATTCCGGATGAGGGAATCTGCTATATTGTCCGTCCCCGCATCGTCAGGCAACAACAACCTGATCGACGGCCGGAACACAGGGCCCTCCGACAGACGGAATACATACGATATATGCAACTCATTATGAATGAATTCATAAGAAGATTCCTCATAGGTGATGCAAGGGTGTTTTTGCCTTAACGCGTGGTATAGATCCCGCCGGTCGACTGCCATGATAACGTATTGGTATTATTTTTGTACTTTAGTGATCAAAGGTAAAACATTTGCTTTTTATACCCGGATGACCGACATCAATAAAATAATCAAGATCAGGAGTAACAGCCTCAAGCCTGTGAAGGGGAACATCCTCATTTCGGAGCCGCTGCTGGCTGACAATTATTTCAAGCGCTCGGTGGTTTTGCTGGCCGAGCACAATGAGGACGGGTCGTTCGGTATCATCCTGAACAAGCCCATCGAAAACAAGTTCAACGAGATCGTGACCGATTTCCCGGATTTTGGCGGCCAGTTATTCCTGGGAGGACCGGTGAGCAACTCCAGCCTGTTCTTCATCCACACCCTTGGTAACCAGATCAGCGACAGCCTCGAGATCATGGATGGCCTTTACTGGGGTGGTGACATTGAATCGGTGAGGGAGCTGATGCTGCTCAGGCAGATCAGCACCAACCAGATCCGTTTTTACATCGGTTATTCCGGATGGGGGCGAAAACAGCTCGACGACGAACTCAGGCGGAATTCCTGGCTCGTATCGGGTCTGCCTGCCGAAACCATCATGAACACCGATCCCGACAAATTATGGGAGTTTGCATTGAAAAGACTCGGTAATGAATATACTTACTGGGAAAATTTCCCGGTGGATCCCGGGCTTAACTGATACGGAGCCGGCCTAACCACCTGCCTTTTTGACACCATATCCCTGTTCTGTCAATATTTCAACGATCTTTTCGCGGTGGTCGCCCTGTACCAGGATATCCCCGTCCTTGACGCTACCGCCCGTGCCACAGGCCGACTTCAAATTTCTGCCCAGCTCTGCCAGGTCGGTTGAACTACCGATAAATCCTTTTATCACCGTCAGTTTCTTATTGCCTTTCAGGCGCTCGAGGTAAACCCGCAGGTTCTGACCGGCGGGAGCCGGTGTTTCGGGCTCAGCGTGTTCATCCCAGTCGTAACGAAAGGCAGGATCGGTAGAGTAAACGATACCCCGGGGACGTTTCTTTGCGCTCATAATTTTATATTTTGTGGTACGATAACGTTCAGTGACGCGGGGCTGATGGTGATATGCAATTTCTTTCCCATACGGACGGCCTCCCCATCTACGTTCACCGTTTTGCCTTTCTCCCGCCAGACCAGGATATCCGAAGCGCGGTATATCGAGATATACTTTGAGCGGTCGATCTCCTGCCTGTACATCAGCCTCGCGATCTCGGGAAAAGCCTTAACGGGTGGCTTACTGACAACTGCAACATCGATCAGTCCGTCGGTGATCGAAGCACGGGGCGAGATACGCGTGTTGTACCCGAACTGGTTTGAGTTGGCAAAACTGATAAAGAAAGCCTCCTTTTCCATTTCTTCACCGTCGAGGCTGAGGCGGTATTTTCCTGATTTGTAGTGGAGGTATTCCTTCATGACGATCCTCGCATAGGTGAGGAAGCCACGACGATGGCTGTTGGCAAATTGCCTGGCTACCTTTGCATCGAACCCGATCCCTGCAATGCTGGCAAAAAACAAGCCGTTCACCCTGCAGGTGTCAATGGTGACCGTGTGGCCCTGCACGATGAGATCAAGGGCATCTTTTTTTCTGAACGGTATGCCGAGGTGATGGGCAAGCCCGTTTCCGGATCCGGCAGGGATGATGGCAAGCCTTGCCGTCGTGCCGGCCAGCACATCGGCTACCTCGTTGACCGTCCCGTCGCCTCCGGCAACAACAAATATCCGGATCCCGTCTTCCAGGGCTTTTGCAGCGATCCTCCTTCCATGCCCGGGAGCACGCGTAACATGGATCACCGTTTCATAAAGCTGTTCAGCGAGATGCTGGCCGACCAGCCGCCTGAACTCCCCCATACGTTTCCTGCTGACTCCGGAAACAGGATTAACGATCACACAAAGCCTTTGTTTTTCCTGCTGGCTCATCAAAACAAGCTGCTGTTGATTTTCGTATACAAAAATAAACAATCAGTTGAAGATAACTAAAACTGCAACCTTCGATGCAACCATTCGGGGAGAAGGCCTGTCTGTGTATAGTATTTCATATATGGCGCGCAGCAGGGCCGGCACACTCCTTTAGATAAAAAAAACATTTGGCCATTTATAAATATTTATATTTTTGCGATTATAGAAGGAAATACAAATCAAAAAAATTGACATGGAAGAGCAAGACAACAAAGACCTGTCACGGGAGGAGATCTATTCCAGGGTGATCCGGGCCGGAAAGAGGACCTACTTTTTTGATGTGAAGGCGACAAGGTCAGGAGAACAGTACCTGACAATTACCGAAAGCAAGCGCAGATTCAACAACGACCAGGGGAAATTTTTCTACGAAAAGCACAAGCTGTTCCTTTACAAGGAAGACTTTGAAAAATTTACCAGGGGTCTTGAGGAGGTCATCAAGTTCATCGACACCGGGGAGCGCGCACCTGATCCCGAACCCGAAGCGGAAAATGATATCGAAAGAACGGAGCGTCTCGCCAGTGTTGAATTTGAAGATCTTGGCGACCCTGACGAATCAAAAGATGAAGATATTTAGGATGGGCTGAGACCCGACAACAGCTGTCTTACCGGGCAGCTTTTTTTTATGTCTTCATAATTAACATGAGTTGAAAACTAATTCATGGACCTGCCGGGAATTGTTTTCATATCTTCGTACTTTTGTCCATCATAAACAAACCAATATCCTGTCATCAAACAATGGGTAGAGTCATAGCAATAGCCAACCAGAAAGGCGGAGTAGGCAAGACAACCACTGCCATTAATTTAGGAGCCAGTTTCGCAGTGCTCGAATACAAGACACTGGTTGTTGATGCCGATCCCCAGGCCAATGCCACCTCGGGGCTCGGGTACGACCCGAAGAAGATACAGGCCAGCATTTACGAATGCATCATGGATGACCTGGAGCCCGGAAAGGTGATCATGGAGACTTCAACCCCTTTCCTCTCGGTTCTGCCTGCCCATATCGACCTTGTTGGTGCTGAAATCGAGATGATCAACCTCCCGAACAGGGAGAAGATGATGCGTAAGGTGATCGACCAGGTCAAGGATAATTACGATTTCGTGGTGGTTGATTGTTCTCCATCGTTGGGTTTGATCACGGTGAATGCCCTTACGGCCGCCGACTCTGTCATCATCCCCGTGCAATGCGAATACTTTGCCCTCGAAGGCTTGGGCAAGCTCCTCAATACA
>JAXGTH010000141.1:0-7029 GCA_040775045.1 Bacteroidales bacterium
ATATTTACCGGTCTTTTCCAGTACCGCTATGTCCATTTCATTATTACACTGGATGGCAGCGAGGTTTTCAACGGCAGGGTGCTGAGCATGAACCTGGGCATCTGCAGGTATAACGGCGGCGGCCTGATGCAGGTACCCTTCGCCGTACCGGACGATGGCCTTCTTGACGTAACCGTGATCAAAGCCATATCGCGGTTCCGCATCATCAGCAACGTGAATAAGCTTTATGACGGTTCTTTCACGAAGCTTAAGTTCGTGAAGGTGTTCAGGGGCAAGGAATGCCAGATCGTGTCGAAGCCTGCGGGATCCGTATTCCTTGAGGCTGACGGCGAATCGCTGGGGCATTCGCCATTGCATTTCTCTATTCTGAACAAGGCCCTGACTTTTGTCGTACCGTTAAATGACAGCGATGTGAAAACAATATGATCTTCCATTTATTCGAGCGGAGATCATTCAGGTTCTTTCTCATCAATGCAGGGTACCTGGTCATTTCGTTCCTCCTTATGGGTACCATCCTCGGGGCCTGGCATTGACAGGCATGCATGTTTTCAATCCGGTCTGGTCCGCTCGATCAGGGAGAGAAGTTCATCGAGCGCGTCCTGTTCAGGGATATTCTTCCTGACTACCTTTCCCCGGTGATACAGGGTTATTTTCCCTTTTCCTGCACCCACATAGCCGTAATCCGCTTCCGCCATCTCCCCCGGACCGTTCACGATGCATCCCATCACCGCGATCCTGACATTGGTGAGCCCTGCGGTATGCTTCTTGATGAGTGACAGTGTCCGTTCAATATCGAAACTCGTGCGCCCGCATGTCGGGCATGAGATGTATTCCGTTCCCGTGATGCGTGCGGCGGTAGCCTGTAAAACGTCAAAGACCTGCCGGTGCAGGTTCTCCCGTCTTCCCTGTTTATCCTCGACCCAGTAGGCATTGCCAAATCCCTTCAGTATCAGTGACGACAGGTCGGCCGCAGAGCGGAGGATGAAGGCATCTTCATCCGCTTCATCATATCTAAGCCTGGCAACCACAGGAAGCCTGCATCCCTGTTTCCCCAGGAGGGTGAACAGCTTATGTACCTGAGCAAGGTTCCCCGCCTCCCCCGTAACCAGCAACAACTTATTGCTGCCGGTTACCCCGTCTGCCGGTATGTTTTCCGGTGCCTCCAATCCGTCAGTTTCTTGCAATATGTAGCTTTCACCCTTACTGTCTGCAAGCATGTTGGCCTTTACCGGCCACAGGTCGGGTTTCAGATCGTTCTCATCAGCCGCCCATTGCCCGACAACTGCCGGGGGTCTGTCCCCGCCAACGATGCCGCTTACCTTCGTATACCTGCTGTGATAGGCCTCACCTTCAGCCGGAGCTGCCGGCCAGGTCTGCCCCAGCCTCCGCTCAGCAGTGTAAAAGGATACCAGTTTCCCGGCCACCGGGATCTCCTTTACCGGATCTTCGGTAAGCGAAACCCTGATGGTATCGCCAAGACCCTCGGCAAGCAGAGGTCCTATGCCCGCGGCAGAACGTATCCTTCCGTCCCTCCCGGCACCGGCTTCGGTCACGCCCAGGTGAATGGGATAATCCATGCCTTCGAGGGTCATCGCCTCAGCGATCGCCCTGGTAGCAGACACCATCGTCGGGACATGACTCGATTTCATCGAGACCACAAGGTCATGAAAGCCGTCGCTCTGGCATATCCTCAGGAATTCCATCGCCGAGATTACCATCCCGCTTACCGTATTGCCGTATTGCTGAAGGATCCTCCCTGAAAGCGATCCGTGGTTTACGCCCACCCTGATCACCGTATTGTGCCTGCGGCATATTCCGGTAAGCCGCAGGATACCCTCCGTCCGCTCTTCGGTACTCAGGGAAAGCGGTGTCGTTTTTCTTTCCTTCGAGAGAAAATACTGTTGGTCGAGGTAATTGCCCGGATTGATCCTCACCTTGTGTACCAGGGCTGCTGCAGCCTCGGCAAGGGCGGGATTGAAATGGATGTCGGCCACCAGCGGCATGGTGATGCCTTCCTTTTCCATCCGGGAACGGATCACAGCCAGCTGGTCCACTTCCTTCATGTTCTTCACCGCCAGTCGCAGCATCTCACAACCCGCTTCACTGAGCGAACGGGCCTGCCGCATCACCGCTTCGGCATCCATGGTACTGGCATTGGCCATGGATTGTATGCGCACAGGCAACGATCCGCCCAGGGTGAGCGTTCCGATCTTCAGTATGCGGGCCCTGTATTTCTCCATCATAAACTGCTGCCCTGCGGTTAGCCGGAGGATCATCATATTTTCATCCGGTTCGCAGGCAACCAAAGTGTAAAATTACTATTCTTACAATAAATACGGGAATATTAAGTTTATCATAATACGCCAAAATTCAGCCGAAAAGGCTAATTTTGGTATTTGTTTAATACCCCGGTACCCGCAGCAATGGCCGGGCCGGCAATGCATCATAACACCATAATGCAGATGAAGATATACAGACACGCTCTCTCCTCCATTTTATGCTTCCTTGTTCTGGCTTTCGCTTACCCGCAGAATGCCGGCGTTGGACAGTGGCGCGATCACCTGCCCTTCAACAGTTTCAGCTCGGTTACCGAAGCCGGGAACACCATTTTCGGGGCAACGCCGTATGCTATCCTTACCTACGACAAGGCTGAGCAATCCATTGAGCGTTTTTCCAAGATCAACGGACTTTCCGACATCGGGATCAGCGATGTGAGGTACAATGAAGCCATGCAGACGGTGGTGGTGGCATACCGCAACACCAATATCGACCTCTTCAAGGGCAATACCATCATCAACGTGCCCGACATCAAGCGAAAGCCCATCCTCGGGAACAAGGTCATCAACAAGATTTCCTTCAGGGACGATTATGCCTATCTTTCCTGCGGTTTCGGGATCGTGGTGCTCGACCTTGCGGGTGAGGAGATCCGCGACACATGGTATATCGGCCCCCAGGGCAGTCAGGTCAACGTATTCGACCTTACACATAACGATACGGCCTTCTTTGCAGCAACCGAAGACGGGATCTTCTATGCAAACATCGACCATCCCAACCTGGCCGATTTCTCGGCCTGGAGCAGGCTGGGGTCTGCGCCTTATCCCTACAGCCCTTACGACCTTATCGAATCCTATGCCGGAAAAGTGGTGGTGAACCTCAAAAAAGGCGGGAACATTGCAGAAGACACGATCTTTTATTTTGACGGCAGCACATGGACAAGGTTGTTCTTCGAAGATAACCTTGGAGTCAACAACATCAATGCCAACAACGGAAAGCTTGTCATCTCCCTCAATTATGCCGGCAAGGTTTTCAATGAGGATATGGTGGAGGAACAGAGCATTTTCACTTACAATCCCGGCACTCCCATGCTCAACGATGCCATCTACGACAAGGAGGGCAGCGTTTGGATCGCCGATGCACGCAGCGGCCTGGTAAAATCCTTTTCGGAAGGATGGGAAAGTATGGTGATCAACCCCGGCGGGCCATACAATGCAAACGTATTTTCGATGACGGCTGCCGGTGATCATATCTGGGTCGCTTCCGGAGGCTATACCGGCACCTGGTCACCCCTGTATCTTTTTTACGGGGCATACCGTTTCTACGACGAAACCTGGGAAAACTTCAACAGCCTGACCACTCCCGAAATTTCCGATATCAGGGACATCGTGACCATCGCGGTGAACCCGTCCAACATCAACCAGGCCTACCTGGGGGTGTTCCGCAATGAGACAGGCCTGATCGAGATCACGGGCGACGAGGTCACGAACAGGTTCACGGAGGAGAACAGTGAACTGCAAAAGTGGGAAGCCGCAGGCACCATTGCCCTTACAGGCCTCGACTACGACAGCCAGGGCAGTCTTTGGGCTTTGTGTTCCGGGGCGGAGAAATTGCTTGCCGAAATGAAGGCAGATGGCAGCTGGGCATCCTACAGCCTGGGAGGCAGTGCATCAGCAGTGGATGCACGCGGACTTTTCGTAGACTCATACAACCAGAAATGGATCCTCTTCAGGCATACCAACAGCAATCCCAATTTCATGGCCGTTTATGACGAGACCAACCCTCCGGGCGACCAGCTCAGGCTGCTCAGGTCGGAGAGCGGGGTAGGCAACATTCCGGGTACGAATGTTTTCAGCATCGCCCAGGACCTCGACGGCGAGGTCTGGATAGGGACCGACGAAGGGATAGGGATCTTCTATTCTCCATCGACGCTTCTCACCTCTAATGATTATGATGCGGTAAGGCCGCTTGTCGACTTCGACGGTTATGTGCAATACCTGCTTGAAACCGAGGTAGTTACGGCCATCGCCGTCGACGGTGATAACAGGAAATGGATCGGTACTGAACGTTCAGGCGTTTTCCTGCTGTCGGCAGATGGCAGCGAACAGATCTACCACTTCACCGAGGATAACAGCCCCCTGTTCTCCAACCAGGTGATCGACATTGCCATTAATGCCGACGGAGAGGTTTTCATGGCCACGGCCAGCGGCATCATTGCCTTCAAAGGCTCGGCCTCCGAACCCAGCGAGACCTTTTCCGATGTTTATGCCTATCCCAACCCGGTGAAGGACGGATACGACGGCTGGATCGCCGTGAAAGGGCTCATGAAGGATTCCGACATCAGGATCACCGACATCAACGGGGTGCTGATCTATGCCACCCGCTCTGAAGGGGGGCAGGCTGTGTGGAACGGTCGGAATTTCGACGGCAGAAAAGCAAGGCCGGGGGTTTACCTCGTCTTTGCCTCCAACGAGGACGGCAGCGAGAAAATGGTTACCAAGATCCTCATCATCGACTGACACTTTTCCACTAATTTTGCGGTATGCTTCATAAGACAAAGGGGATCGTACTGCACCACATCAGGTATTCAGAAACCAGCATTATCGCCAGGATATATACCGAGTTATTCGGATTGCAGTCGTACCTGGTCAAAGGTGTCCGGAGCAGAAAGTCGGGCATGCGCAGCAGCTATTTCCAGCCCCTGACCATGCTCGATATGGTGGTGTACCACCGTGAGAAAAGGGAGTTGCAGCATATCCGGGAGGCGGAGGTCGCCGAGCCCTTCAGCTCCATCGCTTCCGACATCCGCAAAAGCACACTCGCCCTTTTCCTGTCGGAGGTGCTTTACAAATCGATACAGGCAGGGGAAGCCAATACCGAATTGTTCCATTTCATGGAAAATTCATTCCGCTACCTCGAACAACAGGACAGCGGGGTTGAGTATTTCCATCTCCACTTTCTCCTGAAGCTGAGCCTGCACCTGGGATTCTACCCGAATGGGATGCAGGATGGAGAGGCAAGGTATTTCGACCTGAGGGAAGGCAGGTTTTCACTCGTGATCCCTTCGCATCCCGACTACCTCGACGAATCGCTGAGCCATGATTTTTCGAGGGTCAGCAACTGTCATGCCGGCGACCTGCCAGGCCTTGCAATGAGCCGGTCAAGGAGGCAGGAACTGCTGAATGCGCTGATCATATATTACCAGATCCACCTTAACGGGCTGGGAACCATCAGGTCGGCAGAAATCCTTCGCGAAGTGTTCAGCTAGGACCGGGTGAATTGTTGAAGCAGTGTATCCCTGAGCCGGGCCTTGACTTCTTCGATATCCTGCTCCCTCCCGAGTTCCTTCTGCATGGAGGTTACGCCCTTGTCGGTGATCCCGCAGGGATTGATGTAGTTGAAGTATTCGAGCGAGGTGTTCACATTGAAGGCAAAGCCGTGCATGGTGACAAACCTGCTTGAACGAACACCGATGGCACATATCTTCCTGGCCTTAAAGGGTATGTCTGCATCAAGCCATACCCCGCTTGCACCGGGCAGGCGGCCGGCGCTGATGCCAGAACCTTCAAGGAGGATGATCACAGCTTCTTCCAGTATCTCAATGTACCTCCTGATGCCCATGCCGAAAGCCTCCAGGTCGAGGATAGGGTATCCAACGATCTGACCCGGGCCATGGTATGTGATATCACCGCCCCGGTTGGTCCTGAAAAAGGTAACCCCCTTTTCCATGAGGGCCTGGCTGTTAAGCAACAGGTTGTGTTCAGACCCACTCTTCCCCAGGGTGTATACATGGGGATGTTCGCAGAAAAGCAGGTGGTTGGGCACATCACCGGCAACACTGTTCTTCTTGGATTCTACGATCCCGTTGAAAAGCTTTTCCTGGTATGCCCAGGCCTCGTCGTAAGCTATCCTGCCCAGGTCACGATATATGATCTCCCTGCTCATGATCTCCCTGTGGGAACATGTTTCTCGGCCTTGTACGAGGACCTCACCAGCGGTTCGCTCTCTACGTGGGCAAATCCTTTTTCAAGTCCGATGACCCTTAGTTTTTCAAATTCTTCCGGGGTGGTGAAGGATACCACGGGAAGGTGCTTCCTGCTGGGCTGGAGGTACTGCCCGATGGTCATCACCTCGCAGCCCGCAGCCCTGAGGTCGTCCATGGTTTCCATTATCTCTTCGAAGGTTTCGCCGAGACCTGTCATGATACCCGATTTGGCCCTTGCCCCTGAAGCGGCAATATACCTGATCACGGCCAGGCTCCTGTCGTAAGAGGCCACGCTCCTCACCTGCGGTGTCAGCCGCCTCACGGTTTCCAGGTTATGCGAAACCACTTCAGGGCCGGCATCCAGCACTATCCTGATCAGCGACTCATCACCCATAAAGTCGGGGATGAGGGTTTCCATCGTAATGCCCGGATTTTTCTCCTTCACGGCCCTGATCGTGGCAGCCCAATGACCGGCTCCGAAATCCTCAAGGTCGTCGCGGTCGACGGAGGTCAGCACGCAATGCTTCAATCCCATCAGGCGCACGGATTCAGCCACCCTATCGGGTTCATCCGGGTCGACAGGTAGCGGCTTGCCAGTAGCCACATTGCAGAACCTGCACGAGCGGGTGCAGATGTCGCCCAGGATCATCAGGGTGGCTGTGCCCCGCTCCCAGCAGTCGCACATGTTAGGACAATTGCCGCTGGTACATATCGTATGCAACTTGTGCCGGTTCACGATATCCTTTACTCCCAGGTACTCTTTTCCTGCC
>JAXGTH010000142.1:0-7013 GCA_040775045.1 Bacteroidales bacterium
CATGCAAAGCAAATGGAAGTATGACCAAGCTCCCTGGTTTTCAGAACCAATGGAAGCTGAAGATAGCTTGCACCGAGTATGGCTAGTTTGGCCAATTGTTCGTAATTAGCGAGTATTAAATAAATTTATGGTCTGGTGGGTTCTTTTCATGATTCAACAAGCACTACGCGCTTGGGATCTGTTTAATGCCGGCCTTGCTACAGCTGAGGAACCGCTACGCGGTTCGCGGCCTGCAGGGCGTGAGTCTCATTTCTCAAATCTCATTACTCATTTCTCATCCCCTTTTTCCCTTTTCCCTTTTCCATCTTCCATCTTCCATTTGAGAAACCACTACGCGGGTAGGGGAAATCTGAACTCTGAACTTTGAACGCTGAACTCTGAACTCTGAAATTTCATTTTGAAACCACGGGGCTTAGGGGCAAGCTATTTAGCCATTCCGGTAAACCGGGGATTAGTTCGACTAAGCCCTTTCATTTCGCTTCGCTCATGAAAAGACAGCCTCACTAATATAATTAAGAATTAAGCATTCAAAATTCAAAATTCCCGCGTACCTCGTACCTCGTCCCCCGCACCTATTTGATATTGTCGAAATACCATTTGCACGCCTTCCCGAACCCCTGTTCCGCATCATATTCCGGTTCATACCCCAGCACTGCCCTGGCCTTTTCGATGGAGGCCATGCTGTGGGGGATGTCGCCGGGGCGCACGGGCCCGTGAACGGGCTCGATCCTACCGATCTCCGGGTCGAAACGGGCCAGGTTCTTTCTGAGGGCTTCGAAAAGTTCGTTGAGGGTGGTGTTGCCGCCGTAGGCGATGTTGAAGACTTCGGAAAATGGGGCTTCTGGCTTCTGGCTCCTGGCTTCTGGCGATGACAGATTGTTACCCGGCGCCTGATGCCTGATGCCTGATGCCTGCAGGCGGTATTCTGCTGTCCTCTCCATGATATCTGCCGCCGGCAATACCGCCGCCAGCTCATTCGCCTGCACTACGTTGTCGATATACGTAAAATCCCTGCTGTAACTTCCGTCGCCGTTGATCACCGGGCGCTCGTGGCGGATCATCTGCTTCACCCAGAGGGGGATCACGGCGGCATAGGCCCCGTTGGGGTCCTGGCGGCGGCCGAAGACGTTGAAATAGCGTAAGCCGATGCATTCCAGGCCGTAAAGCCGGCTGAACACCCGGGCATAGAGCTCCATCACGTACTTGGTCACGGCGTAGGGACTGAGCGGGTTGCCGATGCGGTCCTCCACCTTGGGCAACTCTTCCGAGTCGCCGTAGGTCGAAGAGCTGGCGGCATACACGAAGCGCTTCACCCCCTCGTCGCGGGCGGCCAGCAACATGTTGAGGGTGCCGCCGATGTTCACGGCATTGCTGGTATACGGGTCCTTCACCGAGCGGGGTACACTGCCCAGTGCGGCCTGGTGCAGCACACAGTCGCAGCCCCTGGTGGCCTTGTGGCAGGTTTCAATGTCGCGGATATCACCCTCCACAAAGGTGAAGCCGGGATGATCCATGAAAGGCTTGATGTTGCTGCGGTAGCCGGTGGCCAGGTTGTCGAGGCATACCACCTCATTGCCGCGTGCCAGGAAATGCTCCACCAGGTTGGAACCGATGAAGCCGGCACCGCCGGTGATCAGTAAGCGTTGGCCTGTTAATATGTTACTTTTTTGAGTCAATGTATTTTGTTGTTTGTTGAAATAAGTTGATTCGTTGATTTGGTGATGCGTTTAGTCGATGAATTGTTTAGTTATTTTTATTGACCCTGGACCGTTGGGATTTGCTCAATGCGTTCAACATATTTGTTATCTTTTCCAGCTTTTTACGCATTGACACATATTCTTCAGTCGATAAGTATCCAAGGTCCTTAGCGATAATTATGTGATTCAAAACCTCAAGCGCTGATGAATAGGATAGAACCGTGAACCTGGCCTGGTCTTTCGTTGATGTCCTTGAGCTTCCTTCTGCAAGATTGGCTGAAACAGAAACTGCAGCCCTGCGTAGCTGTGATGTTAAACCAAATAACTCCTCTTTTGGAAAACATGTAGTTATCCTGTAAATATCAGAAACAAAGTCTTTAGATATTCTCCATATCTCTAACTTTTCAAAAGAATATTCAAACATGATTTACCAAAATTCGACTAAACGAATCAACAAATAAACAAATCAACAAACAATTAAAATGCCTCATCAACAACCCCACAAAGTATATGCCCGATAAAGATATGCATCTCCTGTATCCTTGCCGTGTCGTCGGAGGGGATGATGATGTTGAGGTCGCAGTGCTGTTTCATCGCGCCGCCGTCCCTGCCGCTGAGGCCCAGCGTCTTCATGCCGTTGCTGCGCCCGTATGCCAGGGCTTTGATCACGTTGGGGCTGTTGCCGCTGGTGCTGATGCCGATGAGCAGGTCGCCTTCGCGGCCCAGGGCTTCCACCTGCCGTTCGAAGATGCGGTCGAAGCCGTAGTCGTTGCCGATGGCCGTGAGTGCCGAGGTGTCGGTGGTGAGGGCGATGGCCGGGAGGCCCCGGCGCTCGGTCTTGTAGCGTCCCGTGAGCTCCGCCGCGATATGCTGGGCATCGCCGGCGCTGCCGCCGTTGCCGAACAGCAGCACCTTGTGTCCGGACTTCAGGGTATCGGCAAGCAGGCGGCCGGCCGCTTCGATGGCTGGTTTCAGGTTTTCCGATACCGCCTCGAACACCTTGCGGTGGGCTTCCATTTCGTTGAGTATAAGATCAAGTGATGACATAGGCAGGGATTTTTATCACTAAGGGCGCAGGGGTTTCACAATACCTGTAACCAACCCCCTGTAATTAATCATTAAATATTCAGAATTCAAAATTTGTAACCGCTTCCTGCAGTTCTTCTATGCTAACGGGTGCCGTGCCGAACTTGTTCACGACGATGCCGGCGGCGAGGTTGGCGATCTGCACCGATTCCCTGGGGCTGTGCCCGTGGGCCAGGCAGGCGGCGATGGTGGCGATCACGGTGTCGCCGGCACCGCTCACGTCGAAAACTTCCTTCTTCACCGTGGGCACCAGGTATTCTTCTTCTTCGGTGATGAGCATCATGCCCTGCTCGCCCAGGGTGATGAGCAGGTATTCGAGGCCGAACAGTTTCTTCACCCCCCGGCCCGAGCGCGGCAGGTCGTCCTCGTCGAGCTGGTGCCGCTGGCATACCTCCCTGAACTCCCTGAGGTTGGGCGTGACGAGGGTGGCCCCGGCATACATGCTCCAGTCGCGCTTCTTGGGGTCGATGAGCACGGGGATACCCTTCGAGGCAGCCTTTTCGATGATATAGGTGGCCGTTTCCCTGTCCACCAGCCCCTTGTCGTAGTCGGAGATCACCACCATCCTGTGTTTCGGGATCATCCTGCCGAGGGTTTCGAGCAGCGTGTCGCGGGTGGCCTGGTCGTATGGGATATCCTTCTCCACGTCGAGGCGGCAGATCTGCTGGTGCTCGCCGATGATGCGGATCTTGGTCACGGTGGGGTTGAGGCCCGTGATGATGTCGGCGTCGATGTTCTCCTCCTTGAGGATGGAAGAGAGCAGCCAGCCGTTGTTGTCGTTGCCGGCGATGCCCAGCAGGCTCACCCGGGTACCCAGCTTCTGCAGGTTGTTGGCCACGTTGGCCGCCCCGCCGGGAACCGTCTTCTCATACTGTTTCAGCACCACCGGCACCGGCGCCTCCGGCGAGATGCGCGTAACCGTGCCATGATAGTACTTGTCGAGGATCAGGTCGCCGACAACGAGGATGGGTGATCTGCTGAAGTTGAGGAGCATGGGGTTGAACTTTGAACGCTGAACTTTGAACTCTGAACTCTGAACTACGAAATTTTACTTCGATGACCTTGTGCTTTCAGGGTAAGCTATTGAGGCGGATTCAGCAATATAACCATTTAACCATTTAGCCATACCGGTAAACCGGGGATTAGTTCGACTAAGCCTTTTCATTTCGCTTCGCTCATGAAAAGACAGTCTCACTAATTTAACCATTTATTAAGCATTAAGCATTCAAAATTAAAAATTCCGCTCACCACTTTTCCTTTTTCCATCTTCCTTTTTCCATCTTCCATCTTCCATAATCTACAGCCTTTCATCCACAAGTTCTTTAGGCAATATGCCCTTCACGTCGTACACGATGCCGGTGTTGTTCTTCAGGGTGCTGATGTTGAGTTCCCTGAACCTGTCGTGTGCCACGGCCAGCACCACGGCGTCGTAACCCCCGGCATTGTTGAGCTGTTGTTTCCCGATGAGCCCGACGCCGTATTCGGCCTTCACCTCTTCGTCGTCGGCCCAGGGGTCGTAGGTGTCGACGGTGATGCCAAACTCCTGCAGCTCGCTGATGATGTCGATCACGCGGGAGTTGCGGATGTCGGGACAGTTCTCTTTGAAGGTGATTCCCAGCACCAGGGCCTTGCTGCCGGCCACGCGGTGCCCTTTCCTGATCATGAGCTTCACGATCTGCCCGGCCACGAAGCTGCCCATGTTGTCGTTGAGCCTGCGCCCGGCCAGGATGATCTCGGGGTTGTATCCGATCTCCTGTGCCTTGTGGGTGAGGTAGTAGGGGTCGACGCCGATACAGTGGCCTCCCACCAGGCCGGGCCTGAAGGGCAGGAAGTTCCACTTGGTGCCGGCGGCCTCGAGCACCTCCAGGGTGTCGATGCCCATACGCCTGAAGATCACGGCCAGCTCGTTGACGAAGGCGATGTTGATGTCGCGCTGCGAGTTCTCGATCACCTTGGCGGCCTCGGCCACCCTGATGGAGGAGGCCAGGTGGGTGCCGGCGGTGACCACCATGTTGTAGAGTTCGTCGACCCTGCGGCCCACCTCCTGCGTACTGCCGGCGGTCACCTTGCGGATGGTGGTGAAGGTGTGCACCTTATCGCCGGGGTTGATGCGCTCGGGCGAATAGCCGCAGAAGAAGCCCTCATTGTATTTCATGCCGCTGTACTGCTCCAGCACCGGCACGCACACCTCTTCGGTGGCGCCGGGGTACACCGTGGATTCGTAGATCACGATGTCGCCCTTCGAGAGTACCCTGCCGACGGTTTCCGAGGCTTTGACGAGCGGGCTGAGGTCGGGGCGCTTGTGCCTGTCGATGGGCGTGGGAACGGTCACGATATAGTAGTTGCAGGGCCTGAGGTCGTCGATGTTTGCGGTGTAGCTCAGCTTCACGGCCTTTTTCAAATTCACGTCGTCCACTTCCAGGGTGCGGTCGTGTCCCGCCTCCAGCTCACGGATACGCCCGTGGTTGATGTCGAAGCCGGTGGTGTCGACCACCTTGCCAAACTCCACTGCCAGGGGCAGGCCCACATAGCCCAGCCCGATAACGCCGATCCTGATGTCTTTATCTTGCATGATGATTTGTTTCTGTTCTTAAATGCGGGATTAATTTATTTTTACATGGCTAGATGGTTTCAGTGCTTCATGGTTTCAGTGTTTCATTAGTGAGACTGCCTTTTTATGAGCGTAGCGAAATGAAAAGGCCCAGTCGAACTAATCCCGAGCACTCGGGATGGTTTCATGGTTCATAACCAAACCAACACATAATCATGGAACCACCTGGTTTTCGGGACAGGCACTGAAACCACCGAGTTCTCGGGACAGGCACTAATACCATCTAACAATTTAACAATTTAACATTTTAACCGTTTAACCGTCTAACCGTCTAACCGTCTAACCGTCTTCCCCGTTCCGGGTCCACAAAAGTAATATTTCATCGCTTTTGTATCCTTCCTTCACCTTGATAAATTCCCTGTCGGTGTAAACCAGGTAGCGGATCTTGCGTTTGATCATCCTTTCGCCCTTGTCGGTGAGGCGGGCCAGGTATTCGCGGTTGATGTCGTTGCCCACCAGCAGCAGGTCGATCACCTCGCTGTCGACCCCGCGGGCGAAGCTGCCCACCAGGTAAACCTTTTGCACCCCGCCCAGTTTGGCGATCACCTTATGGATGATGGTGTCGAAGCCCAGGTATTTGAGCAGGATGTTGTGGATATCGTTGAAGAGCGGGTGATGGGTGTTGGCCTGGTAGAGTTTCTTGTTGCCCGAAATGCGCGACTGCAGCAGCCCGGCCTTTTCGAACTTGTTGAGTTCGAGCCGGATGCCGTTGGTGCTCTCCTGGAACTCGCTCTCGAGGTTGCGCAGGTATGAGCTGGCGTTGCTGTTGAGGAAGAACTTCAGCAGCAGCTTGATGCGGGTCTTGCTGGTGATGAGGGTGTCGAGCATGATCGCGGTGTGTAGATCGGAGTGCAGCGTTTCAGCGCTACACGGTTTCGTTCGACCCGGGCCGGACCGGGTGCTTATGCATTGTTTTTTGCACCTCACCCACAACCCCTATCCTCACTCGCCAGTCCCGGGCGAAGTCGAGGGAAGAGGGGTAGCAGGAATTAGGCTCATTCAGCATGGTTGATTTTATAAGGGATATTTGGGACCTGGCATCCCTTTGCACATACAGAATTTCACATACAGAATTGTACTTGCAGCGCTCAAGCGCTGCACGGCTTCGCCCCCTGGGTCACAAGGGTGGATGGACCAGTGCGGGGATGCCTTTTAAAGATTGAGCAATAAAAGTACTCGTTTTTACGAAAAATGCAAAAAATGGTTATAGAAAGGGGGAGGAATTTTTAGTTTTTTTAATGCTTCATTAAATGGTTTCAGTGTTTCATGGTTTCAGTGTTTCATGGTTTCAGTGCCTGCCCCGAGAACTCGGTGGTTTCATGGTTAAGTTTGGGCTAGGGTTTGACCCATGAATCCATTTAACCTTCCCGGGTAAACCTAAGGCTGAACTGGAAAAGGCGAACCGCGTAGCGGCATCCTTCAGGGAAAAGGGAAAATGGAAGAAGGGATGAGATATGAGCATTGAGATTTGAGACATGAGATCAAAGTACTGCGGGCAGCACACCGCAAAATGCAAAGCTGACTTTGAGACGAGGGGACTTTGGGACTTTGGGAGGACGGGGCTTGCAAATCCCGGACGACAGGCGAACCGCGTAACGGCATCCTTCAGGGACCCGGGA
>JAXGTH010000143.1:0-6819 GCA_040775045.1 Bacteroidales bacterium
AAGTTTTTCCTGAATGCACCCATTCCATATTATCCTCCGATAATCCGCCTGCAGGAACAATCATATGAATGTGGGGATGATAGTTTAGTGTTTGCCCCCATGTGTGCAGTACTGCCACTGCTCCAGTTTGCGCGCCAAGGAAGCTGGGGTTTGCTGCACAGGTTTTTAATGCCATAGAGGAGGCTTTAAATAAAAGTTTATAGGCTTGTGCCTGGTTCATGTAAAAAAGTCTGTGAAGGCTTTGGGGGATTGTAAACACCAGATGAAAGTGTCTGGTGGGAGGCAACTTGCTTTTGAGTTTATCCACCCATTGCACTTGTTTAATATACTGGCATTTTGGACAGTGCCTGTTACGGCAGGAGTTATAAGCATGCCTTGTATGCCCGCAATGGTCGCATTTTTCGATATGCCCACCCAGTTCAGCACTACGGCAATTGATAATATCATTGAACGCTTTTGACTGGACAGGATGTAATTTGTGAATGTCAGAATACCCATCGCCATATTTTTTAAGAATGCCGGCGACCTCCAGTTCTTGTTTTTTATTTTCCATGTCGATCATCTTTAAATGTTCATATCATCTAAAGGCGAACGAACCAGGGAAGGATCTATCCGGGCAATATGAAGGTAAACAGAGGTTGTCCTAATGGATGTATGCCCCAGGAACTGTTGAATGATCCGAATGTTGGTCCCGTTTTCGAGCATATGGGTGGCAAAGCTGTGCCGCATGGTATGAAAAGATATTTCTTTTCTTATTCCAGCCCTGTTAGCAGCTTGCTTGACGATATTGTTGAGGGTGGAGGAAGAAAGGGTGTGATTTTTTCTACCCCGGGGTTCGAATAAGAATGTGGCTGGTCTATAGACCTGATAATAAAACCTCAGCAATTCAAGTGCTTTTGGGGAAAGGATTGTGAATCGGTCTTTCTTTCCTTTACCATGCACTACGCGTATCTGCATCCTCTCCGAATCAATATGTGATGGTTTTAAACACATGATCTCGCTGCGCCGCATCCCGGTAGAATAAGCCAGCATAAGCAAGGTTCTGTGCTTAATATTTTTTGTTGCATTGATCATAGATGCAATTTCATTAACAGACAATACCACGGGTAGTTTTCTTTCACGTCTGGGCCGTTTGATCTTTATCGATTCCCAGTCACGCTTCAAAACATCCTGCTGAATGATTTTAAAAGCGCTGATGCTTTGATTGACTAATGCCACTGAAACCTTGTCATCAGTAATTCTGTGCTGCAGAAAATCTTTGAACTGATCAACCGAGATATCTTCAACCGGTTGATTAAAAAAAGTTGTTAATTTTGAGATGGAAGCAACATAGCTTCTGATGGTTTTTTCGCTGTAATTGCGGATCTGCATCTCGCGGATCATGCGAGTACGCATCAAACTTTTTTTTTCATGTCTGTTAGTTTTATGTTAGGGATATCATAAAGTTAACAAACATAAAATTACCGCCTCCGAAAGGGGGCGGTTTCGTTCAACTAGCGAATAAAAACAATTGTTTATATCCATCCCAATCTATGGAATAAAATAATGTTTGTTGTCTTTATCCGCCTGCGTTTCCCCAAATATAATAAAAATAAATGGCTGAATAGCTAAATGATTTCAGTGCCTGCCCCGAGAACTCGGTGGTTTCATGGCTAAAATGCGGTGCGGGGTTCGCGGTACGGGGGACGGGGGGAAAGAATGATGAGATCCTAATGATTAATGATTATTTCCGAATGAAATGAAAGCGGAAACCTCTGGTACAATGTAGGGGTGCAACACTGACTCTAGTTCACTTTAGTCACTCACAAAGATCCCTCTCCCGAAGTCTCGGGATCGGGATTAGTTCGACCTGGCCTTTTCATTTCGCTATGCTCATAAAAAGGCAGTCTCACTAACTCTAGCTCACTTTAGTCACTCTAGTTCACTTTAGTCACTCTAGCTCACCATAGTCACTTCCCACAGTCCCATCGTCCCAAAGTCTCAGGTCTCATATCTCGTATCTGGAAGAACAAACCATCACAACAAGGGACCCGGTCGTAACCCAATGCTAATATTAATTTCTATGCCTTTCATTTTTTAAATAAAAATCGTACTTTTGCAGCCCGTTTTCAGCAACTTGCAGGGATCTGTCGTATCCCGCTGTACCACAAGTTGTTTAATATATGTTTAATCCATCCGGGACCGCCGGGTACAGGGTATGGACGGATACAAAGATCATTCAATGACTGATAAAAAAGAGAACATCAACGAGGAAGTTCCTGCCAACGAAGAAGTTAAGGACCAGGAAACCCGCGTTGAAGAAACCGAAGCCACCGATACGAAGAGCAATGACGTGGTAGAAGAAACAGTGGCTGAGGAAACCGAAGCGCCTGTGAAAGAAGAACCTGAAGCCGTTACCGAAGAGGCTGAAGCCCCCGAAAAGGAAGAAGCCGCAGTGAAGGCCGAAGAAGAAAAAACTGAAGAAGAACCGGCAACTGTTGAAGAAGAGCCGGTTGCCGAAGAAGAGGTGAAAACCGAAGAAGCTGAAGAAGAGGTGAAAGCCGAAGAAAAACCCGCTGCACCAAAGCAGGATGCCGGCGACAGCTTCGACTGGGATACCATCGGCAAGAAAGGTGAAACATATTCCGAAAAGGAACGTGCCAACCTTGAAGACATCTACAACAAGACCATGAGCTCCATCGTGGAGCACGAGGTGATCGACGGCACCGTGGTGGCAAAGAACAACCGCGAGGTGGTGGTCAACATCGGCTTCAAGTCCGACGGCGTGATCCCCCTCAACGAATTCCGCTACAACCCCAACCTTAAGGTAGGCGATACCATCGAGGTATATGTCGAGAACCAGGAAGACCCCTCGGGGCAGCTGCTGCTCTCGCACAAGAAGGCCCGCATACTGAAATCCTGGGACAGGATCAATGCCGCCTTCGAGAAGGACGAGATCATCAACGGTTATGTGAAGTGCAGGACCAAGGGCGGCCTCATCGTCGATGTGTTCGGCATCGAGGCATTCCTCCCCGGCTCGCAGATCGACGTGAAGCCCATCCGCGACTACGACGTGTTCGTCGACAAGACGATGGAGTTCAAGGTGGTGAAGATCAACCACGAATACAAGAACGTGGTGGTTTCGCACAAGGCCCTCATCGAGGCCGAGCTGGAACAGCAGAAGGCAGAGATCATGTCGAAGCTCGAGAAGGGACAGGTGCTCGAAGGTACCGTGAAAAATATCACCTCCTACGGGGTGTTCATCGACCTCGGCGGCGTGGATGGCCTCATCCACATCACCGACCTTTCATGGGGCAGGATCAACCATCCCGAAGAGATCGTAAACCTCGACGAGAAGATCAAGGTGGTCATCCTCGACTTCGACGACGAGAAGAAGCGTATCGCCCTGGGTCTCAAACAGCTTACCCCGCACCCGTGGGATGCGCTTGACGAGAACCTCAAGGTTGGCGACAGGGTTAAAGGCAAGGTGGTGGTGATCGCCGACTACGGAGCATTCATCGAGATCGCCCCCGGCGTGGAAGGACTTATCCATGTTTCGGAGATGTCGTGGTCGCAGCACCTGCGCACGGCACAGGATTTCCTGAAGGTGGGCGATGAGGTGGAAGCCGAGATCCTCACCCTCGACAGGGAAGAACGCAAAATGTCGCTGGGCATGAAACAACTCATCCCCGACCCGTGGGCCGACATCACGACCAAATACCCCAAGGATTCGAAGCATACCGCCAAAGTGCGCAACTTCACCAACTTCGGCATCTTTGTCGAGCTTGAGGAAGGTGTCGACGGGCTGATCCACATCTCCGACCTCAGCTGGTCGAAGAAGATCAAGCATCCGGCCGAATTCACCAAGATCGGTGAGGACATCGAAGTGGTGGTGCTCGACGTCGATGTGGAAAACCGCAGGCTTAGCCTCGGCCACAAGCAGCTAGAGGAGAACCCCTGGGATGTGTTCGAAACCATCTTTACGGTGGGCTCGGTGCACAATGCTACCATTATCAGCAAGAACGACAAGGGTGGCGTGGTAGCCCTGCCTTACGGCGTGGAAGGCTTCGTGCCCAACAGGCACCTGCTCAAGGAAGACGGCAGCAATGCCGGGGCTGACGAAACCCTCGACTTCGTGGTGATCGAGTTCTCGAAAGATAACAAGAAGATCATCCTTTCGCATACCCGTACCTTCCAGGAACGCTCTGCTTCTGAAAAGGCCCGTGAAGAGGCCAAGGAAAAACAGGCCCAGCGTTCGACCAGGAAGTCCGTCCAGAAGATCCAGGATAACCTTGAAAAGACCACCCTGGGCGACCTCGACGGGCTTGCCAAACTGAAGGAAGAGATGGAACAGGCCGAAAAGAAGGGCAAGGGTACAGCCAAACCAAAGGCTGCTGCCAAACCCAGGAAAGAGGCCAAAGAGGAAGCCGTAAAGGAAGAGCCCAAAGATGAAAAGGGCGAAGCAGAAGAATAGGGAATCTCTCCTTTAAAAGATACGGGCGGCCATGCTTGCAATGGTCGCCCTTTTTTTGTTAACTTGCAGCATGACTTTCTCGGTGACCATCCTCGGCAGCGGCGCCGCCATTCCCATGTTGCATCGCAACCCCAGCGCACAGGTGGTGAACGTGCATGAGAAACTTTTCCTTTTCGACTGTGCCGAGGGCACACAGCTTCAGCTCAGGAAAAACAGAATCAAGCTGCAGAAGATCGGCCATATCTTCATCTCTCATCTCCATGGCGACCACTATTACGGACTGATGGGCCTCATTACCACCCTGCACCTGCTGGGGCGCACGGCCGAGCTGCATGTTTATGCTCATGAGCCACTGGAAAAGCTCATCCTGATGAACCTTGATGCTTCGCAAACCGTGTTGCGCTACCCGCTGGTATTTCATGCCATCGACCCGTCGGCCGGCGAGATGGTCTTCAGCAGCAAAATAGCCACGGTGACCACCATCCCCCTGAACCACAATTTTCCCGTAAGCGGCTTCATCATTCGCGAAAGGAAGTCACCGCCCAACATCAGGAAGGAATTCCTCGAGGGGCGTGAACTCAGCAACCTCGACTACCGGCGCATCAAGGCAGGGGCGGATTATATCGATCCCGAAGGGAAGGTGCATGCCAATGAAGATATCACCAGGGCGCCCATGCCCGCCCGTGCTTACGCATATTGTTCCGATACTGCATACCATGAGCCCGTCATCCCGCTGGTCAGCGGTGTCGACCTGCTGTACCATGAGGCCACATTCATGGAAGACCGGGCAGCCGATGCAGCGGCCAAATTTCATTCGACGGCGATCCAGGCTGCCACCATCGCAAAAAAGGCCGGGGTGAAGAGATTATTACTGGGGCATTATTCGGCCCGCTACCGCGACCTGGAAGCATTGCTTGCCGAGGCCCGGACGGTGTTTCCCGATACCTTGCTGGCCCAGGATGGACTTGTGATAGAACTCTGAACTCTGAACTTTGAACGCTGAACTCAGGCAAGCGCTTCGTAAAGTACTTCCACGGGGTGGAGGGCTTTCCTGCCGGTGCCATCCTTGATCTGGTGCCGGCAACTGGTTCCCGGGGCAACGATGATCACATCATCGCCGGCTTGCCGCACCGCCGGCAGCAGCACCATCTCACCTACCTTCATCGATAGTTCATAGTGTTCTCTCTCATATCCGAAGGCACCTGCCATGCCACAGCATCCCGATTTGATCTCTTCCACGTGGTAATTTGAGGGGATAGAAAGCATGTCGAGCGTGGGCTGCACCGACGAGAGGGCCTTCTGGTAGCAGTGTCCGTGCACCATCACCTTCTTTTCGGCGGTCGTGAATGCTTCCTTTAGGATATGGCCTTTCCGGAATTCCGCAGCGATAAACTCCTCCATGGTCAGGCAATGCCTTGCCAGCTTCTCCGCGTCTGCTTTCAATTCCGGGCCGACCAGCTCGGGGTACTCGTCCCTGAAGGTAAGGATGCCGGACGGTTCAATGCCGATAAGGGGGGAGCCTTCGCTGACAAGGGGGGCCAGCATGGCTACATTTTTCCTTACCAGGCGTGCGGCCTTGCGCACCAGGCCTTTCGACAGGAAGGTCCTGCCACTGAAACGGTGTGCCGGAACTTCCACGGCGTAACCCAGCGCCCTCAGCAGCCTGATGGCCGTGATGCCGATCGCTGCATCGTTGTAATTTGTGAACTCGTCGGCGAAGAGGTATACCCGCCTTGCATTTTCCGGTATTTGGCCTTGATGGTTCCCTGCCCATGCCCGAAGGGTGGTGCGGCAAAGCAGGGGCATGCTCCTGGCCGGGGCGATGCCCAGCAATTTCTTAAGGATCCCCGACAGGAAGCTGCTACGCAGAAAAGCATTGTAGAGGCGGGGCCATAAAGCCCCCAGCCTGTTCAGGTGACCGATATAGGCGATGGCCAGTGTACGCAAAGGGATGCCATGGGCACGGTAATAGTGCTGCAGGAATTCGGCCTTGTACTTGGTAATGTCGACATTCGAGGGGCATTCCGACTTACAGGCTTTGCAGGACAGGCAAAGGTCCATCACCTCATATATCTCCTTATGCCTGAATGGATTCGTTTCGGTGGAGTTGGTGAGGAACTCCCTCAGGATGTTGACCCGGGCCCTGGTACTGTCCTTCTCTTCCCTGCTGGCCATGTAGCTCGGGCACATGGTGCCTCCCATGAGGGCGGTCTTCCGGCAGTCGCCCGAGCCGTTGCATTTTTCCACCGCCCTGAGGATGCCCTGGTCGGAAGAGAAATCGAACCAGGTATCAATTTTCCTCTCCGGGCGGTCGGGAATATACCGCAAGGAGGTGTTCATCGGTGGTGTATCGATGATCTTGCCGG
>JAXGTH010000144.1:0-6699 GCA_040775045.1 Bacteroidales bacterium
CCAGTATTACCTCATACTGATCACCTTTACCTTCGGGGCCGCTGCCGGGCTCATGAGCATCGGGCTGATGAGATTGTGGCCACAGGAAGCCCTTACCAAGGCCGGGATATCACCGGAAGCAGCGGGTGCTGCTGCTACCCTTGCCATGGCGGTATTCTTTGCATTATCGAACGGCCTCGGAAGGATTTTATGGGGCATGATCAGCGACAAGATCGGACGCAAAACATCAATCATCATCATGATGGCTACACAGGGGCTTTTTGTCATCCTGTTTCAGTGGATGGCAGGAAATGTTTACACCCTCTACCTGTTTGCCATACTGATCGGATTCAATTTCGGTGGCAATTTTGCGCTTTTCCCGACGATCACAGCCGACACCTTCGGAACAAAGTTCGTAGGACAGAATTACGGATGGGTTTTCCTCGCCTATGCGGTCGGAGGTATTTTTGGCCCTGTCATGGGGGGTTGGCTTGGCGATATGAATAATTTCCCGCTGGCTTTCACCATCTGTGGCATATTGTGTTTCATCGCCGTGATCTCGATCGGATTGGTCAAACCTGCCGCCAAAAGAACTGCCTGACAATTACTTAAATCAGTCAACATACCCGCCTCCTTAAAAGGCGGGTTTTTTTTTGTCTGTATATTGTATGGCCGGTATCCCAAATCTGGACAGGCTGTCGTTATTTCTTTGTTAACTGTTTCACAAAAAGATTTTTTGTTCCTACCTTTGCAGCGCAAAGCGCAAAGCCGCAAAAGCAGTTAAAACCTAAAAATACGCTATTCAAATGCCAATCAGAACACTTCACAAGATCTTCAGGCCGAAAAGGATTGCCCTCATCGGGGTATCGAACAACCCCGACTCAGTGGCAGGTATTGCATTAAAGAACCTCGTTGGCGGTGGCTTCGAGGGGGTGGTATATCCCATCAATCCCAAATACGAAGCGGTGATGGGGATCACCTGTTATCCCGACATCAAGAGTGTTCCCAAAACTCCCGATCTCGCTGTGATCGCCACTTCGGGCACGAGGGTCCCGCAGCTCATCAAAGAATGTGGTGAGGCCGGCGTACAGGGTATCATCATCATGTCGGCAGGATTCAAGGAATCAGGCGAGGAAGGTCGTAAGCTCGAAGAGCAGGTGAAGGCTGAAGTGGCCAAATGGGAAGGCATGCGCGTGATCGGGCCCAACTGCCTCGGGATCATCGTTCCCGGCTATAAAATGAATGTGAGCTTTGCATCGCATATGCCAAAGAAAGGCAATGTGGCCTTTATCAGCCAATCCGGTGCACTCTGCACCTCAGCCCTCGACTGGGCCATTGACCAGAACATCGGCTTTTCTTATTTTGTATCCATCGGGAACACCATGGATGTGGGCTTCGGCGACCTGATCGATTATTTCGGGCAGGACCCGAATACCAAGTCGATCGTGCTGTACGTTGAAAGCATCACCTTTGCCCGGCAGTTCATGACGGCCGCCCGTGCCTTCGCACGCAAGAAACCCATTATCGTTTACAAGGCAGGACGCTTCCCCGAATCGGCTGCTGCTGCGGCTTCGCATACGGGTGCCATGGCTTCCGAAGACAACATCTATGATGCCGTGTTCCAGCGTGCCGGTATTGCCAGGGTTTATGATATCGGCGACATCTTCAACTTCACCGACCTCATCTCCCGGAGGAACATCCCCAAAGGCTCCAACCTGGCTATCGTAACCAATGCAGGGGGCCCCGGCGTTATGGCCACCGACATGCTGATCAGCATGGGAGGAAGCCTGACCAGGCTTTCTGACGAAACCATCGCCAAGCTCGATGCAGAGCTACCGCCATTCTGGTCGCATGGCAACCCGGTGGATGTGATCGGGGATGCCACCCCCGACCGCTTTGCCAAAGCCACGGAGATCGTTTTACAGGATGAGAAGGTCGATGCGGTGCTTGTCATCCTCACCCCGCAGGCCATGACCGAACCCACCAAGACGGCCGAAGCCGTAGCCAAGATCTCCGAACACCACGCCAAGCCGATCATGGCAGCCTGGCTGGGCGGCCAGAGCATGAAAGACGGCATCCAGGTGTTCCTGAAGAAGGGGATCTCGGTTTACCAGACCCCTGAAGATGCCATCAGGGCATTCATGACCCTGGCGCATTATTCGAGGAACCTCGACATCCTGTTTGAAACACCAAGGGATATCCCGGTATCCTTCGAACTCGACAGGAAGAAGGTCAGAAAAGATTTTGCGGGTAAATATTTCAATAAGGAGTCCATCCTTTCGGAAGATGTTTCGAAGATCCTCATCGACGCCTACGGCATACCCACCACAAGGCCGCAACCGGCATATTCGGCCCTGCAGGCAGCCGATATAGCCAACAAGATCGGTTACCCGGTGGTGCTGAAGATCCTTTCGCCCGACATCACGCACAAGTCGGATGTGGGTGGCGTTGCGCTGAACATCGAAGACGAGAACACGGTGTGGATGACCTATAAGAACATGACCCAGAGCATCAGGCATAAATTGCCCGACGCCAAGATCGAGGGGGTTACCGTACAGCCGATGTTCGACGCCAGGGATTCTGTTGAGTTGATCCTTGGTATCAAGAAAGATCCCATATTCGGCACGGCACTGATGATCGGCATGGGCGGCACGGCGGCAGAACTTTTCAAGGACCGCTCGCTGGGTTTCCCACCCTTAAACGAAAGGCTGGCCAGGCGTATGCTGGAGAACCTGAAGATCTATCCCCTGCTGCAGGGATACCGCGGAAGCACACCAAAGAACATCGAAAAGCTGATCGAGATCATGATCAGGATGTCGTACCTCGCAGCCGACTATCCTGAAATTGCCGAACTCGACATCAATCCCTTGCTGGTTACGCCCACCGATGCAATCGCCCTTGATGCACGCATCGTGATCGATCAGGATGCCGTGGGCAAGAAGCTGCCGGAATACTCGCATCTGCTGCTCCATCCTTACCCCGACAAGTTCATCAAACAGGCCAAGCTCAATGATGGTACACCCATCACCATGCGGCCCATCAAGCCTGAGGATGAGCCCCTGTGGCTTGAGCTGCTCGGGAGTTGCTCAAAGGAATCGATCTACTCACGTTTCAGGTATAACTTCCATTACGATGCCCACGAGGTGGCCACGCAATTCTGCTATATCGACTATGCCAGGGAAATTGGCATCGTAGCAGAGATCGAAGAGGAAGGCAGGAAAAGGCTCATCGGCGTTGGAAGGCTGATCTCCGACCCGGACCTTACCTCGGTCGAATATGCCATCCTTATCACGGATGCATACCAGAAGAGGGAGTTGGGCACGATCCTGACCAGTTATTGTGAGAGCATTGCCCAGAACTGGAAGATGAAAAGGATCTTTGCCGAGACCACCAAGGACAACAAGGCCATGATCGCCGTATTCAAAAAGCTCGGCTTTGAGATCACCTATAATACTGACAACACGGTCAGCGTTTCAAAGGAACTGGGCAGGAAAAAATAGTGCCGTCAGGCCTTTTTCAGCACTGTTTATTTATTGATGTTTTCGCACAGGCGGGTAAAGATCTCCTCTATGCTGCCAACACCATTCACGCTCCTGAGTTTTCCCCTGGCCTCATAGAGATCCATGAGGGGCCTGGTCTGGCTGTGGTACACCCTGAGCCGGTTGGCGATCACCTCCCCGGTATCATCCTTGCGGCCTTCGATCTGTGCACGCTTCAACAAGCGCTGCATGAGTTCTTCATCATCCACCTCAAGCGCAAGAACTACGTCAACTGAAGCATGATAACCTGCCAGCAGGGTATCAAGATCATGGGCCTGGCGGATGGTACGGGGATACCCGTCGAACAGAAAACCTTCGGTTCCCGGGTGCTTGTCCATGGCTGACCGCAGCAGATCTACCAGTAATTCATCCGGTACCAGTTCGCCCTTTTCTATGATGCCCTGCACTTTGAGGCCCAGTTCGCTCTTTGCCCTGATCTCACTTCGAAAGATATCGCCTGTCGAAATATGGGTCAGATGGTATTTGTCTGCCAGTTTCGTGCTCTGGGTACCTTTGCCAGAGCCCGGGGGACCGAAAATAATGATGTTGTACATGTTTATTATGCTTTTATGCCTTAATTACTAAATTATTCCGAAATATTATATCAACTGTGTTTCACGGCTTCATGGCTTCATGGTTTTCACTTTTTAACCGATTCAGCCGGTACATCAGGCTATATTCACTCTTCACGAAGCGCACCAACACAAATGTAGGGAAAAGCCTGTGACCATCAAAACCATTTATTGATTAATTTTGGCAATGAACAAGCCATATACCTGAAGATATTGCCTGAACACCTGAATGACACCATTGATCTGCTGCAGGCCGGCAACGACAGCGTACCGGGAGATACCATTATGGATACGTTCGGGGCAAAGCCCGAAGCCTTCGGATCGCTGTTCCATAGTGGATTGCAGGCAGATGCGCTTAACAATATCCCGCATTCCGGTTACGACCATCCCGCCTGGATCCCGTTATTACTGGTAGCCGGGCTTATCCTGTTCGCCTGGGTGAAGCTGTTTTACGGGAGAAGGCTCGGAATGATCTTCAGGGGGGTGTTCGCCAAGAATTACGCCAACCAGCTCATACGTGAGGGCAACCTTTTCAACGAAAGGATCGGACTGGTACTTTTCTTTCTCCACATCTTCATGGCCTCGCTGTTCGTATACCTTGCCACACCCCTTTTTAATGTGAGACTGCCGGAGATACCTGACCTGCTCCTGTATCTGCTCATCACATCATCAGTGCTTGGACTCTGGGTGTTTAAGGCTGCATATGTCAGGCTGCTATCCTTACTGTTCAAAACCGGAGAAAGCTCCAGGGAATTAGTGGCCAATATGTTCCTCTATAATCTCTTCACGGGCATCGCGCTTATGCCCGCCCTCTGGGGCATGGCTTTCACCGACCGCGAGGTGTTCTTTTATATCAGTCTGATTATCATAGTAGTGGTCTACATCATCCGCCTTGGAAGAGAGGCCGTCATCGGATTCACGGTTAATAAATTTTCGGCATTTCATTTATTTTTGTATCTTTGCACACTCGAAATTTTACCATTGATCGTTCTGGCTAAAATATTGAATCGAAACATGATCCTATGAAAGATAGGACAGCGAAATGAAGGAATCATCAGTTTCATTAAAAAGGTGCAAAAGTGAAAATAAAAAACATACTTGTATCGCAACCAGAACCCTCTGATCTTGAAAAATCTCCTTACGGGGAATTGGCCAAAAACTACAACCTGAAGATCGATTTCAACAAGTTCATAAAGATCGAAGGCGTGAGTTCCAAGGAGTTCCGCCAGAATCGCATCCATCTTCTCGATTTCTCTGCCATTATCTTTACCAGCAGGAATTCCGTTGATCATTATTTCCGCGTGGCCAAGGAGTTAAGGGTTGAAATCCCCGATACCATGAAATACTTCTGTATTTCGGAATCGACGGCCTTTTACCTGCAAAAATACGTGCAGTACCGCAAGCGTAAGATATTCCATGGCAAACAGAGCTTTGAGCAGCTTATGGAACTGATCAGGAAGCATAAGGACGAGAAGTACCTGCTGCCCTGTTCCGACATTCATAAGGCCAGCATGACCAAGCTGCTTGATGACGGCGGGATCAATTATCAGAAGGCTGTGTTTTACAGGACGCTTGCTGCTGATCTCTCGCACATCGATATTACGACCTACGATATGCTGATCTTCTTCAGCCCCTCGGGGGTCAAGTCCCTGTTCAAGAACTTTCCCGCTTTCGTGCAAAACTCGACCCTGATCGCAGCTTTTGGCCCAACCACGGCCAAGGCTGTTGAAGAAGCCGGGCTCAAGCTGGACATCTCGGCGCCCACCAAAACGGCTCCCTCGATGACGATGGCAGTTGAGCAGTATATACAGAAAATGACCAAGAAATAAACCGTGAAGGTTACCGCATACCGGATTGATATCAGAAGGGGTAAAATCGCTTATCCCTTTTTTTGTGCTTTGCCGGCAGCATATAAAGCCATAGTATGAAACAGACCCTGAAAAAGCAGGAGCGCCTTAAGAGCAGCAGGGTGATCAGGCTGCTTTACGAGAAAGGCCATACTTTCCTGGTTCACCCCTATAAGGTCAACTGGATGGTGGGTTCACGGGAATCAAGGTATCCGGCCAGGGCGCTTTTCGGGGTGTCGCGAAAAAACTTCAGGAAAGCCACAGAGCGGAACCACCTCAAAAGACTGTGCCGTGAAGCTTACAGGAAAAACAAGCACATCCTGTATGATTACCTCGATAGCCGCAACCTCGAATGCAATCTCTCGCTGATCTATGTGGGTAAAAGCACCATGGAATTCTCCATGATCGAAAAGAAAATAATCGGGCTCCTGAAACGTTTAGTATCAGATATAGACAATCACAGCCGGAAGAACAAACAGTACCCAACCGATGAAAATATTTAGAAATTTCCTGTTACTGATCATCCTGGCAAGCATTTCCCTTTCGCATGCCAGGGCACAGAATGAGAACAATTTCGAGATATCGAAAAACCTCGAGATCTTCATTTCACTTTATAACGAGCTGAACAAGAGCTATGTTGATAATATCAATCCAGGGGAACTCATGGTTTCGGGTATCGAATCCATGCTTGGCACCCTTGACCCTTATACCGTGTATATCCCGGAGTCGGAGATCGAAGATTACAGGATGATCACCACCGGG
>JAXGTH010000145.1:0-6695 GCA_040775045.1 Bacteroidales bacterium
AAGGGCGAGCTTCTTCTTCACCTTGTAGTATTCCCACTGGGTGTCGAGAAGCTTGCGGATCTCCTGTGCATTGGCCTGTATGATGCTGTCTTTCAGATGGAGTGTATCCGACAGCTCGCCGTATTCGATCTTGATCTGCTCATGCTCATACATGAGGGAATCGAGTTCTTTCTGAAGTTCCACGCGCTGCATTTCCTTCTCGTCGAGGAGCTTTTTCATGTCCGACCTGAGGACGATCAGCCATACGGCCAGTCCGATCGCCACCAGTGCAAGCACCACGAGGATGGCAATCATGGTCTTGCCCGGTTTTCTGCGTCCGCTGTTCACGGTTGGGGCCTGTTCGTTCATAATTCAATAATTTAAAGGATTTTACTGGGGTTCCTCATATAAACAACGCATTCCCCGGCAAAATCATCTGTGAAGAAGGCTTTGCAGGGCCGTTTTTTATATTTCTTTAACAAAATTAGTGAAAAAATAGGGTTTTTCAAAATTACCTCCTGGCGATCTTCTCCACCCAGAGTACCCACATCAGGAAAATGACCAGGTAAAAGAAGGGCCTGAAGAGGTAGTCGTGGCTGAATTCCCAGTAGTGGGGCCAGTGGTTCATGAACACGGCCAGGCCCACCACCCTGAAGAGGTTAGTGAGGTGCATGACGAGCACCCCGGCGGGAATGAACCATAGCTTGTGTTTCCAGGGTCCCGGGAACAGCATCATCAGCAATGAGAACTGCAGCATCTGTTTCAGTCCGGAACAGCTGTTATTGACATACATTACACACTCGTTGGGAAAATACATGTGCATGGTGTCGTCGACCCTCACGATATCATAAAGACCGGAAATTACCCAGGCCGATTCGCGGTACACCTCAGCAGAAAGCATGCCCATGAGGCCGTACATGAAATCCCTGACCGGTGCATAATTGTATTGCACCTGCCAGAAGCGCCAGAGGAAGTGGATCAACACGGTGATGATGATGAAGAGGGCCACATCCCTGAGCACATGCAGGCGGTGCTTCCTGATGAATTGTTCTATGCGCGTGAATCGTAGGGCCATAAGGTCTCAAAGGTAAATCATATTGTTGCGGCGGGTCATTTCCTTCCGAAGTCGGCCGGGATCTCCCCCCAGGCAGCCGTTTCCCATTTCATGACCCTGTTGGGGTAATCGTGGGTTTCAAGCCATTTCAACGCACGTGCCACGAGATTGAAAACCCTTTCATTTTCGTTGTTCCTCCCGAGCTTCGTCTTCACCTTACGGTCGGCCACCCACTTCATGGCGGTCCTGGAGTCGGTATATACCGGCCAGTCGAAACCCCGTTCGGCGAGGTAGGCCAGCCCGTGGACGATGGCCAGGAACTCGCCCAGGTTTACCGTGGCATTCGGAAAAGGGCCCATCCTGAAAAGCTCTGCCCCGCTCTTCGTATCCACACCCCGGTATTCCATGGTGCCCGGGTTGCCGCTGCAGGCCGCATCCACGCATATGGAATCAGCAACGGGCCTTCCGAATTTCTCTTTTTCCGCTTCGGTCAGCTTACCGAAATCCCGGCCGATATAATTCCGGTAATCCTCGCTGTAAGCCCTGCGGGCAAGGTCCTCATCATGGAACGACTTATACACCGCCCCGTCGAAATTCCTGATCTGCCGCTCACATTCCTCCCAGCTGCCGTAAACGCCCGGCTCCTTTCCTTTCCAGACCACATAATACTTTTTCCTGCCCATGGCTGTGTATCCTTGATGAGCAAAGTTAACAAAAGAAGCCCTGTAAGTCATATCTTTGTTACCGTAAAACCCGAAACATGAAAAAGAAGCTGCTGAAATACGTCTTAATGCTGCTCCTGATGGTTTCCTGCTCCGGGGATGCCGGCATGCAGGCATTTCACAGGTTTCCTGCCGAAAACTGGAAACGTTTTGAAAACCCCGTACTTGAGCTCGATATCAACAGGGTGGGCATCTTTTACGACATGTGGCTCGAGGTTCATTATGATACGGCCGCTATCCCGGAAGATTTCACCATATCGGTGATCATGAACAGCCCTTCGGGAGAGATCCGGAGCCGGACCATCAGGCTCGAATTCAGGCATTACGGCGAAGATATCGGTTTATTAAGGGTGATGTTGCGCAAGGACTTTGCCTTTGCCGAAGAAGGCCTGTTCACCTGCGAGATCGAGAACCGTTCGCAGGATATTGAAACCCCGGGGATCAAAAAGATCGGGATCGTGCTGGAAAAGGTTCAGTGAGCAAGCAATATGCGTAATACGCTCACCTTATCCCTGACGAGCTGTTCTTTCAGGGCATCAAGGTCCCTGAATTTCACCTCATCCCTGATCCTGTCGACGAAGTATATGGTGATGCTCTCCCCGTAGATCTCCCTGTCGACATCGAAAATGTGCACTTCAACGGTGAGGTCGCTGTGGTCTATGGTCGGGCGGTAGCCGATATTGCCCATGCCCAGGTATATCTTACCGTCATATTCGATCCGGCAGGCATAAACACCGTTGGCGGTGATGAGCTTGTAATGGTCCTTCAGTTCGATATTGGCGGTGGGAAAACCTATTTTCCTTCCTATTTTATTGCCCCCCACCACGATGCCCGTAATGGAATACTCATACCCCAGCAGCTTGTTGGCCGTAATGATCTCCCCTTTGTTGAGCGCATTGCGGATCTTTGTCGAGCTGACCGCAATATTGTCGACATCCTGTTCACAGACCTGCTCAACATTGAAATTCAGCTTATTGGCGATTCGAAGAAGCTCGCCGAAGGAGCCTTCACGGTTCTTCCCGAAATGATGGTCGTAGCCTACCACCAGTTCACAGACACCGATCTCCTTTACCAGTATCTCGTTAACAAAGGTTTCGGCGCTGGTAGAGGCAAAAGCCCTGGTAAAAGGAATGATCACCAGGTGCCCGATCCCGTTGCGGGCAATGAGGTCATATTTTCTTTCGAGGGTATTGATGAACTTCAGGTCCTTGCTGTCGGGGTGTATGACGAGGCGCGGATGCGGATGGAAGGTCACCACGACGGTTTCACCCCCGCATTTTGCTGCGATCTCCTTCATCTTCCTGAAGATCTTGCTATGGCCAACATGCACCCCGTCAAAAGTACCCACGGTCACCACCGGGTTCTTCACCCTGCTGTATTCCCCTAAGCCATGGTATATCTTCACTGTTTACAAAAATTTGTTTTTGATGAGATATTCTGCGATCTGCACGGCATTGGTGGCAGCACCTTTACGAAGGTTATCGGAAACGATCCACAGGTTAAGGCCGTTGGGGACCGTATCGTCCCTCCTGATCCTTCCCACGAACACATCATCACGGCCTTCGGCCGTCAGCGGCATGGGATAAATGCTGGCGTGTATATCGTCCTGCAGGGTGATCCCCGGCATGGCCGAGAGCAGTTCCCTTACCTCATCAAGATCGTATTCCCTTTCGAACTCCACGTTCACGGCTTCGGAATGCCCCCCGAACACCGGTACCCTCACCACGGTGGCAGTGACCCGGATGTCCGGATCGCCGAGGATCTTCCTGGTTTCGTCGACCAGCTTTTGTTCCTCCGTGGTATAGCCGTTTTCGAGAAAAATTCCCCCGTGGGGGAAGAGGTTGAGGTCGATGGGATGGGGATAGGCCTTTTCAACGATCCTCCCGGCCCGCTCGTCTTCGAGTTGCCTGACCGCTGCCGCACCCGAACCGGTAACCGACTGGTAGGTCGAAACCACGATCCTCCTGATACCGTATCTGCTGTGCAGGGGCGCCAGGGCCAGCACCATCTGTATGGTTGAACAGTTGGGATTGGCGATGATTCGCGTGTGCTTTTTGATCTCTGCGGCGTTGATCTCGGGCACCACCAGGGGAATATTGACATCCTGGCGCCAGGCCGAAGAGTTGTCGATGACATATACCTGCCGGCCGGCAAATGCGGGCACCCATTCAAGCGAAACCTCTTTGCCTGCCGAGAAGAGGGCGATGTCGGGCAGAGCCTCCAGCACCCTGCTGATCGACATTACGGTGGTTTCCCTTCCATGAAAAAGCACCTTTTTGCCTTCGGAACGTTCCGAAGCAGCCGGCAGCAGGTCGATGCCTTCGAAAAGCCTGCTTTCCTCCAGCACCCTGAGCATGACCCTGCCCACCAGTCCCGTTGCACCAACTACAGCGATTTTCATAAGATTTTCTCAATATACGGTGTGGACATTTTCCGAAAACCGGTATTAATAAATAGACACAGACAAAAATACGAATTCATATGAATATCAAAACGCTTTTATACGGATGGTCATGCCTGGCGCTGATGGCACCTCATCTGTGCAGCGCACAGTTCTTCGACGACTTCTCTGACGGGGATTTCACTTCAGGGCCTGCATGGACCGGCGACGACGGGCTTTTCAGGATCAATGGCGACCTGCAGCTGCAGCTTTACGATGAAACTGCGGGGGAGGCGGGCCTCTACTCATCTGCAGGACTATATTCCGCCATGGAATGGTGTTGCAGGGTAAAACTGTCCTTCAGTCCTTCGGCCAACAACAATGGAAGGATATACCTTTGGACCGGGCCTGGCGATACCCTGAAACCTCCCGATGGGATTTTCCTTCAGTTCGGGGAAAGCGGCTCGGACGACGCCATCAGGCTGATGCTGCAGGAAGGGGGCGACACCTCCACGCTCATCAGGGGTAATACAGGCACGATCGCCGGGTCGTTCGATTGCCGGGTCAAAGTGGTCTTTGAGGGAGGGCTCTGGCAGCTTTATGCCGACCATGCGGGTTCAGGGTCCTTTCTGCCGGAGGGCAACTGTTACGGCGACCTGCCTGACAGCAACGGTAACATTGGAGTTTTTTGCAAATACACTTCCAGCAACAGCCGAAAATTCTATTTCGACGATTTCTATGCAGGACCCGTGCAGTACGACACCACTCCGCCCGAAGCCCTGCAGGTGGCCATCCTTCCGCCCGATGGCCTGGAAGTGGTTTTTTCGGAAGCCCTCGAAGAAGAGAGCGCATGCCTTACCGACAATTATTTCGTGGATGGCGGGGTCGGTCATCCGGTGGCTTGTTACCCTGCCAATGGCAATCCGTCGGTAATGATGCTGCAATTCGCTCACGAATTGCCATACGGAATGTTGCTGAAGCTGGCAGCCGGTGGTGTGAAGGACCTTTCCGGTAATGCCATGCTACCCGATACCCTTGCCTTTTCGTGGTATGAAACAGAAAAATACGACATCGTGATCAACGAGATCATGGCCGACCCTTCGCCCCCTGCCGGGCTGCCTGAGCATGAATACCTCGAACTGTTCAATACGACCTCCCTGCCGGTCGATCTTGCCGGCTGGACCCTGGTGGTCGGCACCGCCGAAAAAGACCTTACAGGAGCCCGTATGGCGCCCGGGGGCTATCTGATCATCGGCAAGGATGATGCTGCAGCCGAACTGGCTGCTTTCGGAACTTTCTTTGGCCTGGAAAGTTTTTCGCTGACCAACGCAGGCCAGCATATCCTGCTCAGCGACAGCAACGGGGCTGTTGTTTCGAACGTGACTTACAGCAGCAAATGGTATGGCGATGAAGAAAAGGCCGGGGGCGGCTGGTCGCTGGAGCAAATCAATCCTTACAACCCCTGCCTGCAGGCTGATAACTGGGCCGCATCGCAGGATTTCAAGGGCGGCACACCGGGCGGTATCAACAGTGTTTACGAGGATATTTATGTTGAAGCAGGGATCACCGGGGCATGTGTGGCCGATTCGCAGCGGATCCGCCTGGAGTTCAACCAGTCGCTTGGCACCGATTTTACCCTTTATCCCGGCATTTTCAGCATCGACCATGATGCCGGCCCCGTGGAAGCCATCCTTCCGGAAGACCCCTGGTTCACCTCCTTCATCCTCTACCCTGCACATAAACTGAAACCGGGGATCACCTATTCCCTGGAATGCAAGGGCCATATCCGTAACTGCCTGGGTGATTCAGTACTGATCTCGCAATCAGTGGAGCTCGGGCTGCCCGAAGAGCCGGAAACCGGCGACCTGGTCATCAACGAGGTGCTTTTCAATCCTTTTCCCGGCGGTAGTGATTATGTTGAACTTTACAACCGTTCGGATAAGGCGGTCAGCCTGACGGGACTCAGGCTGACATCTATCAGTGACCGTGCACCCGCACCCCCCGATACTTCCATCTGTACCATTGAAGACCGTTGCCGGGTGCTCCTGCCCGGCGAATATGCCCTGTTGTGCGAAAACTTCACGGGGGTGGACAACTATTATCTTTGCAGCGAAACCGCAATGGTTGCGGAACCCGAAGGCTTCCCTTCATACAGCAACGAAGCGGGCATGGTGTTAATCATGGATGCAGGGATGGGGGTGATCGACCGCTTCGACTACCATGAAGACATGCATTACCCCCTGTTGAACATCGTGGAGGGTGTTTCGCTGGAGCGTATTCACCACGACAGGCCGGCCACGGATGCGACCAACTGGCATTCGGCCTCACAGCTTGCGGGTTTCGGCACGCCGGGCTACAGAAACTCCCAGTTCTCGGCAGGGGCAACCGGTAGGGATGAGGTATCGGTGAGCCCCGGGGTTTTCAGTCCCGGCACCGACGGATACCTCGACCATACGGAGATCAGCTACCGGTTCGGCGAGGCCGGATATCTGGGCAGCATTATGTTGTTCAATGCATCGGGCCGCATGGTCCGACACCTGGTGAACAATGAATTGCTGGG
>JAXGTH010000146.1:0-6668 GCA_040775045.1 Bacteroidales bacterium
AAACGTTCCCGGCTGCGGATGAATACCGGGTGCCGGTCCGTGTATGCATCGATCTCGCGATGCAGCAGGATCCCTTTTCTTATCCCCTCGGTGAAACGCGACAGGTGATTGCCCTTCACGGCATCGGCAATAAAATTACCAATGAGCAATTGTTCATCACTTCCCGACAGGGATGCATGTGCAAGGAAATTCATAGATTTGAGTTGATTCAAAATTAATTATATTTGGTATAAATTGTCTCCTGAAGTTATTAACAGGCTGTTGATACAGGAGAATTCCTTAGTTTTGTGCGAGCTCAGTTTACTATAAAAACAAAGAACCATATTCCTTATGAACAAGTTGCCCTTACTTGGAGATGAAGCCATTGCCCAGGCAGCGATCGATGCCGGTCTTTCAGGTATTTACGCCTACCCGGGAACACCCTCAACAGAGATCACCGAGTATGTCCTTCAATCGAAAGAGGCCCGGGAGGGCAAGGTAGTAGCCAGTTGGACATCAAACGAAAAAACTGCGATGGAGGCCGCCATGGGGGTTTCGTATGTCGGCCGGCGCGGGATGACCTGCATGAAGCATGTAGGGCTGAATGTGGCAGCCGATGCCTTCATCAATGCAGCTATTACGGGTGCCAACGGGGGATTGCTTGTTGTTGCTGCCGACGACCCTTCGATGCATTCATCGCAGAACGAACAGGATTCGCGTTTTTTCGGCAACTTCGCCATGATCCCCATGCTGGAACCTTCCGGGCAACAGGAAGCCTATGACATGGTCCACTACGCTTTCGACCTGTCGGAGAAATTCGAGATCCCCGTGCTCATGAGGATCACCACGCGCCTGGCCCATTCGCGTGCCGGGGTGGTCAGGAAGTCATCCAGGCCCCAAAACGCGCTAAAAATGCCGAATACTCCAAACCAGTTCATTCTTCTCCCGGCCAATGCACGGCGCAGGTACAAATTACTCCTTGGACTGCAGGATGCTTTCATCAAAGAATCAGAAGGATCGGATTTTAATAAATACATCGAAGCACCCGACAAGAAACTGGGTATTATTGCCTGTGGAATCGGGTATAATTACCTTGTTGAAAACTTTTCGGATCACAAGGTGCCCCACCCCGTGCTGAAAGTGGGTCAATATCCCTTGCCAAAGAAATTTGTGGAAAGGATCTACGAAGAGTGTGATGAGCTTCTTGTGCTGGAAGAGGGGTATCCGCTGGTGGAAGAATCGCTGCGCGGATACATGAACAACGGAAAGGTGATCCACGGCCGTCTCGACGGCAGCATCCCGAGGGATGGCGAGCTGAACCCGGGCATTGTTGCCAGGGCATTGGATATCCATGTGTTTGAAGGCAGGGAAGCATCGAAACTCGTTGTCGGGCGGCCACCATCCCTCTGCAAGGGATGTCCGCACATCTATTCCTATAACGCTTTGAACGAAGCCCTGGAAAGATATGCCAGGGGAAGGGTATTTTCCGATATCGGCTGTTATACGCTCGGCGCCCTCGAACCTTTCAATGCCATCAACACCTGTGTCGATATGGGTGCATCCATCACCATGGCGAAAGGGGCAGCCGATACGGGCCTGGTGCCTGCCGTGGCCGTCATCGGCGATTCGACCTTTACGCATTCGGGCATGACAGGCTTACTCGATGCCGTGATCAGCAAAACGCCCATCACGGTGATGATACTTGACAATGAAACCACAGCCATGACGGGCGGTCAGCGCTCGAATGCCAGGAGCAGGCTGGAAAGCATCTGCCTGGGCCTGGGCGTGGAGGAAGACCATCTCCACGTGATCAATCCCATACAGAAGAACCATGATGAAAACATGGCTGTCATCAAGAATGAGCTTGAATATGAAGGTGTTTCGGTGATCATCCCACGCCGGGAATGCCTGCAGACCCTGGCCAAGCGCATCAGGGATGAAAAGAAGAAAGTTAAACCGGCAATCCAGTAGAACCAATGAAGAAAGACATTATACTGGCAGGCGTTGGCGGGCAGGGGATCCTGTCGATCGCAGCCATTATCGGCACCGCTGCCATGAGCGAGAACCTTTACCTGAAGCAGGCCGAAGTTCACGGCATGAGCCAGCGTGGCGGCGATGTGCATTCCAACCTGAGACTTTCGGACAAACCCGTTGCATCCGACCTCATCCCCAGGGGACAGGCCGATATGATCATCGCCGTTGAGCCGATGGAAGCCTTACGTTATGTGCCCATGCTCGCTGAAAACGGGTGGCTGATCACCAACAGCACGCCTTACATCAACATCAGGAACTACCCCGATATCAATGAAATCCTTGATGAGGTCAGGACACTCCCCAGGCACATCATCATCGATGCCGACGAAATCGCCAAAGACCTCGGCAACAAGCGTGCCGCCAATATGGTGATCCTGGGCGCAGCCCTGCCCTTTATCGGAATGGAACTCAAGCCATTCCATGAAGCCATCGACAAGATTTTCGGAAACAAGGGCGACGAGATGGTCAAACTCAACATTGATGCCCTGAAGGCAGGTTACGACTTCGCCATGTCGAAAAGCCATGCCTGATTGATCCGGCACTTCCAAACACACAGCATTAAGGAACGAGGCTGTCTCAAATGTAAGATGATGGTATTGATCAATACCATCCGGACTACGCTGCGTGCCTTAAAGAGTACCTCATTGACACTTTGCAGTTCGATGAGCTAACAAAAACCACCAAGGTCAAAGGGCAACACTAAGTTTCAGAAAGAGGATTGAAACAGTCCCGTTTCCGGTTTTCCTGTTTTAAGATTATATCAATGGATATTTTCTGAAGATCTGTTCGGATTTCATCAGGATGTCCACATACTGCGCCCGTTTATAGGTGAAGGGGTCCCTGAGGGTCTTCTTTGAAAGCTTACCCCTGAATTCGTCCAGCGATTTGTAGTTCTTCTTCTTCATCCAGGTTTCGACTTCCGTCAGGATCGTGCCGATCTGACCTATACCATTCTTGTAGATTGTACTTACCACCTGCACGGTATCTGCACCCGCCATGATCATAGAGATAACGTCCTCGCCGGTGAATATCCCCGTATTGGCACAAACCTGGGCCCTGACCTCCCCATACAGCAATCCGGCAAAACGCAGGGCGATCCTGTTATCGTTCTGGGTAGAAAGGTTGTAAGGGAAATAATGTTCTTCAAGATCGATGTCGATCTCCGGCTGGAAGAGCCTGTTGAACAAAACGAAGGCATCGGCGCCCCTCTTATCCATTTCAGCGATCACGTAGAGGGGGTTGGTATAATATGGACTGAGCTTGACTGCAATGGGAATCTTAACGGCATTCTTTACTTTTTCGAGAAGGTCGAGCTGCTCGGTAAGGATGGACCTGCCATCGATCTCAAAATTGCGGGGAATGCTGTAGAAATTCAGTTCGAGGCCTGCAACGCCCGTTTCCTCGATCTTCTTCGCATATTCTTCCCAGGTTTCATCATATACGCAATTGAGGCTGGCAAAAAGCGGTATGTTGAGGGTTTCACGCGCTTCACGCAGATTCTTCAGGAATGCCTCGGGACCCGATTCTTCATAATGGGGAAAAGGCCCTGAAGACATTTCCGCATGACGATCGGCATAGTCCTCTTCCGCATGGAAATGCTGGAGGTTTTCAAGGTGGATCTGCTCCTCGAAGAGGGTTTTGTACACTACTGCCGCAGCACCTTCCTGCTCGATTTTCTTCAATGCTCCGATATCCGTTACCAGGTTGCTGGCACCCACGATCACGGGGTTCTTCAGTGCAACCCCCATATAGTTAGTTTTCAGGTCCATAATGGTCAAGTTTTTTATGAATTAATGTAGGATAATGCTCCCGATTTTCTGAAGCATAAAAGTATATAAAAATATCTTATCCCGTTATTCTTTGGCAATCTAAAATCAGTATAAATAAAGCTGAGCATGCCTAAAAGTGGCCCTTTTTAAAACCCGGATAATGATTATTTATTAATTTCGTGCTGCCTTTTCGGCTCTTTCATTTTTTACTTGTAAAGACTTAAAAATAAACATATTATGACTAAAAAGAAAAAGTTTATCACTTGCGATGGCAACTATGCTGCATCCCATGTGGCATACATGTTCAGCGAGGTGGCCTGCATCTACCCCATCACCCCTTCGTCGACCATGGCGGAATATATTGATGAATGGGCTGCACACGGGAGAAAGAACATATTCGGAGAAACGGTCAAGGTTGAAGAGATGCAATCGGAAGCCGGGGCCGCAGGGGCCATGCACGGGTCGCTGCAGTCGGGGGCTCTCACCTCTACCTTTACGGCATCGCAGGGATTGCTGCTGATGATCCCCAACATGTACAAGATGGCCGGGGAGCTCCTTCCCGCTGTTTTCCATGTCAGTGCCAGGAGCGTGGCCGCACATGCACTTTCCATCTTCGGCGACCACAGCGACGTGATGGCTACACGGCAGACGGGATTTGCCATGCTGGCCTCGGGAAGCATACAGGAGATCATGGATATCGGAGGCATTGCCCACCTGGCCTCCATCAGGTCGAGGATACCCTTCCTCCATTTCTTCGATGGTTTCAGGAGCTCGCATGAGATCCAGAAGGTAGAGTATCTCGACAATGATGACGTACGCCAGCTCGTTGATTATGAATCCCTGAAGAAGTTCCGCGACAACGCCCTCAACCCCGAGCACCCTGTAACCAGGGGAACGGCGCAGAACCCCGACATCTTCTTCCAGGCCAAGGAAGCTGCTGCTCGCTTCTATGATCCCATCCCCGATATCGTGGAAGATTATATGAAGGAGATCACCAGGCTCACCGGCAGGGAATACCATCCCTTCACATACTACGGGGCACCCGATGCAGAGCACGTCATCGTTGCCATGGGATCGGTAACCCCGACCATCAGGGAGGTGATCGACCATAAACTCGAAAAAGGCGAAAAGGTCGGCCTGATCACGGTTCACCTGTACAGGCCGTTCTCTGAAAAATATTTCATGCAGGTGCTGCCCCCCAGTGTAAAACGCATTGCCGTGCTCGACCGCACCAAGGAGCCCGGTGCCAATGGCGACCCGCTCTACCTCGACATCAGGGATCTGTTCTACGGAAAGGACAAGGCCCCGATGGTCGTGGGCGGACGTTACGGGCTCAGCTCAAAGGATACCACTCCGGCCATGATCATCTCGGTGTTCGACAACCTGGCACAGGCTGTTCCGATGAACCAGTTCACCGTAGGCATCGTCGACGACGTAAAATATTCATCCCTCCCCCTTCTCCCCGACGTGGTGACCGCCCCGAAAGGGACTTTCGAGGCCAAGTTCTACGGACTGGGATCGGACGGAACGGTTGGTGCCAACAAGAATTCGATCAAGATCATTGGCGACAACACCGATAAATTCGTTCAGGCTTACTTTGCTTACGACTCGAAGAAATCAGGAGGGATCACCACTTCCCATCTCCGTTTCGGCGATAAGCCCATACAGTCGACCTACCTGGTGAACACACCCGATTTCGTGGCCTGCCACGTCCCTTCATACCTCGATAAGTACGACATGCTGAAAGGGCTGAGGAAAGGGGGTACTTTCCTGCTCAACAGCATCTGGGACGAGGAAGAAACCAAGGAAAAACTTCCCGACAGCATGAAGAAATACCTGGCAGAGAAGGAGATCAGGTTCTTCATCATCAACGCCACAAAGATCGCCGCCGATATCGGCCTCGGGTCGAGGACAAACACCATCATGCAGTCGGCTTTCTTCAGGATCGCAGACGTGATCCCTTACGAACTGGCTGTAGACCAGATGAAGAAAGCCATCATCAAGTCGTTCGGCAACAAGGGCGAAGAGATCGTGAACATGAACAATGCTGCCGTTGACCAGGGAGGGGATGTTACGGAGGTGAAGATCCCTGCAGAATGGAAAAATATAAAGCTTGACGGGAAGAAGCAAAAATCCGATGCACACGATTTCGTTAACGATGTTTGTCACCCCATCAACCACCTGAAAGGTGACGACCTCCCTGTCAGCGCTTTCGTGGGACGTGAAGACGGCACTTTCCCCCCGGGGACCACGGCATATGAAAAACGTGGTATTGCTGTCGACGTGCCGGAATGGATCGCAGAAAACTGTATCCAGTGTAACCAGTGCTCCTTCATATGCCCTCATGCCGCCATCCGGCCTTTCCTTATCAACGAGAAGGAAATGAGTGGACTGCCCGAAGGAACGGTCACCGTTAAAGCCAACGGAAAAGGCCTTGAAGGTCATCAATTCCGCATCCAGGTCAGCGTGCTCGATTGCACGGGCTGCGGCAACTGCGCCGACATCTGCCCTTCGAAAGAAAAAGCCCTGGTAATGAAACCGCTGGAGACACAGCTCGCCGAAGTGGCCCGCTGGGACCATATGGACAGCAAGGTAGGCTACAAGGAAGACCTGGTAGAGAAGGACAAGACCGTGAAGAACAGCCAGTTTGCGCAACCGCTCTTTGAATTCTCGGGGGCTTGTGCAGGCTGTGGTGAAACACCATACGTTAAGGCCATCACACAACTTTACGGCGAACGCATGATGATCGCCAACGCAACAGGATGTTCATCCATCTACGGAGGTTCTGCCCCCTCGACGCCTTACTGCATGCACAAGCAGTCGGGCCATGGGCCTGCATGGGCCAATTCACTCTTCGAGGACAACGCGGAATATGGCTTCGGGATG
>JAXGTH010000147.1:0-6635 GCA_040775045.1 Bacteroidales bacterium
CAGAAGACCAATGCTTACCAGAACAATAAGAATATCCTGCTCACCGATACGGCGAAGGCCCACGCCAAGCCCTTCCTGGAGATCTATGCCGACGACGTAAAGTGTTCACATGGCGCCACGGTCGGACAGCTCGATGCAGAGGCCATGTTCTACCTGAGGCAGCGCGGCATCTGTGAAGCCAATGCCCGCCTGCTGCTGATGTATGCCTTTGCAGGGGAAGTGATCAACAAGATCGGCATCGAGGCGTTGAAAGCAAGGGTTGACGACATGGTGAAAAAGCGCCTCAAAGGCGAACTGCATATCTGTGAAACCTGTGCCCTCCATTGCGAAGGTCCCAACAAGGAGATCCTTTTCGAGATCGATATGTCGAAGGTGTAGGTCCGGTATGCCGGAAAATCCTTTATCAATTCCTTAACCAAATAAAGGCGTTCAGCGAAGTCGCCAGCAGCAGCCATATAAGGTATGGCAGCACCAGCAGGCTTTTCAGCGGCATTTGTTTCAGCCCGTAAAAGAAGAACCAGGCCACCAGGACCGTCAGCAGTATGATCACGATCAGCCCGGTGAACGGAAGGTGGAAGCGGAAGAAAACGGCATTCCAGGAAACATTTAGTACCCACTGGATGATGAAGAGGATGATAAGCAAATTAAGTTGTTTCAATTCCGTGGCGTAAGCCATGTAAAATGAAAAGCAGATCATAATGGTGAACCAGGCTGCCCCGAAGACCCATCCCGGTGGTGTCCAGGGGGCAATCTCCAGCCCGCGGTACCATTCCGACCTGGCCCCTTCCCCCTGCAGAAAGCCGCCGATCAGGAGGGCTGCGATATTCAGGAGCAGGAAGATGACAAGTTTCTGGTAAAATCCCATATCAGTAATATTTTTTCGGTTCAAGCCTCAGATAAATATTCCTGACCAAATTAATAAAATACCGGGAACATTGATATTCAACTGATAAACATTTATTTCAGGTGCCGGTAAAAACTTAGGCGGCCGTTACTTGAACATTCACATTCAATTGTCGTATTTTTGTTGCAGCAATATTTTAATCGTGGCATTTGACATAATAAAAATCCGTAGTGATTTTCCTATCCTGAAAAGGGAAGTATATGGCAGGCCGCTGGCCTATCTCGACAATGCAGCCACAACACAGAAACCGCAGGTCGTCATCGACCGCATCGCCGAATATTATAGCAGCGAGAATTGTAATATACACAGGGGAGTTCACCATCTCAGCGTCGTTGCAACAACGGCATTCGAGGAGGCAAGGGAACATGTTGCCCGTTTTTTGAATGTTACGGATAAGGATGAGATCATCTTTACCAAGGGCACAACGGAATCAATCAACCTTGTGGCCACCTCCCTGGGACGTACGCTGTTGAACAAGGACGATGAGGTGATCATCACTGGCATGGAACATCACAGTAACCTGGTGCCCTGGCAGATGCTCTGTCATGAGCGTAAAGCCAAACTCAGGGTGGTACCTTTCAGCGATCGCGGGGAACTTGACCTCCAGTCTTATGCAAAAATGCTCGGTCCGAGGACCAGGATTGTAGCCCTGACCCACGTTTCCAATGCCCTCGGCACCATCAACCCCGTTAAGGAAATGACAGCGAAGGCCCATGAATACGGAATACCCGTATTGATCGACGGGGCCCAGGCTGTTACACACCTGCAGGTCGACATTGCCGACCTTGACTGTGATTTTTACTGTTTTTCGGGCCATAAGATGTATGCCCCGATGGGCGTGGGGGTGCTCTATGGTAAAAAGAAATATCTCGAGGGCATGGCGCCTTACCAGACCGGTGGGGAAATGGTGGACCGGGTAAGTTTTTATGAGACCACCTTTAACGAATTGCCATTCAAGTTTGAAGCCGGCACCCCAAACGTGGAGGCGGTAATCGGGCTGGATGCGGCCCTGAACTATATTGAAAAGACAGGCATTGCGGAAATTGCCGCCCATGAGGCGGAACTTCTCGCCTATGGTACGCGGAAACTTAAGGAGATCGAAGGCCTGCAAATTTTCGGCACCTCCCGGGAGAAAACCGGGGTGTTGTCATTCAATATCGACAATATCCATCCCTATGATGCCGGTACCATCATCGACAGGTTCGGTGTTGCGGTGAGGACGGGGCACCACTGTGCCCAGCCGGTGATGGACCGTTACGGCATACCCGGGACCCTGAGGGCCTCATTTGCCATGTATAACACGAGTGAAGAGATCGACCGGCTTGTGGAAGGGATATACCAGGCCAAAAAAATGTTTAACCAGTGATACCCTGAACCCATCATGACCATCGAAGAAATACAGCAACAGATCATCAATGAGTTCAGCCTTTTCGACGACTGGATGGACCGGTACAACCACCTCATAGAGATGGGCAAGTCGTGCCCCATGATCGATGAAAAATTCAAAACAAAGAACTATCTCATTTCGGGCTGCCAGTCGAGGGTATGGCTGCATGCCTCCCGGGAAGATGGCAGCATCATTTTCACTGCCGACAGCGATGCGGTGATCACCAAAGGGATCGTGAACCTGCTCATCAGGGTCTTCAGCAACCAGACACCCGACGACATCCTCGAAGCCGACACCTCGTTCATAGACAAGATAGGGCTGAAGGAGCATCTTTCGCCCACACGTTCCAACGGGCTGATGTCGATGATCAAGCAGATGAAGCTCTATGCGCTGGCTTTTAAAACAAAGGCACAAAAAGAGGAGGAGCGGTAACATGATTAAAAAGGAAATTGAAAAGGCCATCATCAGCCAGATGAAAACGGTCTTCGACCCGGAGATCCCCGTCGACATTTACGAATTGGGGCTTATTTACGAGATCAACGTCAAGGACGACGGCAGGGTGTATATCCTGATGACCCTCACCAGCCCTAACTGCCCGGTAGCGGAAAGCCTTCCGCTGGAAGTAAAGCAAAAGGCCGAATCCGTTGACGGTGTGCAGGAGGCAGAAGTTGAACTGACCTTCGACCCCCCATGGGACATGGACATGCTGTCGGACGAGGCCCGTCTTGAGCTGGGCATGATGTAGTACCCGGCCGGCTGGCATCCGGCCAGCGCAGCAGGTATTGTTTTTCATATTAACTTTGCAAGCCACCTTTAAGAATTGTGCTGATGAATCCCGAGGAAGGAACGCTGCTATCGTCGATCAATACCCCCTCCGATCTCAAGAAGCTGAAAGAAAATCAGCTTCCTGCACTTTGCCGCGAGATCAGGGAGTTCATCCTTGACGAGACTTCCCATAACCCGGGGCACCTGGGGGCCAGCCTTGGTACGGTAGAGCTGTCGGTAGCCATCCACTACGTGTTCAACACGCCCTACGACAAGGTGATCTGGGATGTTGGGCACCAGGCCTATGCCCACAAGATCCTTACCGGCCGGCGCGACCTGTTCCACACCAACAGGAAAAAAGGCGGGATCAGCGGCTTTCCCAGAATGGATGAAAGCGAATACGACGCTTTCGGCACCGGACATTCCTCCACCTCCATTTCGGCAGCCCTGGGCATGGCCATGGCATCAGCCCTGACGGAAGATAATGGCCGCCTGCACATTGCCGTGATCGGCGATGGCGCCATGACCGGAGGCATGGCTGTGGAAGCCCTGAACAACGCAGGCGTTTCAAATGCCAACCTGCTGGTGATCCTGAACGACAACGGCATCGCCATCGACAAGAATGTAGGGGCCATCAAGGAAACCCTGGCAGCCATGATCTCTTCCAAAGCTTACAACAAGTTCAAGGATAAGGTATGGTTGCTGCTGGGTGGCGGCACGCGTTACGGCAAGAATACCAGGGCCATTGTAAAACAGATCGGCAATGCCGTCAAGTCGACCATCCTCCGCAGGAGCAACCTCTTTGAAGCCCTGAATTTCAGGTATTTCGGTCCAATCGATGGCAACGATGTGATCCATCTTGCCAAGATCCTGCGCGACCTGCAGCGGATACAGGGCCCCAAATTGCTCCACATCGTGACCACCAAGGGAAAAGGGTTTGAAGAAGCCGAAAAGAACCAGACCACCTATCATTCGCCCGGAATCTTCGACCGGAAGACCGGCAAGCTCATCAAGCAAAAACCGGGCGGCCCGGTGCCGCTCAGGTACCAGACCGTGTTCGGAAAAACCATCATTGAGCTGGCCAGGGAAAACGAAAAGATCGTGGCCATCACACCTGCCATGCCCACGGGAAGTTCGCTTAACCTCATGATGGAAGTGATGCCTCACAGGGTTTTCGATGTCGGCATTGCAGAGCAGCATGCCGTTACCTTTTCTGCCGGGCTGGCGGCACAGGGGATGATACCCTTTTGCAACATCTATTCAACTTTTGCGCAGCGGGCCTATGACCAGATCATCCACGACGTGGCCCTTCAAAAGTTGCCCGTGGTACTATGCCTCGACCGTGGCGGGCTTGTCGGCGAAGACGGGGCCACCCATCATGGCGCCTTTGACCTGGCATACCTGAGGGCCATCCCCAACATCACCATTGCCTCGCCCATGAACGAGGAAGAGCTCCGTAACATGATGTTTACGGCACAAATGCCCGGCCATGGGCCCTTTGCCATCAGGTACCCCAAGGGCCGGGGGGTGATGCCACTCTGGGAAACCCCCATGAAAGCACTCAGGGTCGGGCACGGACGCCGGACCAGGGAAGGCAACGATATTGCACTGGTCAGCATCGGCCATGTCGGCAATTATGCCCTCGAGGCCTGCGCTGAACTGGAAAAGTCGGGCATCAGTGCAGCCCATTACGATATGCGCTTCCTGAAACCCATCGATGAAGGCTTGCTGCATAAGGTCTTCACTTCGTTCGACCATATCATCACCATTGAAGATGGTACGGTGGTTGGCGGTCTGGGCAGCGCCCTGCTCGAATTCCAGGCCGATCACGGGTACCAAAAAGCGATCCGCCGCCTCGGCATCCCCGACCGCTTTGTCAGCCACGGCCTGCAGGAGGAACTCCATCATGAATGTGGTTACGATACGTCGGGTATTGTGCGGACAGCAAGGCAAATGCTGCAAAAGCACTGAACCATCCCGCCAGGGTACGGGCCTGCATGATCTTTTTCATATCTTTACGCGAAAATCAATAAGCGGTGCCTTACAGACATTCGTATTTCTTCCTGCTGTGGCTGGCCCTGATACTCTCCTTTACCCCGCTTAAGGGGCAGGAAGAGGCGGTGGTCGGACAGGATGATATTTCCGTCGGGTTTCCGTTCATCATCATCCAGGATATCCCTTTCAATATCGACATAGAGATCACCAATCCCCGGGTTGCAGGGGAACTGGAAGGCAAAGACCTCATATTGTCAGTTAACGGCCGGCAGGAAAAGGCAAGGATAAGCGATGGCCATGGCTCTGTGAGCTTTACAGCAGAAAATAAGACCGGGGTCAGCATATCAGCCGGAAACTTCGCCCTGTCGAAGACCCTCACACCAGTCCCCCTGTGGATGTCAATACTTCCACCCCTGATCGCCATTCTCTTTGCGCTGGTTTTCAGGGAAGTTTTCTCGGCACTGTTTGCAGGCCTGCTCGTAGGCACCACCATCCTGCATTTTTATGCGGGCAGCAATATTTTCATCGCCCTGTTCCAGGGAATATTCACCATCGCCGACACTTATCTCGTAGAAGCCCTGTTCGACAAGGGCCACCTTTCCATCATCGTGTTCTCCATGCTTATCGGGGCCATGGTCAACCTCATCACCAGGAACGGGGGCATGAAAGGGGTGGTCAACCTCCTGTCGAAATACGCCAATAATGCCCGCTCCGGGCAGTTTATCACCTGGCTGATGGGCGTGGTGATCTTCTTCGACGACTATGCAAACACCCTGGTGGTCGGTAACACCATGCGGCCCGTGACCGACCGTTTGAAGATCTCCCGGCAGAAGCTTGCCTACCTGGTGGATTCAACGGCAGCCCCTATAGCTTCGGTGGCTTTTGTAACCACCTGGATAGGGGCCGAACTGAGTTATATTCAGGATGGCATCGGGGTGATCGGGATCGATGAAAACGCCTATATGGTGTTCTTCAATTCACTTTCATATTCATTTTACCCTGTTTTTACGCTTGTCTTCATCCTGTTCATTGTATTCCGTGGGGTTGATTTCGGCCCCATGCTCACGGCGGAACGCAAGGCACGCCAGGCAGAGGTGGTCCTCAACGATGAACAATATTCTTTTTCCAACGAACTGAACAAGCTCGAGGTGGATGAGCACCTCAAGGCCCGCTGGTTCAATGCCGTGATCCCCGTGCTGGTGATCATCTTCGGCACGCTGGCAGGACTGATCTATACCGGCTGGGATGCCGCGGTGTGGCATGATGAAAGCATCACCTTCGGGAAGAAGATCTCTGCCATCATCGGAAATGCTGATTCCTATACAGCCCTCCTGTGGTCATCCCTGTCGGGGGTGCTCATGGCCCTGATCCTTACGCTCGGGCAGCGCATCCTGAACCTGAAAGAAAGTGTCGACAGCCTGATCAACGGTTTCCGGACCATGCTTACCGCCGTGCTCATCCTGATCCTGGCATGGTCCGTAGCCCTGATCACCGAACATATGCACACGGCCACCTTCATCTCCAACAGTATGCTGGAAATGTCCCTTTCACCTTATTTCGTCCCTGCCATCACCTTCATCCTGG
>JAXGTH010000148.1:0-6623 GCA_040775045.1 Bacteroidales bacterium
ATGGTGGCACCTTCTACCCTGGCACCTTCCTCAATGAAAATATCGTCACCTATCAGGGTATTGGTCTTGCTGAGCGCCTGCGATTTACGGCCCCTGGTAATGATGGCAAAGTCGGCCCTGAGGGCTTCGTCATTTTTTTCGAATACTTCCCAGGAGGTATTCAGCTTAAGGTATTCGCTGGAAGTTTCAATTTCATCCATGCCTTCTGTATCATCGATATGGTCGAGGTCGCTGGCCGACACCCTTAGTGCGATGATCACATCCCCCTTGACGAGCACCTGGTTATTGTCGAGCCCTTTGATCTCTTTTACCAGCTTTTCGTTGGGAATCACGGAACCGTTGATCAGGATATTGTCATCAGCTTTAACAATAGGGTACTTTGCACTGAGGTAATCCTCGGTGAGACTGGAAGTCTTCTCTCCCAGGAAATATTCCCACTTCTCCCGGATGGTCAGGATTCCGATGCGTATATCGGCCACGGGCCTTGTGAAAGTGAGCGGAAGAAGATAGTTTCTCCTGAAATTGTCAAAAATGATGTAATTCATCCCTTATGGATTTCCGGTTATTAACTGCTACAAATTTAGGGAAAATAAGTTGACCTGCAATGAGAAAAAGAATGCATCCTGTACCGGGCGGCAGGCTACAGGCGTTGGGCTATAGTTAAGCTATCATAGCTTACTTTAGCTCACCCTAGTCACTTTAGTTCACTATAGTCACCTCCCAAAGTCCCAAAGTCTCATAGTCCCACAGTCATAAGATAGGTGCGGGGTACGCGGAAATCCAACACGGCCCACAGTCACATAGTCTCACATCTCACATCTCATTACTTCCCCCTTCTCCCTTCCCCCTTTTCCATTTTCCATATTCCTTTTTACATACTACAGGCTTGCCTTGGCACGATGATTGCCATCACTAAAGTACTAACATCATTGCAGTAAGGCTCATGATGGTATTATGCCCGAAAACGTAACAATATGTGGGTTTTTGAGTATAATTCTCCTGACCGGACCTGCTGCATCTACTGACATACTGACAACCTGACTTTCGACATGGATCATTTTACTGACAAAAACATACTTGATTTTTCTGATCTTCTCGACGGTGATACCGAATTCATCCCTTTGCTGAGCGATGAGGATGAAGCCCTGATGAACAGCGAGAAGGTCCCCGAAGAGTTGCCCATCCTTCCCCTCAGGAACAACGTACTCTTCCCTGGGGTGGTGATCCCTATCACCGTAGGGCGCGACAAATCCATCAAGCTCATCAAGGAGGCATACGCCGGCGACAAGATCATCGGAGTACTGACCCAGCGTGATGTGCAGGTGGAGGATCCCGGGGCCGACGATCTCTTCAGTGTGGGTACCGTTGCCCAGATCATGAAGATCCTGCAGATGCCCGACGGGAGCACCACGGCGATCATCCAGGGCAAAAAGCGGTTCAGGATGGTGCAACTGATCCGGTCCGAACCCTATTTCAAGGCAAGGGTGTTACCTTTCGAAACACTGGAACATGAGGTCGACAAGGAAGACAAGGGGTTCAAGGCGCTGATATCTTCGGTAAAGGACCTTTCGATACAGATCATCAAGATGTCGCCCAACATCCCGTCCGATGCCGCCTTTGCCATCAAGAACATCGAAAGTCCAGTATTCCTGATCAACTTTGCCTCTTCAAACCTCAACATCGAGATCAGGGAGAAGCAGGAGTTACTCGAAGTGTCGGATATCACCGAACGGGCCAATAAAGTATTGAAGGCCCTGAGCAGGGAAATGCAAATGCTCGAACTGAAGAACCAGATCCAGGATAAGGTGAAGACCGATCTCGACAAGCAACAGCGCGACTTCCTGCTCAACCAGCAGCTGAAGACCATCCAGGAAGAGTTGGGTGGCAGTCCCTATGAGCAGGAGGTGAACGAGCTCAGGGAAAAGGCCAAGCGTAAAAAATGGTCCAAAGAAGTTGAAGAAACCTTCAACAGTGAACTTAAGAAATTGCAGCGGATGAATCCGCAGGCAGCCGAATATTCCATTCAGGTGAACTACCTGGAGATGCTTGTCGAACTTCCCTGGAACGAATTCACGGCTGACAATCTCGATCTTAACCGGGCACAGCGCATCCTTGATGAGGACCATTACGGCCTTGAAAAGGTGAAGGAAAGGATCATCGAGCACCTGGCAGTGATCAAGCTCAAGAAGGACCATAAGGCTCCGATCCTCTGCCTCGTTGGCCCCCCGGGAGTAGGAAAAACTTCTCTGGGGCGGTCTATTGCCAGGGCCCTGGGCAGGAAATATATCAGGATGTCGCTGGGCGGGGTCCGCGACGAAGCAGAACTTCGCGGGCACCGGAAGACCTATATCGGGGCCATGCCGGGCAGGATCGTGCAGAACCTTAAAAAGGTGAAATCGGCCAATCCCGTATTCGTGCTTGATGAGATCGACAAGGTGAGCGGCAACAACGTGCAGGGCGATCCTCAGGCAGCCCTTCTGGAGATACTCGATCCGGAGCAGAACATCGAATTCCACGACAACTACCTTGAGGTGAACATCGACCTTTCGAAGGTCATGTTCATTGCTACCGCCAACACATTGTCGACCATACATCCGGCCTTACGCGACAGGATGGAAGTGATCGACCTCAGCGGTTACCTGCTGGAAGAAAAAGTGGAGATCGCACGGCGGCACCTTGTGCCCAAGCAGCTTTCGGAACATGGGCTCAGGAAAGGCCAGCTTACATTCACAAAGGACATCATCAGGCAGATGATCAGCAACTACACCCGTGAAGCCGGCGTAAGGACCCTGGAAAAGTCCATCGCGAAGGTGATCAGGAGCAATGCACGGTTCATTGCCATGAACGAGGAATATAATATAAAGGTGGGGCCTTCCGATCTCAGGAAATTCCTGGGACCGGTCAAATTCCAGTACGACAGGATCATCACGAACGATGTTGCCGGGGTGGTCACCGGGCTGGCCTGGACAGCCGTGGGTGGTGAGATCCTCTTCGTGGAGGTCAGCCTGAGCAGGGGCAAGGGGACCCTTACCCTTACCGGAAACCTGGGCGATGTAATGAAGGAATCGGCCAGCCTGGCATACGAATATCTTAAATCCCATGCTGCCACCCTCGGGATCGACCCCGAGGTGTTCAGGAAATGGAATGTGCACATCCACGTGCCGGAAGGCGCCACACCCAAGGACGGGCCGTCGGCTGGCATCACCATGTTCGCGGCACTTGCTTCTGCTTTCACGCAGCGGAAAGTGCGCAGCGGGATCGCCATGACAGGTGAGATCACCCTCCGGGGCAAAGTACTTCCCGTGGGGGGGATCAAGGAAAAGATCCTTGCTGCCAAACGTGCCAGGGTAAAGGAAATCATCCTCTCAAAAGAAAACCTCAAGGATATAGAGGATATCCGCCAGGATTATATCAGCGGACTCAAGTTTCATTATGTCGACAAGATGATCGAAGTGGTCGATATTGCCCTTCTCAGGGAGAAAGTGAAAAATCCCCTGGTGCTTGAAGTCCCTGAGGCAGCGGCTGTGAACAGCAGTGATTGATCCGGGATGCCTTCATGGTAATACGAAGTTCATGTTCGCTGCTGGCCATTATTCATTACTTTTGGCAAGCAATAATTGACCCTGTTGGGGCGTAATCATCTTATGGCATTTTTACATCCGCTATGGCTACTGGGATTACTGGCAATTGCCATCCCCCTGATCATTCACCTCTTCAATTTCAGGAGGCACCGGAAGTTGTATTTCACCAACCTTGCCTTTCTCAGGAACCTGAAAAATGAAACCAAAAGGCAGCAACGGCTGCGTCACCTGCTGGTGCTGATCTCAAGGATGCTGATCATCACCGCGCTGGTGCTGGCCTTTGCCAGGCCATATATTCCCGGTCCCGGCGGCGACAAGCAGGCTGCAATGCATTATGTAAGCATTTACATGGACAATTCCATGAGCATGCAGGCTTCATCAGGCGGATTCAGCCTTCTTGACAAGGCTGTGGGTCGTGCACTGGAAGTCGCAGGGGCATACAGCCAGTCGGACAGGTTCCAGATCGTGACCAATGATTTCGAGTCGAAGCATCAGCCATATTATAATCGTGATGATTTTGCCAGGTATGCCGGCGAGGTCGGTATTTCGCCCAGGGTCAGGCATATTTCAGAGGTTTTTGAGCGGATGCGGGAAACGGTGCCCCGCGAAGTTGATTCGGAAAGCCATTTTTATTTTATTTCGGATTTTCAGCGTGCCACCGCCGATCTTTCCCGTATCGTTCCGGATAGCGCTTCCACCCTCTTTTTGGTCCCTGTGGTTGCCAGTGCCCCGGGTAACCTTTTTATAGACAGTTGCTGGTTCGGATCACCGTATAATCACGTCGGGCAGCAGCAGGATCTTTTTGCCAGGCTGGTCAATGCATCGGAAACCGATCTCGAAAATATCCCCATACGGCTGATGATCGATGGTGTGCAACGAGGGCTTACCACTTTCGATATTGAAAAAGACGGTGATGCAGAAGTAAAAATAACTTTTACCAACCGCACAGGTGGCCGGCATCAGGGGGTGCTTGCCATCGACGACTTCCCCGTTACATGGGACGACCGCATGTTTTTTTCATGGACGGTGCGGGAGAGGATCCCGGTGATGGCGATCAGTGAAACCGGTGGTGGTTTTTATCTCAACGCGCTCTTCGACAACGATTCCGTTTTTCAATTCACCCTGAGCCCCCCGGGCCGGCTTGATTACAGCCGTTTTCCTGCTACAGACCTTATTGTGCTTGACAACATCCGCACTGTTTCAACAGGACTTGGAACGGAACTTGAGAAATTTGTCGACGAAGGCGGGAGCCTGTTGCTGATCCCCGGCAGAGATGCCGACCTTCCTTCCGTGAATGCTTTCCTGCAACAGCTCAGGGCCGGACGCATGGAACCTTTCGACACATCACGTATGCTGGTTACTGGAATGAACCTGGATCATGAACTCTTCAACGACGTGTTTGAGTCGGTTCCGGAAAATCCCGACCTGCCCTTTGCACTGGGCCATTACCCGATCAGAATTGCTCCTGGCGGTCGATCGGATGTGATCCTGGACCTGCAGAATGGCGACGCCATGCTTACCCATCAATTTCATGGAAAGGGACGGCTTTATGTTATGGCCGCTCCTGCTGGTGATGGTTCTGGCAATATGGCCAGGCATGCACTATGGGTGCCGTTGCTGTACAGGATGGCCATGCTCAGCAGGCCCCAGGAAAAGCTCTATCATACGATCGGAAAGGATGATATCTTATCCTTAAGCATGATCCCCATTGATGGTGACCAAAGCCCGTTGGTCAGGCAGGAAGGTACGGTATATGAGTTCATCCCCGGGTTACAGCGCAGCGGGGAAAGGGTTGAAATCATGCTTTACGACAGGATCAGCGAAGCGGGATACTATTGGCTCGAGGTACCTGGAAAGGAATGGTCTTTTGAATTCTCTTTCAACTTCGACCGAAGGGAATCCATGACCAGTAACTTTGGCCCGGACGAACTGTCAGCATTGTTCAGCAGGCCTGGTGACGTGCAGGTAATCGTTATTGATCCCTCGAAAGAAATTGTGAGCAACTATATCAAGCAAATCACATCGGGAAGGGAGATATGGAAATGGTTTATCTGGGCGGCTTTGCTTTTTATCCTTTTTGAGATCCTGCTGCTCCGCCTCATCAAAAGATGACCGGAATCCCTTTAAGCATTGCATTTCTGCACGCATGAATGTTAATAAAAAGCAGGGGTTTTATTACCTTTGTAGCTGAATCTTTAGGAAATTTGTACACAAACCAATCAGGATCATGCAGATAAAAAAAGATAATACCATAGGCGTCGTGATCGACATCCAGGCCAGGCTTTTTCCCTTCATCCACGAACATGAACAACTGGCACGGAATAACAGGATCCTGCTCCAGGGGTTGCTTGCCCTCGATATCCCCATGGTCATCACGCAGCAGTACACCAAAGGCCTGGGAGAAACCATTCCTGAGATCGCCGAAGTATTTGGCAGTTATAAGCATATTGAGAAGACATCGTTCAGCTGCTGTGATGAACCCAGGTTCAATGAGGACCTGGCACTGGCCGCAAAAAGACATGTGGTCGTTACCGGCATAGAAGCTCATGTTTGTGTGATGCAGACCGTGAACGACCTGGTAAGGCAGGGATACACCCCTGTTGTCGTTGAAGATTGCATCGGTTCGAGGAAGCCGAACGACAAGAACATTGCGGTTGCGAGGATGCGGCAGTCAGGGGCCATCATCACCACCTATGAATCCATCCTCTTCGAGTTGTTGAGGTATTCAGGTACGGATGAATTCCGCGAGATATCGCGCCTGGTTAAATAATTACACGCAAGCCATAAAAACAGACGAAATGCCGGAACCCGATGAAGATATGAACCAGTTGCCGGAAGGTGAACAGGAAGCGGAAGGCCTTGATGGTCCCGAAGTAAAGTTCAGCCCGTCAGAGGAAGACCTTTCTAAAAGCGGTGAATACCATACCATACAGCTTTCGGGGATGTACCAGAACTGGTTCCTCGACTATGCTTCCTATGTGATCCTTGAGCGGGCTGTGCCTTCGGTGCTCGACGGGCTCAAACCCGTTCAGCGAAGGATAC
>JAXGTH010000149.1:0-6556 GCA_040775045.1 Bacteroidales bacterium
ATCCACCCATTTCCCATTTTTTCGCTTCCGGGGGGATGAATTGCCTGGTCAGGACAAAGTCGAGGGGTTCGGCCTTTTGCCCGCCGTATTGCCAGTTGTGAGCTTCAGCTCCCTGCTTTTTTCCCGACAGGTATTCAAAAACATTTTTATAGAAGAGATCGTAATGCTGACGGTTCAGGTTTGGTGCACCGGGATTGAAATATGCCCCGATACCGAGGATCTTGCCCTTACCTGTTTCATATTCAATGATCAGCCTGCTGTTCTCCCTCAGGAAGATATAGTCCCAGTCGACGGCAATCACGCTGCAGTTCTGCGGTACCTTATCTCCGAAATACCCGCATTGGGTTACGGTAGTGTCGAAGGGGGGCTTCCAGATGTAGGCTCCGCCATTCAGCGAGTCGAAGAGCGGATGGTGCAGGAAGGAGTGAAAACCCAGCATGCGGCCATAGCCATTGTCTTCGGATGATTTGCTGCGGTGTTGCGGTGCGACAGGCTCGAGCCCGCTCCTGTGAATGAAGTCGAGCGCATGCTGTGTAAGCAGTATGCTTCCGCCATGTTCAACATAATCGAGCATGGCAGCGTAATATCCGGGATCATCTTCAAAATCTGCATCAGACAGGCTGTCGCCGCGGTGTACCCAAATGATGTCGTATCTGGTGGGGTCGAGTTCCTTCCAGGCAGTCTCACCACCTTGTATCCAGCTGAAATTAATTCCTTTATTATGGTATTGCCGTATCTTCATGGCTTCCGGATCAGACCATGCTTCACCTTCGCCGATGATCAGCACGCGGATATCTTCCGGCTGGCCGACTAGAATCTTAACGATAAAAACAAAAACGAACAGGGACAGGAAGGCACGCATAACTCCAAATGTTTATCAGGCACAAGGTATGAAAAATAGGGAAGCGGCGGAAATCTGAACCTTGAACTTTGAACTTTGAACTCTGAAATCGTACAAGGTATTACAAGCCAGTAACCAGCAACAAGAAGCCAGTATCCAGCAGCCGGTCTCCGGTCCCGATTCCCGGTTCCCGGGATCGAGGATCCACGAAAAACAATGAAATCGAAGATTTCTGGTTTTTCGGGACATCCGGTATCCTGTATCGGGCATCCTTCTTCCCCTGAAACTGCCCTTTTTACTTGCTTTTTTCACTGATTTTTCGTATCTTAAACGGGTTATCAAAATCCATATCGCTATGAAGGCAAAAGCATTACTTTCGGTAGTCGGAGCCTTCGCCTTTTTCATGCTTTGGGGCCAGGAAGAGCCGCTTACAAAGGTCAATGACAAGACGAGGGTTCCGCAGCGGACCTTTACCCATGAAGCCGTGCAGGACCCTGTCCCCGTTGCTGAGTTTGGGGAGGGCGGCAGTGGTTACAAACAGTATTTCTATTATGGCGATCCATGCTGCATGTACCTGGAAAAGTCATTTGAAAACGGGAGGGCCGAACTGGCAGACGGTAGCATACTTGAGGGCCTTTTCCGTTACAACATCTACCACCAGAAGATGCAGGCCGTCATGGAGGGCGACACTTTCTCCTTTGCAAAGCCCTGCGAGGTCTCCTGTCTTTTTATCGGGGATCAGAAATTCATTCACACCACCTACGTCAGGGAAGACGGGGAGGTGGCCGACGGCTGGTTTGAAGTCCTCTGTGAAGGGAATTGTGACCTGCTCTTAAGGCATTATATAAAGTACCGTGTAGCCGATGGCGACGGGGATCCTGCGAATGACCAGCTTTACAAACTAGAAGAGTATTACACCAGGAGGGACGGAGGAACGTTGGAGCGGCTGAAGCTTTCGAAAAAGGACATCCTCGCGATGCTTAAGGAGCACCGGGAAGAATTGGAGGATTACATTAAGAAAGAACACCTGAAGCTCAGGGACAGGGAAGACCTGGTAAAGCTGTATAGTTATTATAATGGGCTATAGGCGTTAGGCGATAGGCGATGGGCCCCTCGTCTTCGCTCGGGACAGGCTCAGGGCGATAGGCGACAGGTATTCTAGACTTTAGCTCACTTTAGTCATTTTAGTTCAATCAGTCACACAGTCCCAGAGTCTCATAGTCCCTGAGTCTCAGTTTCTGTGCTCGGTCCTCCTGATGATCTCGTCCTGCAATTCTTCCGTCAGGTCAACGAAATAGTCGCTGTAGCCGGCCACGCGCACGATAAGGTCGCGGTATTCTTCGGGATGTTGCTTCGCCTTCTTAAGGGTTTCTGCATCCACCACGTTGAACTGTATATGGTGGCCGTTCATGCTGAAATAGGCACGAATGAGCTGTCTGACGGCGACCTGTCCCTTAGGATCATCGAAAAACGATGGGGTGAACTTCTGGTTCAGCAGGGTGCCCCCGGTCAGGACGTGGTCCATCTTGGCGGCAGACTTCAGCACTGCGGTCGGGCCTTTTACGTCGGCCCCCTGCATGGGTGAGATGCCCTCCGAGAGTGGCTTACCCGCGTGGCGCCCGTCGGGTGTCGCACCGGTCACGCTTCCGAAATACACATGGCATGTGGTGGGCAGCATATTGATGCGGTAGGTCCCGCCTTTCATGTTCGGCCTGCCGTCGATAGCCTCGAGGTACATCCTGAAGACCTTCTTCATCAGCTCATCGGCGCGGTCGTCGTCGTTTCCGTATTTGGGTGTTTCGTTCCACAATCTCAGCCTCAGTTGCTCATCCCCGGCAAAGTCGCTGCGCATGGCTTCAAGCAACCGCAGCATGGTTAGATGGTTCTGTTCAAATACGTGGTGTCTGATGGCCGACAGCATGTCAGTGATGCTTCCGATGCCCACGCCCTGGACATAACTTGTATTGTACCTTGCCCCGCCGGCATTGTAATCCTTCCCCCTGGCTATGCAATCGTCGGTGATGAGCGAGAGGAAGGGGACCGGAAGGTGATCAGCATATAATCGTTCGATGATGTCGTTGCCCCTTAGTTTTATATCCACGAAGTGATGGAGCTGTACCCTGAAAGCTTCCAGTAGTTCGTCCATATTCCTGAAATCCTTGGCTTCCCCTGTTTGTGGCCCGAGTTGTTTTCCGCTGCGCGGGTCCAGCCCGTTGTAAAGGGTGATCTCGAGCACTTTGGGAAGGTTGAAATAGCCGGTCAGGATATAGGCTTCCTTCCCGAAAGCGCCTGTTTCCACGCAGCCGCTGGCTCCTCCGTTGCGGGCGTCGGTGATATCCTTGCCGTGGTTCAGCATTTCCTGGATGATGGCGTCGGTATTGAAGATGGAAGGCTGCCCGAAGCCGGTCTGCACGATCTTCAGGGCCCGGTCGATAAAGGCATCCGGGTTTTTGCTGCTGAGCTGAACCATGGAACTGGGCTGCAGCAACCTCATCTCTTCGATCACGTCGAGGATCAGGTAGGTGAGCTCGTTCACGGCATCGGTACCGTCGGGTTTCAGCCCACCCGTGTTGATCAGGGAGAAGTCAGTATAGGTATTGCTTTCTTTTGCCGTGATGCCCACCTTTGGCGGTGCGGGATGGTTGTTGAACTTGATCCAGAAAGCCTGCAGTAATTCTTTTGCCTTTTCCCTGAACCCTGCACCCTGCACCCTGTACCCCTCCTCATAGAACGGCATCAGATGCTGATCCAGCCTTCCCGGGTTGAACGAATCCCATGGGTTCAGCTCCGTGATCACCGCCAGGTGTACGAACCAGTAATACTGTAACGCCTCCCAGAAGGTCCGGGGCGGGTTGGCCGGCACATGACGGCAGTTTTCTTCCATCTGCAGCAGTTCATCTTTCCGTGGCAGGTTTTTCTCGTTCCTTGCCAGCAGGGCCAGTGCATCGGCATGCCGTTCAGCAAACATCACCAGGGCGCCGGCCACGATGTCCATGGCCTTGAGTTCATCCCTTTTCGATTGGGCCTCCGGGTCGCCAGGGTCCAGACTATCCATGCTTTTTTTGATGCGTTCCCTGAAACCGTTCATCCCCATATGGTAGATCTTATCGTCGAGCACGGTATGGCCGGGGGCGCGCTGTTCCATGAACTCAGTGAAGATGCCGGCCTCATAGCAGGTCTTCCAATTATCGTCGACCATGCTGAAGATCCGTTCACGCATCGACCGGCCCTTCCAGAAGGGAGCTGTTTTTTTCAGCAGGGTCTCCTTCACGCCGGCATCTACGCGGAAGGCCACCTTTTCGCGCTGATGGAGCACATCGAGGTCTTCTTCGGTGTGGACACATATCTCGGGATAGGTCGGCGTGGCCTTGGGTTCAGGCCCGCGCTCACCCACGATGAGTTCCCCGTCGCCGATATATATTTTCTTATGCTGCAGGATGTATTCCAGTGCCCTGGCCCGCATCACGGGGACGGGGTCACCGGAATCCGCGTTGTTCATATAGAAATCGGTGATGAGCCCAGCCCGTTCGCCGGAAATGTGCGGGATGGCGTTTAGGCTCCTTTCGCGTAATGATCTGATCCTTTCGTTCATGGTGTTATGTTATCCTCCAATAAAAACATGGTGTCCGTGTTGTTGAAAAATTTCCCTGATCTCCCGGAGCCGGCCTGCATTGGGGGCTTTCAGCTTCGGTGCAAGCTTGCCCGAAAGTCTCATCCATTTGGCCTGGCCCAGGTTGTGGTAGGGGAGAAGATCGACATTCAATCCCTCCTTTCCTTCCAGCAACCGGGCGATGCCATTTATGTTGTCATCATCGTCGTTGATGCCGCTGATGAGCGGGATGCGTATCCTGAACTGCCCCTGACCATTGATCAGCTGTGAAAGGTTTTCGAGAATGAGTTTGTTATCCGTGCCCGTATACTGTGCGTGCCGGCCTGTGTCCGCAAACTTGAGGTCGAACAGGATAAGGTCTGCCTGCTCTGCAGCTTCCCTGAACACATTAGCAGGTGCATATCCCGAAGTGTCGATGCAACTGTGGAGGGATTCTTTACGAAGCTTCATGAGCATTTCCATGACAAATCCGGCCTGCATCAGCGGTTCCCCCCCTGACAGGGTGACCCCTCCACCCGAAGCTTCATAGAAGACCCTGTCCTTTATAACTTCATCCAGGAGCTCAAGAGGGGAATATTCCCTGATCCCCGGCGGATATTCTCCCTCCCTGTTCCGGAGATATTGCGGGATGCCCTCGGGATTATGGCACCAGATGCATTGCAGCGGACAGCCCTGGAGAAAGACCGTCGTCCGGATGCCCGGGCCGTCGTGGATCGAAAATCGCTGGATATTGAATACGTATGCGTGCATGGGATGATCGCATAATTAAATGAAATGTTTGTTAAGGGAAGGAAGAATTGAAGGCTAATATATCCAGCACTCGAAAAGCCCTTTCCAGGACTTCTTGTACCATTTGCCGTGGGTAAGGTGATGAATCATCAGTGACCTTGTTTCTTGCAAATATATGAAATATTTCACTTATTATTTGTTTTCACAATTGTTGTTGGAAGCGTTTATAATATTCAGTATCCATGTATCCACCTCACCCCTGGCCCCTCTCCTTAAGGAGAGGGGAAAAGGGGAGGGGGTTAAGGGGTGAGGTGCATAAGGAATGCGAAGGATCAGTCAGGATCCTGCACGCACCTGAAGCCGACCGTGGATGCGCGGTCGAAGCCGGGGCTCACCTGAAGTAGCATCTGTTGCCGCTCAGGAGGATGTTTCCCGCCCTGGATGTACCACCAGCTTGATTCAGGCTTGAAATCGCTTCCGCCCTTCATGATGATAAAAGTATGCGAACCATTGTCGTACCGGTCGCTGGTCATCTCCCACACGCGACCATATTCCAGGTCACTGGTGCTCATGGCATACTGCCATTCCAGCTCCGTGGGGAGGCGCTTGCCGGCCCATTCCGCATATGCCTGGGCATCCCGGTGGTCGATGTAGACTACGGGATCGCGGGCAATGGAATCCGGGAAACCGCCGTTCGACCAGTGCTTTAAAAAGTTGTCCGGTGTATCCGGCCGGTAGCCCGTTGCCTCAAGGAATGCCTTGTATTGTTCATTGGTTACGGGATGCCTGTCGATATGGAATTCATGAACCATGGTATCAACAGGCGTGGCCGGGCCGGGGTAGGGGATGAACTGGTCGTTGTTCTCCGCCACGAAAGAAAAAGAGCCTCCCTTCACCCTTACAGTGCCTCTTTTATCGATCTCACTGCTGGTCCTTGTAATTTCAGAGATCAGCCATGGTTTGCCGTTGTATGCCAGGTAAACCCTTTCGTCGATGAGCTCGTCCCCCTCGAACAGCTGCACGATCACCTTCTCATTCCCGGCCAGCCATGCGCCTTCGGGCATCACCATACCTTCTCCGGCAGGAAATTCCCTGTGATCGAAACCATAGTCGGACTCGTCCAGCCATACCAGGATCCTGTCGCCTGCAGCAGCGCTGATCCTGAGCCGGTGGTTGTCGTCGTAGAGGGTGATCAGTTGCGGGAACGCAGCAATGCAGTCCACATTGCCTTCCCTCCGGGTGTTCCTGAACCAGGGGTTAAATGCATCTGTGGTGGCTGGTAGGTAATGCCTCTTGTCTATCTCAATGGGTTCGATCTCCTCGTGATGCCAGAGACTGACATAATGGTATCCGTCCTTTCTGTCAATTTCGAACAG
>JAXGTH010000150.1:0-6477 GCA_040775045.1 Bacteroidales bacterium
CCGATGACTGATGCCTGACGCCTGACGCCTGAAGCCTGAAGCCTGATGCCTGATGCCCGACGCCAGATCCTAATACCTGGTACGTAATACCTTGTACTTAATTAAAAAGTCCAAAGTTCAGAGTTACTGGTGTCCGGGATAATTCTAAGCAGCGATAAATGCGTAATTGATAGAACCGCTCGACTTCGCTCGCGGTGACAATTCAACATCGTTATAATAGGAAGAAGGGCGCGGCACACAAATGAAATCAAGTTATTGAGTGCCGCGCCCTTCTCTTGTTTAAAAAATGCATCTTGTCATGGTGAGCGAAGCCGAACCATGATTCCAATATGAATGAATCAAGAACCACCAAAAGCCTCATATTAAATAGCTTCTCATAATCCTGCATAATGAGACGATTCAGAAAGTTGACATACTTTATCCCGGGCAGCAATGGCTCAAAGTCCGGAGTTCAGAGTTCAGAGTTCAGAGTTCAAAGTTCAGATTTCCCGTCTTCCTTTCCCTTCCGTGTATGGTAAAGGTCCAGTGAAACAAGAATGCCGATAAAACCCCAGAAAGGTACGGACGCCTTGTCGGTGTCGAGGAAGTTGTTGAGGAGGCCGTGGGCGAAATAGGACATTAATCCCAGGATGATCACCAGGCTGATGAGCTTCACCTCCTTCGACCTGGCCCTGCGGTATACGCGCATTCCCGTGACCGAGGCTGCCACCACGATGGCAATAAAGGTGAGCATGCCCAGTATGCCCGATTCCGAGAGCGGCCCGATGTATTCGCTGTGGGCGTTACCCATGTCGCCGGCATTGGTGCTGATGATGGTCTTCTCCTTCGAACGCTGGAAGGGTGCGTAAACGAACTGGTAGGTGCCGGGCCCCCAACCCCAGAAAGGCCTTTCCTTGTATAGCCTGATGGCACAGTTCCAGCGGTTGATGCGCTCGAGGTTCGAGGCATCGGAGGAGATGTTGGAGATCGACTGTATGTGCTCGACAAAGTCGGTCGAGGAGTCCTGCTTGTTGCGTTCCAGCCTGTCGATAAACTGGAAGGAGAAAACATAGAAGATCAGGCCCATGGCGACAACCCCGGCCAGCACCCACCTGAATTTGATCTTGAGGATGATGATCCCGTATACCATCAGCGAAAAGGCAAGGCTGATCCAGGCCGCCCGGCTGTATGAGAATATGATCCCGATGATCAGGATCACCAGTATCACCAGGCTGGCGATGCGCTGCGGCCTGGTGTAATTCCGGCTGAAGGTGAAACCCGCAAAGAAAGGGATGAAAAGAGCGATCACCGCACCGTAGGCGGTATGGTCATTGTAGAACGGCTTCATCACCATGTTGCTCGAAGGCTTGTCGAAGCCGTAGCCGGCATGATTGATCAGCGTGTAAAAGATCACCAGCAGGAGCGGGATGACGTAAAGCCAGTTGAAACGCTTGATGTTTTTGATGTCCTTGAATACCAGGATGCCAATGAAATAAAATGGCACCACGAACCAGAGCCTGGCCACCAGGAATTTGACCGACACCAGCGGGATCTCGCTGGTGATGGTGGTAACGCCCAGCCAGATAAGGTTCAGGATGATAAAGATGCTGACCGGATGCCTGATGATCCTGCGCGAAAACCCGCCTTCATAGAAAAGTTTCAGAATAAACACCACCAGCACGCCGAGCATAAGCGGTTCCGAGGGCAGGCTGATACCGATCCCCAGCTCCGGATCCTTATAGTTGACGGCTATGGGCGTGAGGAAAGTGATGATCAGGATGAGCTTGTCGAGCGAGAAAATATATAATAACAGGAAGATCAGCAATACCGGCGTGAGCAGTGCATAGTACTTGTCCTGCACGATAAGATAGGCATTGAGGGCGATGAAGGCCAGGCTTACCGCGTAAACAATGAAGATCCTGTATTTTTCGATCAGTTTCAAAGGTCTGGCGATCTTTTACTTCTTTATCCTTAAATGGTGCCTGTACCTTTCGATGATAAGGATGATGATGATGGCAAGGAATACCGTGGCGATCACCGTGAACACCACGATAAGCCAGCGTATGGGATACGACTTCTTGTCGGCCGGGTAAGGCGGCGTCACCACGTTGGCGTAGGTCAGCTCGTCGGTATAGAACCTGACCGCCGTCTCGTAATCCACCTTGAGCATGGAGAAATTCTGTGCCTCGTTCTTGATCGATTCCACGAGTTCGATGAGCTCACCACCCTTCTGCTCGATGTTCTCCTTCAGCCTCATCACCTCTTTCTGGTTGATGCTGGTGCTGGTGGCGCCCATCACCGTGCGCAGGTAGCCCTTGGTGATCTCGAGCGCCTGGGCGTCATAGTCGATCAGCCCGTATTCGGTGCTGAGCATGTACAGGCGGTTCTTCAGCGAATCGATGTGGGCCTGCTTCTTGTCGATGATGGCCTCGTACATCCTGATCACCTCGATATACTTTTCGTTGTGCAGGGTCCTCACCTTCTTGTTGTAGAAATCGATGATGGCATTCACCATATTGTTGGCCATCTCGGGGTCCTTGTCCAGCACCGTGATCTCTACCGATTCGTAGGGCGTCTTCGATATGGTCACATTCTGCCCGAATTCATAATAGATCGTCGAGTAGAAATACTTGAAGTTGCTGTCGACCTTGTAATGCGCGGCCAGGTCGAATTTCTTGATCACGCTGTCCCTGATGTCTTTCGACTGCAGGAGCTGCAGCATCTGCTCGGTCTCGCTCTCGTCGGAATACGGGGAGATATTGGCCGGATAAACCACGGCATACGACTTATACTTGGGCGTGATGAACACCGGGCTGGAGAACAGCACGCCAAGGAGCAGGGCGATGAGGGCGATCACGGCAATATGGATCCACCATTTTATTAAGATGCCGACAAGGCCTGTATTATCGTAAAAGCTTTTCATCTCAGAGGTATTATAGGATTTTTCTTCGGATGATTCTGTATTATGTTTTTCTTCAGTGTTTTCTGTTTCCCGGGCGGATGATCCCGGTCCGGATCCTTCGTTCGCGATGCCGGGCCCTTCTTCGTGTCCGGGGGTTATTCCGTTGTCTTCTTCCGGTGAAGGCCTTTCAGCCACCGGGCCTGTCACCCGCTCTTCATGTATGGTCCTTTTTTCTTTCTTCTCCTTGTTTTTTTTCTTCTTCTTTTTCTTCTTCTTTTTTTTGTCATCCTGGTTCAGGAAGGCCAGGTTGTCGAATGACCAGAGTTTAATGCTCAGGCTTTTTTTTTTGATCCGTGCAAAGTTTTCGATGATGATAAGCACCAGGATGGCAAGCAGCAGTGATGAGAGGGTCGTGATGACCACGATGATCCAGCGCACAGGATATGATTTCTTCTCTGCCTGGTAGGCCGAGTTGACCACGAACTTCTGTGGCAGCTCCGCCTGGGCGTCGACCTTGGCTTCCTGGTATTTGGCCTTGAGCAGGGTCAGCTGTTCCGACTTGAACTCAAGGGTGTTCTTCAGCGAAAGGAAGGCCCCGCCATATTCGGCCAGCACGTCGAGCCTTTCTTCCAGGGCCCTCACGGCTCCCATATCACCGTTGCGCAGGGCAATGGCCAGCTGCTGGTTGATCACCTCCGACTGCGACTCGTAATCGTTAACGCCAAGTTTTCCGATCACCTTAAGGCTGTCGACGATACCCGAGATCTCCTTCTGCAGGTCAATGTATTCCTGCTCCACGATCCTGAAGGCCGTCATGGCACGCTCTTTCTGCATCTGCGTTTTCGTCGAATCAAGGAGTTCGGCAATGGTGTTGGCGATATCGGCAGCCATCTGCGGATCCTTGTCGAGCACGCTGATCTTCACTGCCATATACTCGGTGCGGCGGAACGAGACGTTGCTCTCGTACTCCTTTACAAGCCGGGTATTCCTGTACCTCGAGCCCGGATCGATCCCGTAGTGTTCCATAAGGTCGAACTTCTTCACGATCCTGTCCCTGATCTTGTTGGAGTTCAGGATCTGCAACATCTGCTCGGCCTGCTCTTCCTCGCCAAACCCCAGTACGTCTTCCTTGATGCCCGATTGCTGGCTGATGAGTGCCTTGGATATCGAGTTGGTGGCCACCGGGAAAAGGATGACCGTCGATTTGTACTTGGGCGTGATGAACAACGGTGAGGAGAACAGGATCGAAGCAAGGATGGCGATGATCGTGATGATGATCAGGGGTTTCCTCCAGTAATACAGGAAGTAGACGAAACCGGATGTATCAAAGTCGCCGTTTTCTGCAAACTTACTTACCATCTTGTTAGAACTAAATTGTACAAAGGCGTCAAAAATAGGAAATTTATTTCAATGCAACAATTATAATGCAGGGCTCAGGCATATTATTGTCTGCCCTGTGAAACATCTCAGCTTTCCGGAGGTATTTCTTCCGGTTCGCGCTGGCGGATGATGCGGATGAACCCCCTGAGGCTGAGCAATCTGAGTGACCAGGCATAAACGATCGCGAAGAGTGCCAGCAATGCCATGCCGATGTACCAGCTAAGGGGGAGCATCCTGCTCGCGAAGGCAGCCAGGAAAAGCCCTCCCGTAAACAGGGCCAGCGAGCTCAGGTAGCGGTAGTCGACCCTGAACCTGAAGATCCGCTGCGCAATGACCACCTGCAGGATGAACGAGAAGAACTGGGCCGAAAGGCTGGCATAGGCCGAGCCTGTGGCCTGCAGCCTCGGGATCAGGAACAGGTTGATGGCCAGGTTGATGATGATAGAACCTGCCGCGATAAGGTTTAGCGCCTTAAGGCTCCCGTTGGCCGTGAGCAGGGTGCCGAAAATGTATATGCCCGAAACGGCGATGAAGCCGAACATCAGGATGCCGAAGATCTGCGTGGCGGCGATGTTCTCGCCCGGGTAAAGCAGGGCCATCACCTCCGGTGCGTAGAAGAATGATACTACGGCGGCCGTGACCGACAGGGTGAACAGCAGCGAAAAGGCCAGCCGCACGATCCTGGCCACCGACTTGCCGGTGGCGATCATGTTCGAAAAGATCGGAAGCAGCAATACCGCAAAAAGGTATGCGATCTGGTTGGCGGCATCAAAGAGGCGGAACCCCTTGGCGTAGATCCCCGACTGTATCTTTCCGTCGGGAGCCGGCAGGATCTTGTCGATCAGCACCGGGTCGATGCGGTTGTAGAACGACATCATCAGCGCGAGCGTTGCGAACGGCAGGCTGCGCCTGATGATCATCACAAAGAAGGGCCAGTCCCAGTATATCTTCCTGAACTTTGCCTTGATCACCACCAGGGTGAAGGCAAGGATGGCCGTAAGCACATAGGCAGCCGTTTGTGCATATACGAACCATTCGATGCGGAAAGGCGTGCTCATGACATTACCCCAGAGGAGCACGGCACAGAAGATGATCATCAGCAGCCGGTCGAGGACGGAGATGAGGCTGTCGGTCCTCAGCAGCAGCAACCCGCTGATGTTCGACCGCAGGTACAGGATGGTCGACAGGAGGAACTGGTTCAGGACGATCCATCCGAGCAGTGACAGCTGCTCCGGGCCAAAGCCGATGATCAGGGCCACGATATAAGTAACCGCCACATAGAGCAGGGCCAGGAGGAACCTCACCACGATGATGCCCGAAAAATGCTTGTTCAGGAGATGGCTGTGGCGGGCAATGTTGCGGTTGTTGAAATTGGTGATGCCAAGGTCGAGCAGGATGTTGAAAAGAAATGAAAAGTTGAACACCACGAAGTAGAACCCGTACATCTCTTCCCCGACCACATTTTGTACCGTACGGTCGATGCCCAGGATCCAGAACGGCTTGATGAGCAGGTTCAGTGACAGTAAGAGGATGAGGTTGGTGATGAACTTCCGCTGCATAACAATGTCGGGGGCCTGCCCGCGCTCAATGAATTGCTTCAGTGACTTGTCAGAAAAAACTTAAATTTGTACAAAATTATCATAATAACGCAAGCCCGGACGACATTATGATATTTTGCTTGAAAAACTCTTAAACCCGACAACCTTGAAGATCGCCGTAAACACCAGGTTGCTGCTCCCCGACAAGCTTGAAGGCATAGGCTGGGTTGCCTACGAAACGCTGAAAAGGATCACTGTGGCACATCCCGAGCATGAATTCTATTTTATCTTCGACCGCAAATGGGATGAGCGTTTTATCTTTTCCGACAACATCACCCCCCTGGCGGTCCCCCCGCAGGCCAGGCATCCGTTTCTGTATTATTTATGGTTCGAATGGACCATCCCCCATATCCTCAGGAAGATAGGCGCCGACCTCTTCCTCTCTCCCGATGCTTACCTCTCGCTCAGGAGCAGCGTGCCCTCCATCCCGGTGTTCCACGACCTGAACTTCGAGCATTACCCCGCCGATCTGCCCTTGCTGGAGCGTAAATATTACCGCTACTTTTTCCCGAGGTATGCCCGCAAGGCCACCCGGGTGGTCACGGTGTCGGAATTCTCCAAGCGCGATATCATCAACCAGTACAAGGTGCCTGAGGAAAAGATCAGCGTGGTGTACAA